>CALEAW010000045.1 GCA_937943605.1 uncultured Sutterella sp. | reverse complement strand
TGCGAAGCATTGCTAGCGCCAGAATCATGCAAGCGTCTTTCACGTCATAGATATTAAAGAGTTCTCGATCAAGCCCACGTAACTCATCGTGAAGTAGCGCTGCTACACCATACGACAAGTACTCTGGACCATCCTCAGCTAACTTAGGTTGAGTTGTTCGTGGGACAAATTGACCGTCGATGATATGACCAATAACTGAACCATTGACCGGACGAGGATTACAACCTGGCTTACAAATCGAAGTCAATCGAGCGTGGACAGAATAGCGCTTAGCACCATTGCTTCCACTGTCAATCACCACTGTGTTTCTCGGTCTAGGAACAGCACGAATACTCTCTGGAACGCCCATGATAAAACCTCTATAATTATACAATTAATTGTAGTTCTTCGAACTATAATTGTCAAGTTTTTACTAGGTTTTTCGAGGGTGAAAAAGAACTTGTCAGACGCGATTTATTCCTTGAAAACGGGCGCAAAAAAGGCTCGAAATGAAAAAAATCATTTCGAGCCACGGGAAAATTTTGTAAGCTATTGATTTTTATAACTTTTGCATAGTTCAAAGAACTGCGGTTCTTTTAATTAAGCGTGCAAGATTATTATCTAGCGCGTTCCCAAGAATTGGGCGAATCAAGCGAAATATTGAGTAACTTGATAAAGAGCCCAGCGGCCATGCCGATATGCGTCACGGTGGCTGCGACGCGAGAGTCTGGCACGCTTTCAGGCGACTGCTGATGAAGTTCAGCCAAGAAGGCGCGAGCAATCGACTCTTTGTCGGCGCCGTGTTGTAGGGCAACACGCGTCATGTGGCTACGGAGTTGGCTATAGCGCTCCAGGTCTTCAGGGTTGAGTTTTGAGAAGATGGGACGCCCTAAGGCTTTGTCGACAAAACCTTGCATGTTGAAGAGCGTCTTACGAAGGAGCTTTTCGTCTCCAAACTCAGGCATGCGTTCAACCGTAATCCAAAGCGCGATGGCTTGGAGGTTGGCTGCCCAAAAAGCGCGCATACGTCGTTTTTCGTAGCCACCCAACAACGGAATCGGGCAAAGCTTGACGCCTGCCGCTTGTGCGACCTCACGGTTAAAGAGTGTGTTGGCGAGATCTCGTACGCACCCACCATAAGACAGGCCTAGATTTTCGGCAAAGATTTTGTCAATGGGGCGATGTGTAGTGGAATCTGACATGAGTTGATCGGTCCTATGCGCAGCGCGAGTATCCATAGATGAATGGTCATTTTCACCTATGAGCGCCTCGGTTGATAGCGTCAAATATGCAAATAAAGTTTAAGTCAGATGCAATTCTGCCATGACTTGCCACTATAACAGGAGCAAGAAAACCCGAAAGTGATGTTGCGAAAAGAAAAAAGATATATCAGAAAAGGGTAGTCTATCGGCCTCGTGCTAAAATCATATGTTCGAATAGAGAAGGAAGCCTTTGCTGACTTTTCTTGAATTTCCTGCGGCTTGCAAGCTGTTTACCAAATTGCAAGCGGCGTATTGTCTATACATCCATTTACTCTAGAGAGAACAAAATGGCTATTGAACGCACCCTCTCCATCATCAAGCCGGACGCCGTTGCCAAGAACGTGATCGGCAAGATCTATTCCCGTTTCGAAACGAACGGCCTCAAGATTGTTGCCGCTCAGATGCGTCACCTTTCCCAGGCTGAAGCCGAAGGCTTCTACGCCGTTCACAAGGAACGTCCCTTCTTCAAGGATCTCGTTGCTTTCATGACCTCTGGTCCCGTCATGATCCAGGTTCTCGAAGGCGAAGGTGCCATCCTCAAGAATCGCGAACTCATGGGTGCTACCGACCCGAAGAAGGCTGAACCGGGCACGATCCGCGCTGACTTCGCTGAAAGCATCGACGCCAACGCTGTTCACGGTTCCGACGCTCCGGAAACGGCCGCCGTTGAAATCGCCTACTTCTTCCCGGCTCTCAACATTCACAGCCGCTAATCGGGAAAAAGTGAGGATAGATCAGTGACCGACATCGTCAAAGAGTCTGCTAGCACCCCGAAGGTCAACCTGCTTGACTTCGATCACGAAGGTTTGACGGCTTGGTGTGCCAGTATCGGCGAAAAGGCTTTCCGTGCCACACAGCTTTCGCGTTGGCTTCATCGTCATGTTGAAGGTGACTTCGACAATATGACCAACCTTGCGAAGGCTTTCCGTGCCAAGTTGAAGGACATGGCCGAAGTGCGTCCTCCCGTACCTATCACCGAAAAGAAGTCGGCTGACGGTACGCGCAAGTGGCTCTTTGACGTCGGTAACGGTAACGCGGTCGAATCGGTGTTTATTCCCGAGGATGACCGCGGCACGCTTTGCATTTCTACGCAGGCAGGTTGCGCCATGGGGTGCCTCTTCTGCTCGACGGGTAAGCAAGGATTTAACCGTAATCTGACAACGGCTGAAATCGTGGGTCAGCTCTGGTATGCCGAACGCGAATTGCGTCAGGATGCCGGCGTGACAGATCCCAACGATCGCATCATCTCCAACGTTGTGTTGATGGGGATGGGTGAGCCGCTTCAGAATTTGGACAATGTGCTTCGTGCACTGCACATTTTTTTGGACGACAATGGCTACGGGCTCTCTCGTCGTCGCGTGACGGTGTCGACCTCGGGTCTTGTGCGTCAAATGGATAAGCTCGCTGAGGATTCGCCTGTCGCCTTGGCTGTGAGCTTGCACGCGGGTAACGATGCGTTGCGCGATAAGCTGATGCCTGTTAATCGCAAGCATCCGTTGGCTGATTTGATGGCTGCTTGCCGTCGTTATCTAAAAGTAGCACCACGCGACTTCATTACGTTCGAGTATGTCATGTTGGGCGGTATTAACGACCGTCTTGAACAGGCAGATGAACTCGTTGAATTGGTTCGTCGCGAACAAGTGCCTTGCAAATTTAACTTAATTCCTTTCAACCCCTTCACGCAGTCTGACCTCGTCAAACCAGAGCGCGATCAGGTGCTCGCATTCTGCCGCCGCCTCAATGAGGCTGGTATCGTGACGACCGTGCGTAAGACGCGAGGGGATGATATTGATGCCGCTTGTGGACAGCTCGCGGGCGAAGTCCGTGACCGTACTCGTCGCGCCGAACGCTTAGCCCAGCAGAAGGCTGAAGCGGCACCGCTGCTTTTTGCAGCTCGTCAAAAATAATCGTCTGCCGAGACGCAAACGAGGAGTAGCTATGGCTGACCAGCAAACCGAGATGAATGAACCAACTCTTCAGAGTGCGCCAACCGAAGGTTTTGGTGCCGTTTTAAAGCGTACGCGCGAAGCACAGGGGATTTCTCTCGGGGATATGGCTGCTCGTTCTCGCTTGTCTGTCCAGCAGTTGCGTGCCATTGAAGATGAGCGCATGGACGAGTTGCCCGAACCCGTCTATGTTCGTGCCTTTCTTCGTGGTATCGCGCAATCTTTAGAGATCGATCCAACGCCTTTGTTGGCTGACTATGCCGCTCGCTTTGGGTCTGCTGAAGTGGGTGTATTGCCTGACCACGATCCGTCGACTGAAATCGTTGTTCATTCAAAGCAACGTCGTTTGGGTTTGAATTTGGGTCTTGTGGCTTTGGTGGTGGCGGCGCTTGGCGCTGGTGTTTGGGCTTATTTGAACGATGAGCCTAATACGCCGGTGCAACCCGTTGAAAATGCGACGACGGCAGCGTTGGCAGAATCGAAATCGGCTCCTGAAGGTACGGAATCGGACGCTCAAAAGGCGGATGCTGCCCCAGGCGATACGGTAGCAACCCCTGAAGCGAAGCCCGCAGAAGCGCCAGCGACGACAACAACCGTTCCCGCAACGACGACTGAAGCCACGGTGGCTCAACCTGTGACGCCGCCCGCTAAGGTGGTCGAAGCATCTAAGGACGTTCAAAAGTCCACTGATCAACCGGTCGCTAAAGCCAATCACCGTCGTTTCGTGTTGCGAACCACGGAAGCTTGCTGGGTTCAGATTAAGATGCCTAACGGCAAGAATCTCTTTGCCAAAGAGATGCGCGCCAACGATGTCGCAAACTTAGAGGTTCCGGTGGGGTCAAAAGTGACTGTGGGCAATGCGAGTGTGTTGAGCGTCACTGTTGATGGACAACCGTTCGAGCTTAAAAAAGTCACGCGAAACGGCATTTGTCGCTTCGACGTGAAATAAACGATCCTCTCAAAGGGTCGTCTCTCTGCTAAAGGCGGCCTTTGAGGCCGCCTTTCTCTGCCTAGAGGGTAGAGATCAACCGAATACAACTGGAGATCCGCCGTGTCGGAAAATAATGTCGTATTTCGCCGTAAAACGCATGCCGTGACTGTCTCTTGGGGACAGCGAAAAGTTGTGATTGGCGGCATGAACCCGATTGTTGTGCAGTCGATGACCAATACGTCAACGGCTGATGTCGAAGGAAGTGTCGCTCAGATTTTGGCGCTTTGGCGCGCAGGGAGCGAACTCGTTCGTTTGACGGTGAACACGCCTGAAGCCGCCCGAGGAGTGGCTGCGATTCGTAAGGCGCTCGACGAAGCGGGCTGTGATGTGCCGCTCGTGGGTGACTTTCACTACAACGGCCATAAGCTCTTGACGGACTATCCCGAATGCGCGGCCGCTTTGTCGAAGTACCGCATCAATCCAGGTAACGTCGGTAAGGGTGCTAAGGGTGAAGAAAATTTCGCCATGATGATCGAGGCCGCCAAGAAGTATGGCGCGGCTGTTCGTATTGGTGTTAACTGGGGGTCGCTCGATCAAGCGTTGTTGGCTCGCATGATGGATGAAAATCAAGCAGCCGGGCTTCCGTTGACGCCTGATGCGGTCTTACGTCATGCGCTTGTCGAAAGCGCTGTGCAAAGTGCTGACGAAGCCGTGCGCTTAGGTTTACCTGCCGATCGCATCGTGTTGAGTGCGAAGGTCTCTGAGGTCCAAGGGCTTATTGCGGTCTATCGTATGCTGGCACGCCGTTGCAACTATGCCTTGCATTTAGGTTTGACGGAAGCTGGTATTGGATCTAAGGGCATTGTAGCTTCGACCGCTGCGTTGTCAGTCCTTTTGCAAGAGGGGATTGGTGACACGATTCGCGTGTCGTTGACGCCAAGTCCCGGTGCACCGCGCACCGAAGAAGTGGTCGTGGCGCAAGAAATCCTTCAGTGTATGGGTTTGCGTAGCTTTACGCCGCTCGTCACGAGTTGCCCAGGGTGTGGTCGCACAACGTCAGACTTATTCCAACGTTTGGCGGCAGGGACACAAGCCTTTTTACGCGAACGAATGCCTGAGTGGCGCGTGAAGGCGCCTGGCGTAGAAAATATGACAGTTGCTGTCATGGGTTGCGTGGTGAATGGTCCAGGCGAAAGTCGTCAGGCTGATATTGGTATTAGTTTGCCTGGGGCAGGTGAAAGTCCCGTTGCGCCCGTTTATGTGCGCGGTGAAAAGGTCTGTAGTCTCAAGGGTGAAGACATGCAGACACGCTTTCACGCTATGATTGAAGAATTCGTCCAAACCACCTACGGCCAAGCTCGCCGTGGGGAATGAACTCAGAATAGATAAAGAGAATGAGTAAAGAAAAATTTGCTGGCGTCAAGGGCATGAACGACATGCTCCCTGCCGATGCTGCGATTTGGCAGACGGTACAACAGACGGCTGTGGGCGTGCTTGAACGCTATGGCTATCAAGAAATCCGTACCCCGATTCTTGAAAACACCAAGGTTTTTACCCGTGGTGTGGGTGAAGTGACCGATATCGTCGAAAAGGAAATGTATTCCTTTACCGATAGCATGAACGGTGACCAGTTGACGTTGCGTCCGGAATGCACATCGGCCGTAGTTCGTTCGGTCAACGAACACAACTTGCTTTACGGTGCCACACAACGTTTGTGGTACATGGGCCCGATGTTCCGTCATGAACGTCCTCAGCGTGGTCGCTATCGTCAGTTCCATCAGTTGGGCGCTGAAGCGCTCGGCATGGAAGGTCCGGAAATCGACGCTGAAATGATCATCATGCTTGCCCGTATCTGGAAAGAACTGGGCGTGGGTGATGTGCGTCTTGAACTCAATACCTTGGGTGCGTTGACTGAACGTCAGGCTCACCGCGAAGCTTTGATTCGCTATTTTGAAGGCAATCAAGACATTCTTGACGAAGACGCTAAGCGCCGACTCTATACGAATCCATTGCGTATTTTGGATACGAAGAATCCTGAGATGCAGGATCTCGTCAACGCGGCACCGCGCTTACTGGACTTCCTCGGTGACGAAAGCCGCCACTTCCTCGATCGTATGGAATCTATCGTGAGTGCTGCGGGCATTAACTATGTGATCAATCCGCGTTTGGTGCGTGGTCTTGACTACTACAACCACACGGTCTTTGAATGGATCACGGATAAGTTGGGTGCTCAGGGCACGATCTGTGGCGGTGGTCGCTATGACCCGTTGATCGAAATGTTGGGTGGCCGTCCCGCGCCTGGTGTTGGTTTTGCCATGGGGATGGAACGCGTTATCGAACTCATGCGTGAATGTGGCAATGTGCCGCAGAAGGCTCAGACCGATGTGTATGTGCTTCACCACGGTGGCGAGACACAGGTCAAGGCCATGCTCTTGGCTGAAGCTATGCGCGACCAGGGTGTGCGCGTGATGGTGCATCCGAATAAGGGTAGCATCAAGAGCCAGATGAAGAAGGCTGACGCGAGCGGGGCTCGCTTTGCCGTCTTTGCTACGGAAGATGAATTGGCTTCTGGCACGGTCTCTGTGAAGGCGCTTCGCGAAGGTGCCACAGCTTATGCCGAACAGACGACGGTGGCCCTTGATCAGGCTTCAGACGCGATAGCAAAGGCTTTGAGTTTCCGTGCTGAATGAAGTACGGTATGCTTAGAATCCCATAAATAAAGGAGCGCAAGCGATGGCTTACGACTTAGAAGAACAAGAGAGTATTGACCAAATGAAGGCCTGGTGGGAGAAATGGGGAACCCCCGTGACTGCCGCCATCTGTGTCTGCTGTTTGGGCTTTGCTGGTTGGAATGGCTGGCAGTGGTACCAACGTAACCAGGCTGCGCATGCTTCGGCTGCGTATGTCCAACTCCAGAATGCCGTTTATACCAAGGACATGAAGAACGTCAGTTCGATCTCGACAGGCTTGATGGACGAATACGGTACGACGGTCTATGCCCCCTTGGGTGCTTTGCAGGCTGCCGCTGCTGAAGTCGAGTCGGGTGACTTGAAGTCTGCGCGTACGCGTCTTCAGTGGGTGATCGAAAAGTCTGGTCATCCTGAATATGACACCTTGGCGCGTATTCGTTTGGCAGGGATTGAACTCTCTGACAAGAATACGGCGGGTGCGCTCACTTTACTTCAGGGGGCTAAGCCTGTGAAGGATCAGGAAGCCTTACTTCAGGATCGCTTCGGAGATGTGTACTACGCGATGGGTGACTTTGCTCAGGCGCGTGCGGCTTGGGAAAAGGCCGTAGCTGCCGCGGGGCAAGATAACCCCATTCGTGGCGTCCTTCAATATAAGTTGGGCTCCCTCCCTCCGAAAGAGTAAGGTAGCCTTGTCAACCGAGTAAGTTGACGGTGTTATCGATCTAAATGGCAAGAGAGCAAAAGGTTGAAAAACCTCGCCAGGATTGGCCTCTCTTGCTTAATGCTAATAAAATCATAGGCTCACGATTGCGTGATTCTTTTTCGACCGAGATGAACACGATGTTTGCTAAGAAAATCTTGACTGGTGCTGTAGCCGCGCTTTTGGTGCTCCCGATGGCTGGTTGCAGTCTTTTCTCCACGCCAGATACCCATGAACCTGCTGAGTTGCAGGACTTCAAGGAACTGGTTGCTGCCAAGGTGTCTTGGACGGCTGACGTGGGTGAAAATAGCGGCTATTTGGTTCCCGTAGTGACGGAAAATGCTGTCTACGCCGCTGGCGAAGATCGTCTTTATCGTCTTGATCAGACCAATGGCCAGAAGGTTTGGGAAGTCGAAGCAGGTGGCCGTATTACGGCTGGTGTTGGTACGGACGGCATGCACTTAGCCCTCGTCACCGATAAGGGCGAAGTCGAAGTGTACGACGCCGAAGGCCGCTTCCAGTGGCGTGCGCCCCTCTCGGCTGAAACCCAGGTGGCGCCTTTGGTCGGACAGAATTTAGTGGTCGTCAAGACGGCTGATACGCGTATTACGGCCTTTGATTTGATCACGGGCGAACGTCGTTGGCACTATCAGGGTCAGGCTCCTGCCTTGACGCTTCAGGCTTATAACCAGTTGACCTGGTCGCCAGCGGGTGTTTTAGCAGGTCAGGCTAACGGTCGTTTGTTGGCTTTGAGCCTTGATGGTAAGACCGTCTTTGATGCGGTGATTGGTCAGGCTAAGGGAATCACTGAAGTCGAACGCTTGATTGACGTCGTGGGTCGTCCTTGGGTCGACCAGCAGTTGATGTGCGCGGCTGCTTTCCAAGGCCAGCTCGTTTGCATGAATTCCATGAATGGCCAGCTTGCTTGGACAGCCAAGGTTGATGCGGTGACGGGACCTGTGGCAGATAGCCAGCTTGTTTATGTCGTCGACGACCAGAGCTATGTCCATGCCTTTAATCGTGCCAACGGTCGTGAAGCCTGGGTGAACCGTGACCTTCAGTACCGTACGGTCTCTGCCCCGATCCGTATCGGTGCCACCATCGCTGTGGCCGACTATGAAGGCTACATCACGATGATGAATCCGTCCAACGGTCAGGTGATTGCGCGTACGCGTGTCGATGGTGCTGTTCGTGCGCCGGCCGCTCAGTTTGGCTATGGTGCCGTCTTCCAGACGGTCGATGGCGAAGTCGCTTATGTCCTTCAGGAACCCTTGGAAGACTAATCGCCTCCTAACAAATAAGAACCCGTCGGTCGGAGGACTTCCGACCGACCTCATTTGAATAAACAACATGCTTCCTGTCATTGCTTTAGTGGGCCGTCCGAATGTCGGTAAGTCCACGCTTTTCAACCGACTGACCCGTAGCCGCGACGCGATCGTTGCTGACTTTCCTGGGTTGACTCGTGACCGTCAGTACGGTCAGGGGCGCGTCGGTCGCATGCCCTACATTGTGGTTGACACGGGTGGTTTTGAACCCGTGAAGTCCGAAGGCATCGTCAAGGCCATGGCCAGCCAGGCTGAATTAGCCATTGACGAAGCCGACGTTGTGATTTTTGTCTGTGATGCTCGCTCTGGCTTGACGCCGCACGATCAACGTATCGCTGTGCGTTTGCGTGAATCGGGCCGCAAGATCATTCTCGTCGTCAATAAGGCTGAAGGCCTCTCAGCTGTAGCCGCTGCCGAGTTCTATGAACTGGGTTTAGGTGAACCGTGGTTGATCTCTGCTGCGCATGGTCAGGGGGTGAACGCCCTCATGGAACTTGCGCTTGAAGGGTTCGAAGAAGAACCTGAAGAAGAGGAAGACGAGGATCCTGATGCGCCTAAGCGCCTCAAGGTGACGCTCGCTGGTCGACCCAATGCCGGTAAGTCGACGCTCATCAATGCCCTCATTGGTGAAGAACGTTTGATTGCTTATGACATGCCGGGCACGACGCGTGATGCGATTCGTGTGGACTTTGAATATAACGATCGTCCGTACGAACTCGTCGATACGGCGGGTCTTCGTAAGAAGGGCAAGGTCTTTGAAGCGATTGAAAAGTTTTCTGTCGTGAAGACCCTTCAGGCCATCGAAAGTGCCAACGTGGTGATCCTTGTGATCGACGCGAAGAATGGTATCGCTGACCATGACGCCCATATTGCGGGTTATGTGTTGGATTCGGGTCGTGCGTTGGTGGTGGCGGTCAATAAGTGGGACTTGCTCTCGAGCTACGATCGCGAAATGTTTAATCTCGAACTCGAACGTAAGTTGCACTTCTTGCGTTGGGCTCGCATGATTCGCATTTCTGCTTTGAAGCGTAATGGCCTTAATCATCTGATGAAGGCCGTTGACGAAGCCCATGCTGCTGCTTACCGTAAGATTCCGACGCCGAAGTTGACGCGTGCGCTCTTTGAAGCTGTTGAACGTCAGCAGCCGCCGCGCGCTCGTGGTGGTCGTCCGAAGCCTCGCTTTGCCCACCAGGGTGGGTCGAATCCGCCGGTTATCGTGATTCACGGTAATGCTCTTGAAGACATTGGCGAATCCTATCGCCGTTATCTCGAAGGCTTCTTCCGCGAAAAATTCGATTTAGCCGGGACGCCGCTTCGCATCGAATTCCGCACAAAGGAAAACCCGTTTGTGAAGGAAGAAAAGCGATAATTCTTGAGGAATTATCCTTATTTCGGTGTAAAAAAAAGACGTCTTTGCATTGCTAGACGTCTTTTTTCATCATTGGGTGCGGTTTTTGTCTTTAACCAGTGTTAAGATTACGTAGTGAATCGCTATTTTTGCGATAACACGATCACGATGACATTGGTTCCGAATTAAACCAATGCTCGCTTTCATAACAACTAACAAGACTAAAGGACGCAAGCTGTGTCTTAATAGTCGGAGAATAAAAATATGACTCAGAAAGGTCAGTTGCTTCAGGATCCGTTCCTCAATATTCTTCGTAAGGAACATATCCCTGTTTCTATTTACCTCGTTAATGGTATTAAGCTTCAAGGCCAGATCGAATCTTTTGACCAGTATGTGGTGCTTCTGCGCAACACGGTGACGCAGATGGTTTACAAGCATGCCATTAGCACGGTCGTCCCGACTCGTGCGGTGAACATGCCGTCTTCCTCCTCGTCGGAGAACTGAGATCAGCAATTTTCAAATTGATGAGACGCGCGCAGTGAAGGCTACGCGCGCTTTTCTCGTTTCTGTCGTCGTCGGCCGAGTCGTTTATCAAGACTCGGCTGAAGAGCTCTCTTTGCTTGTTAAGTCTGATGGGCTCGAGCCTATTGGTCTTCTTGAAGCAAAGCGAGATAAACCTGATCCTGCCTTCTTCATTGGTTCAGGTAAGGTGGACGAGCTTGCTGACTTAGCGCATGAACTGAGTGCCGACGTTGTCGTCTTTGATGTGCCGCTTTCTGCGGCACAGCAGCGTAATATCGAACGAGCGATTCATTTGCCCGTTCTCGATCGTACTCAGCTCATTCTCGATATCTTCCGTGCCCGTGCGAAAAGTCGTGAAGGTCGTTTGCAGGTTGAGCTTGCTCAGCTTGAACACTTGTCTACGCGCCTTGTCCGTGGTTGGACCCACTTGGAACGTCAACGCGGGGGGTTAGGTAAGACGGGTGGTCCTGGCGAAAAGCAGATCGAATTAGACCGACGCATGATTGGCGTACGCATGAAACAGTTGCGTGACCAATTAAAGCGCTTGGCGCGTCAACGCGATACGCAACGCCGTTCTCGTTCACGATCGGATACCTTGAGTGTTTCCTTGGTGGGATATACCAACGCTGGTAAGTCCACGCTCTTTAACCGTTTAACGCGCGCTAAGAGCTATGCAGCTGACCAGTTGTTTGCCACGCTTGATACAACGGCACGCCGGTGTTGGATTAGTGACCAAGAGACCGTGGTGGCGAGTGATACGGTGGGCTTTATTCGCGGGTTACCACATCAACTCGTCGAAGCTTTTAAGTCCACGCTCGATGAAACCGTGCACGCAGATTTGTTGCTTCATGTCGTGGATGCTTCGTCCACTGTACGTGAAGATCAGATTCAAGAAGTGAACGCTGTTCTTGAAGAAATTAAAGCCGATGACGTGCCTGCGATCCTTGTTTATAACAAGATCGACAACACAGATCTGAAGCCCGAAATTGTTCGTCATACCGACGGTAAGCCTAAGGCCGTTTTGGTCTCGGCACTGACAGGTGAAGGGTTAGATTTATTACGTCAAGCGATCGGTGAATTTGCCGCTAACTGGCGTGAAGAAAATCCCAATGAACCGCGTCCATTAGAACCTTGGGAAGAAGATTTGCGTCGTGATGAGCCCGATCTCACGGACGACAATATCGAAGACTTTCTTGTTCGTCGCAAGAAGTAACCCAACGGCACAAAGACAAAAGGCTCGAATCCTTCGATGGTTTCGAGCCTTTCTACTGTCTGCTGACAGGGGCGTTAAACGCTTTCAGTCACTCGCTTCGTGATGGCATCTAACATCACATTGGTCATCTGGTCGAGGTTATATTTCGGTACCCAGTTCCATTCTTCGCGAGCGGCAGTGTCGTCAAGGTCATCTGGCCAACTATCGGCAATGCTTTGAAGAAGGGGATTGACGTCATACTCAAGTTTGAAGCCAGGCAGTCGCTTTTGGATGCTAGCGGCTACTTCTTCTGGATCAAAAGAGAGCGCACCCACATTGAAGCTATTGAAGTGTTTGAGGCGCGATGCATCCGCTTCCATAAGTTCAATCGCAGCGCGCAGGGCATCGGGCATAAACATCATGGGTAAGTACGTGCCAGCCTTGAGGGGGCAGCGATAGACGCCCTTCTCAATTGCTTTCCAATAGATGTCGACCGCATAGTCGGTGGTACCGCCGCCCGGAGGCGTGACGTAAGAGATGAGACCTGGATAACGAACACTACGGGCATCGACCCCATATTTGGCACGGTAGTAGTCTGAGAGCAATTCGCCAGCTACCTTGGTAATCCCATACATCGTACGAGGCCGGCAGACCGTGTCTTGCGGCGTGAGGTCATGCGGCGTTTCTGGGCCAAAGACACCGATTGAGCTTGGCGTAAAGACCGAGAGCTTACGGTCTCGCGCGAGTTCTAATAAGCCAATGACGCCATTAACCCCTAAATTCCAAGCGGCCATGGGTTTGGATTCACCGACAGCAGACAAGATGGCCGCTAGATTGAAGACAGTATCGATGTTGAAGTGCTTGATCACAGCATCCAAAGCATCATGGTCAAGTAGGTTGACGGTCGCCGTCGGTCCGTCTGTGAGGTGCTCGGGTAACGGTGTGCGACCACTACCTGCGGCAACGGTCATATAGCCACGGGCACGTAGTTCAGGGACAAGTTCGCTACCAATTTGGCCAGCTGCGCCAATCACAAGAATGTTCTTCACGGACGGGACTCCTTAGAAAGGGATGCGTATTCAATCAGCATAGCATAGGGCGTTTGTTCTCAAAATAAGGTAGATCTCATAGACTGGGCTAATGGAAAAACCAAAGAAAAGGCGCTTAACCCGATGTCGAGTCAAGCGCCTCAGAAGTGATAAATGTGGCTTTAAGCGTTAGCTAGCAAGCACAATGAGCTTCATCACAAAGAGCGAAACGAAAGCCGTGATGATAGGCACAGCCATGATGGTGAGAAGGTCCTTACCCTTGATGCCGATCACACCAAGACAGCGACCCATGTACTGAACCTGAGAGCCCATCAAGAAGATGGATGGCGCGAGAATGGCGACGTGTTCACCATTAAGGACGCCCTGGCCAAAGAGGGCGACGGCAACGCCAACGCCACCACCCATGGACATCCAGCCACCAAGCAACACGGTGGCTGCTTCGCCAGGAAGACCGAAGATGGCCATGACGGGGCCAAAGACTTGGCCGATCAATTCGAGCAAACCAGAGTGCTGAAGCACTTTGATGATCACGAAGGCCATCAACACGTTAGGAATGGTGGAGGTAACAGCGATGTTCCAGCCCTGAACGGCACCCTTGACGAAGACGTCGGTGACCATCGGATTAGGATTATTGTGTCCGGACATTTTGAATTCCTTTGCTTTTGTGTTCTTTAACGATTCAAGTGCGTGTGGATTAGTTGGCCTTAAGCGCGCGACGAATCTGGAAGAGGCGCATCAAGTTGGCAGCGAAAACCTTACCGAGAAGGATCACGCCAAGGCAAAGACCCAAGGTCACGGGCACAGCAGGCTGGCCATCAGCGGCAAGCAACGTAAAGAGCACGGCGCCAGAACTAAAGAAGTTCGTAATGCCAGCGTCAGCTGTCATCTGGAAGGCGGCAAAGGTATTGACTTCGGTTTCGCTCAATTCACCAGCGTCCTTCAACTGGCGAGTCAGGGCAGCACCACCGTCGGTCGACTGAAGAGAAGCGATCAAAGCGAGCGCAGCGGTACCCGGGATGCCGATGACCGGACGAAGAATCGGGGTCAGCAACTTACGGGCGGCCTTCAAAGCACCGTAGTATTCAAAGACCGTGATCATGGCGAGGGCGAACATAATGGTCGGTACGAGGCTTAAAGCAAACATGAAGCCGTCGATGGCACCTGAGCCACCCTTGCCACGGAAGTTGCCCATGGCTGTTTTGATCGTGTCGCCAGCATCTGTGACGCTGACAACGACCTTACCGAAGCCGCCGTTGACGGTTGTAAAGTCGAAAATGCCCCACCACTGTGAGCTAGCTAATACACCTGAGAAGAAGACGATGGCGAAAGCTAAAGAAATATAGGCACCAATGCCAACCTTTTCTTCGCCGGAGGTCTGAGCTGAGGTCATGTCGATTCCTTTTTAAAAGGGGTCAATTTAAAAAGCATGATTTAAGGCACATTGGATTGTTGTTAAACCTTGGGACAAGGTGATCCTTGCCTATGGGCTCTCATGGGTCGGGTCAATGTGCAATACCTTGAAACATTTTAGACGAGGTCGGTCTAGTCTTTTCCCTATCGTTTTTCCTGACGTCGATCTCGTAGTAGGCGGAAAAACGAGAAGAATCGTGTAAATGACTCGCATTTGATACGGGAAAACCTAAGAAAATTTATTAAAATGATAGGTTCAATTTGAGAAGAATCGTCCTCGCCGTGAAGGGCTGTGAGAGCCTCTCTCGCCATCGGTGACGATGATATTCAACACTAACGCTAATGGGAGCTTCGCTTATGTCGCTCAATGACCCCCGCTGGGGCCGTTCCTCTGATGAGGAACCGCGCAAGGACGAACGTCCTGCCGAAGAAGAGCCACCTCGTCGTCCCGATGATGAAGATCGTCGTGACCACCGAGATGACCGCGATGATCGCGACGATCGCCGCGAGGACAAGAACCGTCGTCGTGATGACGGCGCTGACGATATTGATCGCCTCTGGAAAGAATTCACGGATATGTTCCAGGGCGCTGTCGACAAGGCAGACAAGATGCGTCAAGACAAAAATAAGAAGTCGCATTCTTTTGATGATTTAAAGAGCCGTGACGACTTTACTCGTGAAGATGACGAACCTGCTCGTCCGCAGGCACACCGCTATGACAATGATGATTGGCGTGAAGAAGAAGCGCCGCGTCGTGAGCGTCGAGCAACGGGGGGTCGTGGTCTTTTTGGTGGTTTAGGTGGCATGAGTGGTATTCCTCGTCCGCCTAAAGGTAATAAGGGTAAGGGCGCTGGCATTGGCTTCTCGGTCATGTTGGCCTTGGCTGCCATTGGTTGGGGTGCGACGGGCTTTTATATCGTGCCTGAAGGTCAGAGCGGGATCGTGACGACGTTTGGTCGCTATACCGAAACGACGGCACCGGGCTTCCGTTGGCACTTGCCGATGCCGATTCAAGATGTGCAGATTGTGGATGTCAGTAGCGTGCGTACGGCCGAAATTGGTTTTGCGGGTCGCTCTGATCGTTTGCGTGAAGCCTTGATGCTCACCGACGACGAAAACATTGTGGACGTTCAGTTTACGGTGCAGTACCGCATTAAGCCGGGCGAAGGGGCGCGTGACTATGTCTTCCGTATTCGTCAACCGAACTTGACGGTGACACAGGCTGCTGAATCGGCCATGCGTGAAGTGGTCGGTCGTAAGACCATGGACAGCGTGCTCTTTGAAAGTAAAGCCGAAATTGCTGATGCTGTGAAGAAGTCCATGCAGTCCATGTTGGATCGCTATCAGTCCGGTATTGAAGTGATGAGCGTGGCAATTCAGAATGCTCAGCCGCCTCAGCAGGTGCAGGCTGCCTTTAACGATGCCGTGAAGGCGGGGCAGGACCGTGAACGTTCGATTAACCTCGGTGAAGCCTATCGCAATGCCGTCATTCCGAAGGCTGAAGGTACGGCCGCTCGCTTGAAGGAAGAAGCATTGGGCTATCAGGCACGTATTGTTGAAACGGCGCGAGGTGATGCCGATCGCTTCTCGGCTATGCAGGCTCAGTACAGCAAGGCTCCTGAAGTAACGCGTGATCGTCTTTATGTCGATACGGTGCGTGACGTCATGCAAAACGTGACCAAGGTTTATGTCGACGCCAAGGGTGGCAACAATCTCTTGTATCTGCCGCTTGATAAGATCGTGAACCACACGAAGAATGATGCTCTCACGCAGGCTCAGAAGGACGCCGCTTTGGCTAATGAACCCGTGACGACGGCCCCTGCGGCTGCCGATGCGGCTTCGAAGACGACGCCCGCACCGAGCACGATCGACTATCAGCGCTTAATGCGCGATCGCCGATGAGGAGTTGACATGAAGAAACTTTCTAATCTTTTGATTGCCGCTCTCGTCGTTGCCGGTTTGATGCGTATGTGCGTCTACACGGTGAATGAACGTGAATATGCGTTGGTCTTCACGCTGGGTGAATTGAAGACGGTGATTTCTGAACCTGGGATTCACGTGAAGCTTCCGCCCCCATTACAGAATGTCGTTTATCTTGATAAGCGCATTTTGAATTTGGACGGCGCTGGTGCTGACCTCGTTCAGACGAGTGAAAAGAAGAACCTCTTGATTGATACCTTTGTGAAGTGGCGTATTGAAGATCCGCGTCTTTACTGGGTGTCTTTCCAGGGTAGCGAACCTGCTGCTGCCAACCGCGTGAGTGCTTTGTTGCGTGACGTCTTGAACGTGGTGGTTAATAAGCGTACCGTCAACCAGATCACGAGCTCTGAACGTGAAAAGGCTATGGTCGAAATTGCCCAGCTTTTGCAGGAGCGCGTGCGTGACGTGGGTATCGGTATTGTGGACGTGCGTATGAAGCGCGTTGACTTTACTCCTGAAATTTCGGAATCCGTCTATCGCCGTATGGAAGCTGAACGTAAGCGTGTGGCGAGTGAAGAACGTTCTAAGGGTGCCGCTCAAGCTGAACGTATTCGCGCTGCCGCCGATCGCGAAAGCGAAGTGATCTTGGCTCAGGCCTATCGTGATGCCCAACGCATCAAGGGTGAAGGCGACGCTCAAGCCGCTGACATCTATGCCAAGGCTTTTGGTCGAGATCCAGAATTTGCTCGTTTTTATCGTAGTCTTGAAGCCTATCGTCAGAGCTTTTCCGATAAGAGCGACGTGATGGTTGTGGATCCATCGGCAGATTTCTTCCGTTACTTCAAGTCGGAAGATCGTCAATGAGCAAATTAGATGTCTTGATATTAGCGCTCGGTTGGGTGTTAACGATCGAAGGTTTTTTGCCGATGATTGCACCGGGTGCTTGGAAAAAGGCCGTGAGCCGACTTTCTCAATCACCTGATCAGCAATTACGCATTACAGGCACCATCATGGTGGTTCTTGGCATGGTGATTGTTTGGATGGTGGCAAGTTAAGCGCTTAAAGCTCAACAAAGATCGCGTGGAAGAGATTCTGCGCGATCTTTTTTATTCTTTGCCAAAGAAAAATCGTGGTTTTTAGGGGATGAATTAAAGGATAGTGGGCCGCAGTTTGCTAAACTTAGGGATCGTGTGGATGAAGCCCCCGGTGGTGCCGATTGTGTCAAGTAGATATAGTCGGCTTTCGGCATGTCGATCATGCTTCAAAAGAACCTCGATGAAGACGTTCTTTCTTTGTCACCGATGTTGGTCTCTCCAATCGTTTAACTCACTCGTGCGCAGGCTGCGGACGGGTCGCTTGATCGGTGGCTTAAGCTGCCGTTATTCCTAAAGTTAAGGGTAAACTCATGGCCAAGAATGTAGTTGTTGTCGGCGCTCAGTGGGGCGACGAAGGCAAGGGAAAGATCGTTGACTGGCTGACCGAACAGGTCGCTGGCGTTGTCCGCTTTAATGGTGGTCACAATGCTGGTCACACGCTGGTGATCAACGGCAAGAAGACGATTCTTCGTCTGATCCCGTCTGGCATCATGCATGCCACCTCCGTCTGCTACCTCGGTAACGGCGTTGTGCTTTCTCCTGAAGCCTTCTTCCGTGAAGTCGACGAACTCAATGCCATCGGCGTTCCCAACGTCGAAAAGCGCTTGCGCATCTCTGCGAATGCCGCTTTGATCATGCCGTACCACGTCGCGCTCGACCATGCTCGCGAAGCCGCCGCTGGCGACAAAAAGATTGGTACGACTGGCCGTGGTATTGGCCCCGCCTACGAAGACAAGATCGCTCGACGTACGGTGCGTGTGGCTGACCTCTTTGAACCGGAACGCTTTGCTGAACAGGTTCGTTCCGTTTTGAAGTATCACAACTTCATTCTCGAAAATTATCTCGGTGCCAAGCCTTTGGATCCTGAAGAAGTGATCGCTCAGGTGCTCGGCTATGCCGAACGTCTCCGTCCGATGGTCTGCGACGTCTCTGCTGAACTCCATCAGGAAATGGCCGCTGGTAAGCAGTTCCTCTTTGAAGGCGCTCAGGGTTCCATGCTCGATATCGACCACGGTACCTATCCGTTTGTGACGAGCTCCAACACGGTGGCAGGTGCTGCTTGTGCGGGTGCTGGCGTGGGTCCAGATAAGTTGAATTATGTGCTCGGCATCACGAAGGCCTACTGCACCCGCGTGGGTGAAGGTCCCTTCCCGACGGAACTTTTTGACGACGTTGGTCAGATGCTTCGTGAAAAGGGTAACGAATTTGGTGCTGTGACGGGCCGTCCGCGTCGTTGCGGTTGGTTCGACGGTGCTGCGCTTCGTCGCGCCGTTCAGATTAACGGCTTGACGGGTCTTGCCATCATGAAGCTCGACGTGCTCGATGGCATGGAAACCGTGAAGCTTGGCGTGGGCTATAAGTATCGTGGTCAGCTCGTTGACATCATGCCAGCTGGTGCTGATGCTGTGGCTGAATGCGAAGTCGTTTACGAAGAATTCCCGGGTTGGAAGGAAAGCACCTTCGGTGTGACCAACTGGGATGAACTCCCTGAATCCGCTCGTCAGTACCTGACGCGCTTGGCTGAAGTGGCTGGTGCCCCGATTGCCCTTGTTTCGACGGGGCCGGATCGCGCTCAGACGATTCTTCACACGAATCCGTTTGCTGACTAATCTAGCGTTAGCCTAGACTAAACGGTAAACAAAAAAAGCGGTCGGTGCACGTTTTGCAATCGGCCGCTTATTTTTTATCCTTCTCTTGCGCTCAATCATTGTGATTCACGGGGTTTTCGTCTAAAATCCTGTCTTTACTTTAAATCCGTGCATTCTTGCACGATTTCCCTTTTATTTGTCACTGTTCAGAGAAACACTCATGTCGGACATTTCTTACACCTGGGAAGAGTACATCGACCTTAATGAAAAGCTGGTTTACACCGTCGCCAAGAGCGGCTGGCAGTTTGACAGCATTTTGTGTCTTTCGCGTGGCGGTATGCGCCCGGGCGACTTCTTTAGCCGCGTGTACGATATGCCGCTCGCTGTGTTAGCGACGAGCTCCTATCGTGAAGCCAAGGGGACGGTTCAGAGCGATTTAGATATTGCCGATTGCATTACTGGCGTCTCTGAATTGAAGGGTCGCGTGCTGTTGGTTGACGACATGGTTGACTCTGGTAAGACGATTCGTGAAGTCATCGCTCACTTGAAGCAACGTTATCCTGGCATCACCGAAATCCGCGTGGCCGTGCTTTGGTACAAGGCGCACTCGGTGCTCGTACCAGACTGGCACGTTGAATATCTTGAAGACAATCCTTGGATTCATCAGCCGTTTGAGTGTTATGACGATATGGGTCCCGAGAAGCTCATTGAGAGAGTCGAAGCGAAGATGAAGACCGAATAAGCATCATCGCAGGCAAAGTCAGGCTATACTGATTGCATCAAGCCGCCATCCGATCACGGGGGCGGCTTTTTTAATCACTTTTGTTTTGAGGTAATCATGGCAACGCCAGAGAATCCTGAATTGGTCCCCGGAGGACTTGATGTCTCGAAACTCACTGACAACGCAGCTGAGGTGATTTCGGCGACGGCTGACCGTTTCACTGACGTCATTCAACAACTGCTGCAACATCTCTCTTGGGAGAATGTCATTTTGCAGTTGATCGCTGTGTTGGTGAGTGCCGGACTTGGTTTTTGGCTTTCACGCCGCGTCAATCGTCTGGTCGATAAGTGGACACCTGAGCTTGGCGCAAAAGGGATGGCTGCTTATGGGCGTCGCTTTGTGGTGGGCTTTACACATAACGTGTCGTTTAGTTTGTTGGCTGGCTCCATCCTTGCGTTGGTTGTTTATGTCATCGTTAAGACGACCGATTATTCGGCGCAGTCGATGGTGATTGCACGTGTGGCCTACAACATCTTTTATGCCTATGCGTTGCTCTCACTTTTGATGGCTTTCTTGCATGGTGGGATGGGGTTACGAGTCCTGACGCCTGGTGTGCGTCGTGTGGTGACGATCACGTTCTGGGTGTTGGCAGTCCTTCAATTCTTTGGCATTCTCACTGATGTCATTTCGTATCTCGATTCGACCGTGATCCCCATCGGGGGTGGGAGCATGACGGTTTGGATGCTCTTTGTGGCCATCGTTTCGGTACTCCTTACGCTAGGCATTGCGAACTGGCTCGCTTCGATGATCAATCAGTTGATTGATGGCTTGGATACGCTCTCCGACAACATCAAGGTGGTCCTAAAGCGTGTAATCACGGTGACCTTCATGGTGTTGGCAGTCATCATCGCCTTGGGTACGGTGGGGATTGACCTCACGATCCTTTCGGTCTTCGGTGGTGCCTTAGGTGTGGGGCTCGGCTTTGGTTTACAAAAGATTGCTTCAAACTACATCTCGGGCTTCATTATTTTGCTCGATAAGTCGATCAAAATTGGTGACTTGGTGACCGTTGCAGGCTTCCGTGGTCGCGTGACTGAAATTAATACGCGCTTTACGGTGGTTCGTAATGCTGATGGTGTTGAGAGCATTGTGCCAAACGAAAGCTTTGTGACGAGTTCTGTGCTTAATCACTCTTATAGTGAGCACGCGTCAGTACAGTATGTAGACATTTCTGTCGCATATGATGCTGATGTTGAACGAGCGCTCGCCATCATGCTTGAAGAAGGGATGCGTCCTCGTCCTCGTATTGATACCGAACGACGTGGTTGGGCTTATTTGGATACTTTTGCGGATTCAGGGATTAACTTGCGTCTTGGCTTCTGGGTCAAAGACCCAGTCAACGGTACGGCAGGTATTAAGACCGAAATCGCGATCGCGATTCTCAAGCGATTCAAAGAAGAAGGCATTGAAGTGCCCTTTAATCAGCTTGAAATCAATCTTCGTAAGTGCGACATGGGCGAATTGCCCGTTCGTGTAAAGACGGGCGCATAAAGCGAATCACAATAAAAAATGAAAGGCACGTTCTTCTTTGGGACGTGCCTTTTTAGCTACTTGAAGTCAATTTGACATTCGATTTTGCCGCCAAGCACCGAGATCGCTGACGCGAGCGTATCGATTTTGGTGGGGTGTGTGAGCTTCATAATACGTGTCGCTTCTTGGGGGAGGCAGCCAATGCGTTTACAGAGTTCGCCCGTTGAAAAGCGTTGTGCCTTGATGGCTAATATGAGATGAAGCTTCGTAGCGTAGGTAGGGGTGAGTTGCAAGATGTTTTCACCAGCACAGGGTGCAAGGGGCTCAGGTAAGTTGTCATTTTTGAGCCTGGCTTCAAGAATCGGCAAAAAGCCAGCTTGCAGGTTTTCGACGAGCGCTTGAATCGTGGGCGCTAGCGGTTCAAACTCAGGATAATTAGGGAAATGTGCGCGATAGCCGTCAGGACGTCGTTCGATCCAGTACGGGAAGGCAGTGAGCGAAGGGGCAGAAGTCGGCATAACAACTCTCTTAATGTCGTATTGCCGTCAGAATAGCACGGATAGCGAATAACAAAAAAGGCCTGCGATTTTTCGCAGACCTTCTAGAATTAGGTCAGTGGTGCCCGGAAGAGGACTCGAACCTCCACGCCCGTGAAGGCGCCAGCACCTGAAGCTGGTGCGTCTACCAATTTCGCCATCCGGGCACTGCTGAGAGTACGTATTATGCAGAGACCCTAAGTCTTTGTCAAGTAAACTGTATAAAAGTTTTGACATAAGTGTAGACTGTCGACAGTATCGCATTTCGAATCATTATGGCTAAGAAAAGAAAAACTGTGACCGCGAAGGTCGAACCGATTGTCTTGACGAACGAAGAGCTCGCCCAGGCGCGTACATACTTAGAAAGTCTCAAGGGGGACATCTCTTACTCTCAGGCAAAGCGCCAGATTGCGCAGGCTTGTGGTTGGGATCGCTCCAAAGGCAACGCAGCTGTGGTTGCCTTGCATCAAGAAGGCTTTATGGCGGGGGACAAGAACTGGTTCTGTCATCCTGAAGCGGCAACAGAGCCGGGTGTCGTTCGCGGTGCTCGTGAGTTGGCGAACTTTACTGTGATGCTGCAAAGCGACCCTGACGTCTCGATGCCCGTGCCCTTCACCTTGAAGTGCTTGCCGGGCGACGTCTTTATGATGCGCCGTCAAGCTTCTGGCGACTGGCATTTGTCGAACTTTGTTGCACGTCATCAAACGCGTTGGGTTTGTCGCGTCTTGAATCCGACTCGCAAGCGTCGCCGTACCGGCGTGGTTGAGGTTATTCCTGTCAATACGTTTGCGCCTGTCGTCATGATGATGGATATGGCTGATGTGCCTGAATCAGTTGATCTCACGAAGGCGGCCTTTGAAGTTGAACTCTTGCCTGAGTCTCAAAAACCAGAGCCCTACGTCGACGTTTTTGCGCGTTTTGTCAAAGAGATTGGGAATCGCTTTGACCCCTTGGGCGAAATTGCGATTGCTTCTGCCGAATATGATCTCCCTGTCGAATTTAGTGATGCAACCTTAGAGGAAGCCGCGGCGCTACCCGACGAAGTGGATCATCGCTCGATGGGGCGTCGTGTTGACTTACGTGATATTCCCTTTGTCACTATTGACGGTGAAGATGCGCGCGACTTTGACGACGCTGTGTGGTGTATGCCGCTCGACGACGGTAAGACGCGTTTACTTGTGGCGATTGCAGACGTCAGTCACTATGTGAAGCCTGGTAGCGCTTTGGACGTGGATGCCCAAAAGCGTGCGACGAGTGTGTATTTCCCGTCGAGCGTGGTGCCCATGCTCCCTGAAAAATTATCGAACGGACTTTGCTCTTTAAATCCTGGTGTCGATCGTCTCACGATGGTGTGTGATGCGGTTGTGAACGCCAAAGGGCAAACCGAAGCCTATCAGTTCTATCCAGCTGTCATTCATTCGCACGCTCGTCTCACTTATACGCAGGTGTGGAGCGCTTTACAAGGTGAAGAAGGGGGACTTGCCGCCGTTGGTGATCGTCTTGAAGATCTTCAGCATCTTTATGCGCTCTTCAAAGTCCTGCGTGCTGCTCGTAATGCGCGTCATACGTTAGATCTTGAAACGCAAGAAACAATGGCAGTCTTTGATGAAAAGGGCACGATTTGTGACTTTAAGGTGCGTGACCATAACGATGCGCATCGTTTGATCGAAGAATGCATGTTAGTCGCGAACGTCTGTGCAGCTGACTTTGTGATTCAGAAAAAACGTGATTCGTTATTCAGAGTGCACGATGAGCCTAGTCCCGATCGTCTCGAAACCTTGCGTGCTGTGTTGAAGAGCTTTAATGAAAAGCTACCTGAAGCGACACCAGAAGGTTTCGCGGAGCTCATTGAACGCACGAAAGAGAACGAGTTTTTACAGACAGCGATTTTACGATCCATGTCTCGTGCGTGTTATGACCCGGTCAATATTGGTCACTACGGTCTTCAGTATCAGGCTTATGCGCACTTTACGTCGCCAATTCGTCGCTACCCAGACTTACTCTTACATCGCACGATTAAGGGTATTTTGTCTCGTCGTGTGTATGTGCCGCAGGTTGTCTTTGATGATTCGTCTGTCATGGTGAGTCGTCAGGCGCGCGGTTTAGGTAGCCGCCCTGAAGCTGAACGCAAGCCGGCTGACGAATCTCGCAATGAGTCTCGTCGTCGCGTTTGGGAGCGCTTAGGTATTCTTTGTTCAGCGGCTGAACGTCGCGCCGATGATGCTACGCGCGATGTGATGAATTACCTGAAGTGCGACTATATGCTTCGTCATGGCAAGGGTCGTCATGAAGCGATTGTGACTGGCATGATCGCGGCAGGTGTTTTTGTCTCGCTCAAAGATACGGCGATTGAAGGCTTCATCCACATTTCGAACTTAGGCTGGGGCTATTACGAATTTGACGAAAAGGCCCTCACCATGACTTCTCACGAAGAAATGGCTCAGGTTCGTGTGGGTGACCGTGTCATTGTTCGTCTTGAAGACGTTGATCTTGAAAACCGCCGTATGTCTTTTGTACTCGATACCAATCTTGAGCGTCATGTGATTAAGGGCGCAAAGAAAGGTCGCTCGGGTGGCCGTCGAGGTTCTCGACAAGGTTGGCGTCCTTATCGTGACGACTTCTTTGATGCGGATTTTTTGACGTCGACCTGGGAAGACGATGACGACGATGATGATCTTGACGAAGATTGGTTTTAATCGTTGAGTTGGGGCTGACGCTCATGAGCCACTGGGGTACAATGAGCGCCGCCAATTAATTTAACAACGCGATCTCTACTAAGTCGCGTTTTCTGACGTGTGTCATACGAAGTGAAGAATATTGTTTTAGCTGGCTTTCATGCCGTGGGTGCGCGCTTGCGCATGGATCCTAAGTCGATTACCGCTGTTTACCTTGATCCTGAACGCCGCGACAAGCGTATGCGCGAGATGCGCGAAAAGCTGATTGCTGCTGGCATTCGTGTCATGACGGCTGATACGCGCCGCCTCGATGGTATGGCGCCCGATGTGCCGCATCAAGGTATTGTGGCGATGGCTGAAGAAAAGCAGGCGCAGTTAGAGTTCGACGAACTCTTGGACTTGATCACTGATGACACGTTGATTCTCATTTTGGACGGCGTGACTGATCCGCGTAACTTCGGTGCGTGCTTACGTGTGGCCGATGCTGCAGGTGCCCAGTGTGTCTTGGTGCCGCGTGACCGTTCTGCTCATATGTCGCCGGCAGCTTTGAAGGCTGCCGCTGGTGCGGCTGAAACGGTCCCCGTGGTGACTGTGACCAACTTGGCTGCTTCCATTGTTGAATTGCGCGATGCGGGTGTGACCGTGGTTGGTACGGCTGGTGAAGCTACCAAGTCGATCTATGAATTTGACCAGAAGAAGGCCTTTGCTTGGGTGCTCGGCGCTGAAGGGGATGGTCTACGTCAGTTGACGCGTCGTCGTTGTGACGACCTCGCTGCGATTCCGATGGCTGGTGCCGTTGAAAGCTTGAACGTCTCTGTGGCTTCCGGTATTTGCTTATTTGAAACCGTGCGTCAGCGTACCGGCGGTAAGCTCTAAAAAATCTTTTTTCGTGGAACGCGATTTTTTTCGCTTTTTGAGTGGCAGACCACAAAAATAGCGAGTACAATCGCGTTCTTTCTGTCCTTGCTGCATCCAGAATAGACGCTCTGGGCAGCTTTTTCCGCAAGGAGGCTAAATGCGTCACTACGAACTTTGCATTATTGTGCACCCCGATCAGAGCGAACAGGTTCCCGCTATGATCGAACGCTACAAGACCCTCGTCGCCGAACAGGGTGGTCAGATCCATCGTATCGAAGACTGGGGCCGTCGTCAGCTCGCTTACCCCATTCAGAAGCTTGTCAAGGCTCACTACGTTCTCTTGAACATCGAATGCGGTCACGAAACGATCGCCGAAATCGAGAACGGTTTCCGTTTCAATGACGCTGTTTTGCGTCACCTCACGGTCAAGACGAAGCACGCCGAAACGGCTGCCTCCCCGATGATGAAGGTCGTCGAGAAGGAAGAAGCCAAGAAGGTGGCTGCCGAAGCCGCTAACGCCGCTGCTGCTGAATAATTTTCAACAGTCTCGACTGAAACAGAATTTTCTGTACGACCAGGCTCTGAGTGAATCTCATACAGATTAACGGTACGCTCACTTCGCGTGAGGAAGTCAGGTATACCCCTGCGGGTATACAAGTTTTTGAAGGTGCATTTCACCATCGAACTGAACTGACAGAAGCCGGCAGAGTTAGAAAACTTGAATATGACTTTCCCGCGATCGCCTTTGGCGCCGTCGCTGAGGCACTTAATCAGTTGCCTTTAGGAACAGCATTGAATATCAAAGGTTTTCTGGCACCTCGATCGATGAAGAGTACACGCCTGATCGTACATATAACGGAATATATTTAAGGAGCTATCATGGCTTTTGGTAAGGGTAAGGGCAAGCCCCGCCGCGGTAACCAGCAAAATTCGCTTTTCAAGCGTAAGAAGTTCTGCCGTTTCACGGTGGAAAACGTCGAACAGATCGACTACAAGGATGTTGAAACGCTTCGCGACTTCATCCAGGAAAACGGCAAGATCATGCCGGCTCGTTTGACGGGCACGAAGGCTCACTATCAGCGTCAGCTCGACACGGCTATCAAGCGTGCTCGCTTCCTCGCCTTGTTGCCGTACACGGACAACCAGTAATCGCTAGGAGATAATCAAATGCAAGTTATTCTGCTCGAAAAGATTACCCACCTCGGCGACCTCGGTGACATCGTCAAGGTTAAGGATGGCTACGGCCGTAACTTCTTGATCCCGACTGGCCGTGCCAAGCGCGCCACGAAGGCTGCCATCGCTGAATTCGAAGCTCGCCGTGCCGAACTCGAAAAGGCCCAGGCTGACCGTATCGCTGCTGCTCAGGCTATCGCTGATAAGCTCAACGGCGGTGAAATCGAAATCACGTCCAAGTGCGGTGTTGACGGCCGTCTCTTCGGTTCCGTCACGAACGCTGACATCGCTGCTGCTGTCGACGCCAAGTTCGACCTCCAGATCAAGAAGTCTCAGGTTCGCACCCCGCTCGGCGCCATCAAGGCTGTCGGCGACTACGTCATCACGATCGGTCTCCTCACGGACATCACGGCTGACGTTACCGTTCACGTTGTTGCTGAAGCCTAATTGCTAAAGCACGACTGACGTCGAACAAAATTCAAAAAGGCTTGTCGAAAGACAGGCCTTTTTGCTTATGGAGCACGGAATTTTTAATAAAGACTTTCGTTATTAAAGATTTCTCGAGAAAACTTTAATAACCAGTTCTCTTATTAAAGTTTTCATACGTTCAGTCGATGCTCATGTGCAGTTTCAGCGTAGTATGCTTTTGAAGTTCGAAAGCCATTCCGTCTCCCCCGGCCCCCTCTGTTTCAGTGCTTCGCTAAGTAGTATGCTTTTGAAGTTTTTTCTCGGTGCCAATGCAATCACTCGCATTGCTTCGTTTCAGTGCTTCGCTAAGTAGTATGCTTTTGAAGTGTGATAGAGCTCTACGATTCGTTCGTAGGGACACGGGTTTCAGTGCTTCGCTAAGTAGTATGCTTTTGAAGTGGCTGTAGCCTCGATCTTATCCGTGGCTTGAGCTTCAAGTTTCAGTGCTTCGCTAAGTAGTATGCTTTTGAAGTTGGGGTGAGCAATACATCCGAAAGCTCAGTCTTTGTTTCAGTGCTTCGCTAAGTAGTATGCTTTTGAAGTATACGATGCGCACGGCTATCTTGATGGCACCACGGTTGTTTCAGTGCTTCGCTAAGTAGTATGCTTTTGAAGTTCATTGGCCGTCGCATTGATGCGCCGTTGGCGGCTTGTTTCAGTGCTTCGCTAAGTAGTATGCTTTTGAAGTGGCAACAACTCCAGCCGCTTAATGTGAAGTGATATGTTTCAGTGCTTCGCTAAGTAGTATGCTTTTGAAGTTTCCTGCCCCTCGAGCCCATCTGGCGGCGAAGATGGTTTCAGTGCTTCGCTAAGTAGTATGCTTTTGAAGTTAATGAACGCCTCAAAGGTACGAGAGCGATAGCGTTGAGTTTCAGTGCTTCGCTAAGTAGTATGCTTTTGAAGTTGCACATTGCGTTAATCAAAATGAAGTGTGGGAAAAGTTTCAGTGCTTCGCTAAGTAGTATGCTTTTGAAGTAAGAGTGCAAGCCCTGAAAGAAGTCGATCTTTAAGTTTCAGTGCTTCGCTAAGTAGTATGCTTTTGAAGTGGAGCTTCTACTTCCTCAGTCTTTGCGGGGCGTCCAGTTTCAGTGCTTCGCTAAGTAGTATGCTTTTGAAGTGTTATCCTATGAAGCCCTTGAAAAGGTTTATGAAGAAGCGTTTCAGTGCTTCGCTAAGTAGTATGCTTTTGAAGTGTTAGCCAAGGTCCTTGATCGCCAAGCGCATGAAGGTTTCAGTGCTTCGCTAAGTAGTATGCTTTTGAAGTGCCGTTGCTTCCTTGAAGGCTAATGGCAGAGCCTGTTTCAGTGCTTCGCTAAGTAGTATGCTTTTGAAGTTGATGTCGGCTCCAGTATCTAAAAGACGGGTTGCAAGTTTCAGTGCTTCGCTAAGTAGTATGCTTTTGAAGTTAGAGGCCGGTGAACATTCATAAGGAGGTATGTAGTTTCAGTGCTTCGCTAAGTAGTATGCTTTTGAAGTACAAAGACAGTGCGACAAATAGCGTGCTTTGCGCTGTTTCAGTGCTTCGCTAAGTAGTATGCTTTTGAAGTTGGCGCGTTCTATCTGCTTTCTCAGCTTTTGGTGGTTTCAGTGCTTCGCTAAGTAGTATGCTTTTGAAGTTACGCATCGTAGCTTGAACGTGCGCACCAACTGCCTGGTTTCAGTGCTTCGCTAAGTAGTATGCTTTTGAAGTCTCTCGGCGCTCGAAGTCTTTCGCTCGTTCTTGCTGTTTCAGTGCTTCGCTAAGTAGTATGCTTTTGAAGTTGCCACGATGCGTCGAACACTCAATCGCAATCGACGTTTCAGTGCTTCGCTAAGTAGTATGCTTTTGAAGTCCCGGTTGTGATGTCAACAGGTACAGTGAATCTGGTGTTCTGCTGAACACCAGATTTTCGAAAATAGTCCGATTGCACAAAAAACGCCATTTTTTGCGAACTTTTGAGGAGAATTCTTGCTAAACAAAATACATGATGATCATCAAGCCAAGCATTGTAAATGCTAAAGCTACTTTGACCGCGGTACCGACGATCATGCCGATCCAGGTCGCCATGCCGACGCGTCCTGCGTGCAAATAGTCGCGTTTAGCCCAAAATTCGCCAATAAAAGCACCAACGAGCGGCATAACGAAAATGCCAACAAGGCCACCCATAAAGACGCCGACAAATGTGCCGATTACTGATCCCCAAATTCCATAAGCGCTTGCGCCAGCTTTTTGAGCGCCTGCAGTTTGTGCAACTGTATCAACGATCACGCCAATAATAGCTAGAACAGCGAGCGTGATAATCGTGCCCCAGCCGATGAGTTCAAAATCGCCAGCCCAACCAATCAGCGCCCCGCCGATTGCGATGAGGGGCAAGCCGGGAATCGCAGGAATCACTGTGCCTGCAAGTCCAGCGATAATGAGTGAAATCGCGCCAAGCCAACAGGTAATAGCAAACCAATCGATTTGAGTAAACCAATCGAACATTGTTTTTTCCTCGTCTTGTTATTGAGCACCTTCCCAGTATCCCGCATCGCCTGCCCAAGGCTCGAAGCGTGTATTGCCGCCGCGGAAAACCATACGCAACGTGCCAATCGGACCGTTACGCTGTTTTGCAATGATGATTTCAGCGAGATTTTTTTCAGGCGTGTCTTTGTTATAAACAACTTCACGATAGATGAACATGATCACGTCAGCGTCCTGTTCGATAGCGCCAGATTCGCGCAAGTCGGACATGATTGGTCGTTTGTCTGCACGTTGTTCAAGCGAACGATTCAGCTGCGACAATACGATGACTGGACAGTGAAGTTCTTTAGCAAGCGCCTTTAAGCCACGAGAAATTTCAGAGAGTTCAGTCGAACGATTATCTACACCTGCGCGACCCGTCATTAACTGAATGTAGTCAACAACGATCAGACCTAACGGACCGGTCTGGTTTGTCAATCGACGAGCTCGACTAGAGAGTTCTGAAATCATCAAAGCTGGTGTGTCGTCGATGTAGATTGGCTTATTTTCAAGACGGTGAATTGCTTTAGAGAAGCGATTCCATTCTTCGTCTTCAAGTTGCGCTTTTCTCAACTTTTGAGCGTCAATGTCAGCGACAGAACTAATCAAACGCTGTGCGAGCTGATCACCGCCCATTTCAAGCGAGAAAACAGCAACAGGCAGTTCTTGTCGAACACCTACATTTTCAGCAATGTTGATAGCAAAAGACGTTTTACCCATTGACGGGCGTCCAGCAATGATGATCAAGTCACCACGTTGTAAGCCAGCTAATTCTCTATCGAGATTGGGGTAGCCGGTTGGCACGCCAGTCACTTCAGAGCCTTGCTGATTCTGATAGATATCGATGATCTTTTCAGAAACTTCACGCACTAACGTTGCCATCGGTTGAAAACCGCGTTGGCCACGTGAGTTACGTTCATTAATGGCTAAAACGGTGCGTTCTGCTTCGTCAAGAATCTGAGCTGTTTCACGACCATCAGGTTGCAGCGCGCAGGTGACCATATGGTCGCCTGCGGAGATGAGCTGACGTAACACAGACTTATCGTGAACAATTTCTGCGTAACGACGAATGTTAGCGGCAGACGGCGTATTGTTGACGAGTTCAGCAAGATAAGCAAAGCCGCCCGTGTCATTATCGAGACCGGCGTCTCGTAATGACTCTGCAACAGTGAGCGAGTCAGCGGGACGGCCGCGTTGAATCATCGCCGTGATGTGTTCGTAAATCAGCCGATGGTCACGTCGATAAAAGTCTTCCGGGAGAATGATGTCGACAATGCTGTCGAGTGCATTGTTGTCGATCATCAAGCCGCCCAAAATGGACTGTTCGCTATTGATGCTTTGTGGAGGACGTCTTACAGCTTGTGCTGCTGGATCGTCAGTGATATCTGTCATTGTTATCTGGTCATCGGTTGTATGTTAAGTGCATATCTTACGTTAATTCGTAGCACTAAAGACGATCAGCGCAAAAATTTAAAAATTCACACTGTGAACATTGAGCGTCGGTTGCGTTACTTCGAGGTAGAAGGCCGCTTGAAAAATTATTGTGCATCTCTTTTATCGTCGTTGCGAGTTTCAATCTCAGTGCTTCATCAAAGTGGATTTCTTTGTATCGCGTTTTCTCCTCAAACAGGATGTATCCCTGGCGAATGCTAACGTTGTGCATTGCTTCGAGCAATTGAGCATAAGCGCAGAGCTGAAGCTTTTCGCCAACTTTAGGAGGTGAATATTTGCTTTTGATTTCCAGTGGAATAATGTTACCGCTATTAGTTTGGAGGACCGCATCGCAAACGCCGTGAAGGCCGAGACGTCCATCGAACAATTTAACTTCTGTTTGAAGTTTGTACGGTTCATTTTCGGTAAGTGGTAGCAAATTTCGACGTTTTAATAAATTTTCTATTCTTTGATGCAGTGTGATTCCAGCTTGAACCCATTCACGTCGGGGAGGATTGAGTTGAATGACGAACATGAAGAACGGTATGCGTGGACAAAAATGGTGTTGTCGTATGAGAGAGACGGCAATGCTAGAGAACTCTTGAGTCATCAGGTTCACAATAACTAAAGTGTTTGAGACCAATACATTTTCGAATTTCTTCGACTGTCAATTGAGTCGGGAAATATAGACATGAATCTGTAGAGGAGTCGAGTAGCTTGCGACTCATAGAGACCAAAGCCGAAACCTCGGGTCTTTTTAAGTCTCCGAAAAATACAGATTTCTGAACTTGCGTTAACCCTAGATCTTTTAAAAAATCAAAGAATTTGGTTCGCTGTTTGTTATCTGAAATGTCGTAACAAACAAGATATTTGACGTACTGCCCCATTCTGAATCACCATCGAAACTTTATGCCACGATACGCTTTTTTTCGATCAATCATGCTTGCTGCTAATCGATAAGCTTGTCGTTGCATGATATTTTCTAAACGTACTTTCTTTTGTCGGTAAGGAAAGGCTGTTGCAACTGTTCCATCGATCGCTTCAATGATTTTAGATTTCAGCTCTTTGTCTAGTTCTGCTTTGTCACCAAGCCGCTGACGCAATTTGATGATGTTACGATCGACTACCCATGCTCTGTACTCTTCCATAATATCTAGAACGAGGGCTGGTTTTCCTGGCCGATCCGCATGCAGTAAACCAGCATACAGTTCAAAGCCCGCGTTATCTAAAACAGACCAAATGTAGCTTTGCAAAATGCTGTAGCCATAGTTTAGTGCGGCATTAGTAATTTCCACTGCCCCTCGACCTTCACGACTGTGGAAGGTGTCAGGTAAAAGATGACTGTTTTTGAGCGCATTCCAATAAATTGCGGCGCATTGACCTTCATGACCTTCGAAAATTACCCTCCAGTCTCGACTTTCAATAATTTTTCGTGCCTTAAGAAGCTCGACTTGACTACGCATTTGATCCGATGCTTTTGTTAATATTTCCGCAGAAGCTGGATCTTTTTGAGCTAGGTATTTACGAAAGTAAAGAAGAACGGCACGTTGGTTTGAGATTTTGGACACAAGAATGTCGCGGACAATTTCTTGTGCTTTAGGAGAGTCGATCGTCTGTAGTTGCGCTTTTCGAATAGCTACAACGGCGTGTTGATGTTGTCCTGACACTGCTGCAACGGCTTTACCTTGCCAGTCCACAAAGTAAAGCCGAATCCCTCTTGATGCGCAAGCTTGGATAAGATTTGAGGAAATAGAGATGCCGTTTTTAGCGACACGAATACTCCTCAGACGATTCAAGCTTGTTTCAAAGAGCTCGCCATCCCGCGAACGGATCGTGAGGCGACTGCCTGAAACACCCAGACAGTCGCCGAAATTTACAACGCTAATATGTCTCATTTGGCGGCGTCATTATAGGCTTTGAGCATATTTGCGTTACTCGATTCAACAATGTACCAAAGCTTCACTCGTTTACCAACGTGTTCAATAAATAAGTGCGATCGAGGAGTGCCTAAAAGAGTTGCGGTACTTAACTCGATGGGAATAAAGGCTTTTGGTTTGTTGAGTTTTATATCAGCCCTTGGTGATAGCTGATGTGTAAGCTCGTATTCTGCTTCAGCATTCTTGAGCCAAGACGCAAATGTGTCAAAGTTCATTTCGATACGAATGTAGCGTCGCCCTAGTGTTCCAGGTGCCATTTCGATAACCATGTCGTTTTCGGTGGAGACACGTCTAAATTCTCGCATTTTGACGCTAGTAGATGCTTTTGCTGAATCATTGATCTCTAGCGAGGTCACTGAACGAGTAGCTAGGTGCTTGAAAAGCACCGGCTTTTTCCAGTCGACAATGCCTTTTTCGTCGCAGGCAAAGCTACTGTATTTTGCATTGGCAATGTTGTGAAGTTGGTACACGTCATTGTTATCTAGCGTTTTGCGGCGAATTCTGAAGCCACCAGAAGCTTTACTCACAATAGGCAGACTTGCGACGCGTTTTACAGCGGTGTGTGCACATTTCGACGAATTCATTCGATGCATACTTTGCAACCAGGCATCCAAATCGAAAGCACCGAGATCTTTAAGATCTTTGCCTAGACGGTTTTGTATTTCTGGTGACTTCCAAACTTTAAGCCATTCAGCATAGGCTGGTAATGTTAAAGCGCCTTTTACTTTGAATGCTTTAGAACTAATATCACAGTTGATCGTAAATGCTTTTTTATCAAGATTTAAAGCATCTTTAACGAGCGCTTTGTTTGCTTTGTCAACAAGCGCGCTTCGTACAGGTACTCTTTCGGTGATATATCGAAGTTTGTCGAGAATAACGACAGCTTCTTTTTCTTCAGCTGTGAGTTCTTCAGGCTGAAGGATTGCTTTTGTGAAAAGTTCAAACGCTTTCTTTTTGTGGATCTGATAGCAAGTCAGACGATCTTGGTTCGGGTCAACAGGCTTATCAAAGTAATTCGACAAAATAGTCAGAAGGCGTGTGGGGCTCTTACCTGTGACTGTAATAGCATTTATTTGACTAGTCGTGTCTACGTCTTTCTTGCCTAGCGTAAAGCCCACAAACACATTCTGCTTACAGGTTAGAACGTGCAAGAAATTTTCCGACAAAATGCCTTCTTTAAAAATAGCTCGAGAGTCGTGATCAGTCTTTTCTTCCTGAGCTTGCGCAGTAATCCAATTCACGTAGCAGTTTAGAGGGTGTAATGCTGCTAAAGTCGCCGTGTTTTCCTGATTTGATAGCTCTGGATCGCTGTGTGTGAATTCGCAGAATTGATCAGACACACACGCTGCTGCATAAGCGCACATCGCGTCGATAGAATGCGACGCAACGGGTTGTACCTCAGGTTTATAAAAGATCGAATTTTCAGAAGAGTCTTTAGATTCTTTGTTGGATTTGGTAGAAGACTGTTTGGTCAAGGCTTGACGTAAATCGTGACCTGCTTGAGCCGACGTGCGGGTCGCTTGACAGATCAAAGTGTGATGGTGCTTAGTGAGCCAAGCACCAGACATTTGAGTTAATTTTTCTAGATAACGACGAATAAACCAAGCTTGCGTACCGTTGACTTTTGAGCGGTTACTTGCAGCGAGCTCAGATAAGACAGATTTTCTAGCTTCTGAGTCATCATCTAAAAAGAGCGCATGTCGCACGTACGCCTGATCCTCGCTATTGAGCAATTCAAAATGACTCAAACGACGTTTATGCTTGAGTTCATCAATGCGTGTTTCGATCTTGTCCGCGATAGCTTTGCAGTCAGTCGTACCAAAGACTGCAGATAGGTACCTGGAATGTAAGTTAGTTAGACGATAACGTGCATCTTTCTTTTGTTGATTACCCGCTTGGGAAACGCAAATCAAGTTCGCTTCAGAATTGAATGCTGTACTTAAAATAGATTTAGTAAGCGTGCGAGGAATGATGTGATCGTATTCACATGTACACGTATCAAGTGCTACCCCGGTGTAAGCACAAATATTTTTCGAGGCTTCCTTAATACGTTCATCTTTAGAGAGCCAGCGAGCTTCTTGTCGTTGAAGCGCGTCCGTCGCTTTTTTCTTCGCAGTTGTATTTTTCTTCAATGTAGCCAAAGAGGCTGTGAAAGCAAACTTGTTTTCTTCAACGACTGTGGCGTGATGAATCGTTGTACCGTCAACTAAAGCATTCTTTTTCCATGTGTCAAATGTATGCTTGGCCAATTCATAAGCTTGACGATCTAGAAGTTTTCTTAAAACACCATCAAAAGGACGAACGCAGTCAGCGGCTAGGCGACTGCATTGTGCATTGATGCCGTCTGGAGACGACATACGCCAACTATTTTCAAGTTGCACGGCGACAGTGTTCGACGCAAAACCACTCCTATCAAGTTCAATCAGCGTGTAAAGCTGAGCGAGACTGAAAGGATTGGCAACGCGCTTAATCGTTTTTTCACTCAAATGAAGCTGATCCGCCAAAAAGGATTTCACGTCTTCAATACGATCTTTGATAGAGGTAAAGTCCTTTGATGTCGAATTCTTGTCATTAAAGAGAAGCTTAAATTCACCGCCATATTGCTTGCGAATAGTCTCAATAAATTGGCAAGTAGAGCGCATCGAAGAACGAGACTTTTCGCCTAGTTTGCAATTCCAATAATTCTCAATGAACGTACGGCCGAAGTCTGCGTCTAAACCAAAGACATCACCAACGAGTTGATCAAGAATTTTTTTCTTCATCGGTGGATGAATGTTACTTTTTTCAAGTAGGTTTGCTTGAGATTCGATCCAAAGACCAACGCGCGCATCAGCGACTTCTGCATAGTAAAGCTTGGCTAATGCAATAAAACCTTCGACGTGTTGCGAACCAATCACACGACTGAGTTCAGCACGTGCTTTGTTAGCTAATTGACTCTGGCTATTGTGTGCGAGTAAACGTAATGCGTACTGATCAAGCTTTTTGTTGCGATCAAGTGCGCGTTGCAGAATATAGCTGAAACGATAATCTAAGACAGAATATTTTTGTGTATTGGTTGAAATAGCAATGCGGCTTCTTCTATCTGTATGTGTCAGAATGAGGTCGAGATTTTCATCTAATGCAGGGTCTTCCTTCGAAAGTGAATCTGCCCAGCTCTTCCAAATCGGACCAAACTTTTCAGTTAGTTTATGAGGCGACAAAAGTAATGTTGCATCAACAGGTGGACGACGGTTGTTTTGGTCTTCATAAGCAGGAATTGTGCGTTCAGGATCGATGCTACAAAGAACCTCAAGAATATCTTCGGTACTTTCTAAGGTTTTGATTAACGCCTGCTGATTTTGAGATTCCTTGCCCGGACTGCAGTGGAAATATTTAAAAGCACGCACCAAAGTTTTTTGTAGACGTTCAGGAATCCAAAAACGATCTTCAAACAGTTCTGGCGCATTGAAATACCAACGCATCGCACGCAATTGCAGATTAGAAAGATTACCAATGAGACGCCACAGTCGATCAAGATCCCCAAAGGCCTCTACAGCCTTTGCTAAGCGACTGTCGTTACGCATATCTTGATGAATTTCGTCAAGATACTGTTTGCGATGACGATGACCAAAACGGACTTGTTGCAACAATAGGTTTGCGTCGTCACTCAGGACTTTGAGCGCATTAGAGTAAGCCTTTTTCTGAGATTTCAGATCGGCAAAGTTTTTAGAGAAGTAGGCTTGAAATGCTTTGTCGGCTGGCTTCTTTTCGATAAAAGCGGAAATTTGTTGAAGATCTTGCGTCAGATTCTCCCATTGGCTTGGAATATCCGAAAGTTCGCAGAAGAACTGGCCTAATTCAGGATGATTAGCAAAAACGCCAGGATCTAAATTCTCTAATGATGTTAAATCGGTTGCACTGTCAGACTCTAAACGACTATAACCACGACGCTTGAGGAGGCTACAGATGGCTTCGATGAGTTTTTTCTCTTCCTCATTACCAAGCGTAATGCCAGCGTCTTTAATTTTTTGGAGAATCAGAATTAAGGCAAGACGACGTGCTAAGTTGTAACGTTTTTTATTACGCAAACGATGACGAACCGCGCGGCGAGCTTGACTGCTGTAAGTCATCTTGTCGCCATCATCAGGCAATACTAAAGTCATTGCATGACAATCTGCAGAGGATGCAGGTTGAAAAGCATCACGAACTACCAAAAAAGATCCGGTAAACTTCGCACCGAGGTCTATAGCAAGACAGCTACTCAAGAGCGGTTGAGGGGTAGTGATGGTAGAGTGAGACATACGCGACTCCGTTTGAAACTAAATTGCTATCACCTTTTGCAAGGTTTGTAAAAAGAGTATAGCGATAGTTTTAATGGAGTGTATGATCAATATTCTAAATATTGATATAAAAAAAGCACCCGAAGGTGCTTTTTTTCTCTGGATATGATGTAGATCACAGTGGCCAGAGTCAAACTTAACTTTAAGGGATTTCAGGTCGTTCGGAAACGATTTCCTTCGCTAAGTAGTATGCTTAACTGACATATTAGTCTATAGAGCGATAAAAATCAAGTTTCATTTCTTGCGGCAAGGGAATTGTTGTTTTACAACACTTCCGTCGCAAATTCCGCTAGGCGAGAGCGTTCCCCTCGGGTCAGCGTAATCGTTGCAGCATGTGGCCATCCTTGGAAGCGTTCAACGACATAGGTAAGTCCAGAACTGCCTTCTGTCAGATAAGGCGTGTCGATCTGCGCGATATTGCCTAAGCAAACGATCTTGGTGCCAGGACCCGCACGCGTAATGAGGGTCTTCATTTGCTTCGGGCTCAAGTTTTGGGCTTCATCGATAATCACGAACTTCTTTAAGAAGGTACGGCCACGCATAAAGCTCATCGATTTGACACGAATGCGTGCTTTGATCAGATCTAAAGTGGCTTGACGCCCCCATTCGCCACCAGTGTTACCTTCAGAGCGATGAAGCACTTCAAGATTGTCTTCAAGCGCGCCCATCCAAGGTGCCATCTTTTCTTCTTCGGTGCCAGGCAAGAAACCAATATCTTCACCTACGCTGACTGTCGCACGCGTAACGATGATTTCAGAGAAACGGCGTTCGTCAATCGTTTGCGTGAGTGCCGCAGCAAGGGTCATCAAGGTTTTACCAGTGCCTGCTTGACCTAAAAGTGTGACGAAGTCAATCTCAGGGTCTGTCAAGAGGTTGAGCGCCATGTTTTGTTCGGCGTTACGTGCATGAATGCCCCAAACCTTGAGACGCGAGCGATAGTCGCGCAACAAACGAATGGTGACGAGTCGATCTTCTACACTCGTGACAATCGCCATAAAGTCAGGATCACCTTCAATCGTGAGACACATATTCACGATATAGCGATGTGCGTCGAGCGCTTCAAAGCGATAGTAGGTCGTGCCATCGTCTTGCCACGACTTGAGATTTTGGTCGCACTGCGCCCAAAAGTCTTTAGGCAATACCATTCGACCGGTGTAGAGCATATCGGTGTCGTCGAGCACCTTGTCCGAAAGATAATCTTCAGCCGGGATGTTCAAGGTCGTTGCCTTGATACGCATGTTAATGTCTTTACTGACTAACACGACTGCAAGGTGAGGGAAGGCGACCTCGACCCCCTTGACGACAGCCAGAATGCGATTGTCACCCTTGAAGGTGGGTAGCGCATCGGGAATCGGAGCGGTGATCGTACGCGTTTCAAAGAAGAGACGCCCTGTGGCTTCTTTATTGCCTAATAAATTGAGAGGGACGCCTTCTGTGAGATCCGAACCGTGCAACTCCATGAGTTGGTCAAGATTACGACTGACGGTACGCGCATTACGGGCAACGTCGCTCGTGCCTTTTTTATGATTGTCGAGTTCTTCAAGTACCGTCATCGGTAAGAAGACATCGTGCTCGGCAAAGCGGAAGATACTTAACGGATCGTGAATCAGTACGTTGGTATCAAGGACAAAGAGTTTACGCTTGTTGCTTGGCGTCGCAGCACGACCACGACGGGGTGACGACTTAATATCTTCTTTCGGAGTAGGCGCTTCGGTCGGCGTGACGAGAGCGTCAGACAGTGCTTCAATAGGCGCTTCAGGCTGAGTCGCCTTGCGTGTACGTTTAGGCTTTGCAACCTTGGTTGCTGCAACGACCACGTCCTCAGCGGCTTTTGTTTTACGCGTCGAAGGTTGGGTTGCTTTCGTCGTTTTCTTTGTCGCAGTTTTGACCTTCGTTTCGGCCGTGGGTTTTGATGCTTCTGTTTTGCTAGAAGGCAATGTAACCACGTCAACGTCGGTGGTTGATATGTCAGTCGTCTTCGTTAATGTCTTTTTCTTCGTGGCAACGGCCTTCTTGGGCGTTACGGGGACGTCAGTGACTTCGGGACCATAGTCCGACAATAAGTCACCACGTTTTGTTGGTTGTTTGGGTAGCGGCATGGCTCACCTCTATGTCATGTGTGTTGAGTTCATTGTAGAGGTTGATTGTTGAACGTGTATGACTCAAATGATCAATCCATCAAAAGAAAGTCCTTGATTAGCCCATCTTTTCAAAAAAGTGTCATCATTTCGTTATAGGTCTAAAGTCTAGTAACCCTTTATTTTTCGCGATATGAAGCTTATTGAGAATTATTTTCGGGTAGTATGACTTTATCGTCGCTCAATGGAAGCGACACCACTAATTTCCCCCTTTGATTGAAGGAGGTTGCATGAAATATATTTCTACCCGCGGTCAGGGAACGAGCCTTTCGTTCAGTGACATTCTGTTCGAAGGCTATGCGGCTGACGGTGGACTGTATGTCCCTGCGCAGTTCCCGAAGGTCGATGCGCATACGCTTCAGACCTGGCGTGGACTTTCGTATGCCTCATTGGCTTTTGAGGTGATTCGACTTTTTGCGGAAGAAATCGATAAGACCGAGTTGTGGCGTATTTGTGGTGAAACCTATCAGCCCAATAATTTCGTTCACACGCGTCACTTGTTTGACAATGATGAAGTTGTAACGCTCAAGTGGCTCCACGACCACGTGGGTCTTTTGGAATTGTCGAATGGCCCCTCTTTGGCCTTTGACGACATCGCGATGCAGTTCTTGGCTCGTCTCTTTGATGCGAAGTTCGCTTCTGGTCGTCCTCGCACCCTTTTGGGCGCCACGACGGGGGACATGGGCGCCTCGGCTGAAGCTGCTTTTGGTGGCCACAAGAATATCCGCGTCATCATGTTGTCGCCGAAGGATCGCATGAGCCAGTTCCAGGCTGCACAACTCTATTCAAACCAAGACGAGAACGTTGAGAATATCGAAATCAATGGCACGTTCGACGAATGCCAGGATATTGTGCGTTCGATTTTGGAAGATCGAGAATACGCTCAGTCGCGAGGCTTGGGTGCGATTAACTCAGTGCTTTGGGCGCGTATTGTGGCGCAGATTGTCTACTACTTCTATGGCTACTTGAAGGCTGTGCAGTATGTGGGCGAAGAAGTGGTCTTTGCGGTGCCAGGTGGCAACTTCGGTAACGCGTATGCCTGCTGGGTAGCTAAGCAGATGGGACTCCCTGTGATGCGTCTCATTGTGTGCACGAATGAAAACGATGCGATGGACGAATTCTTGCGTACGGGTCGCTATGCGCCAAAGCCCTCGAACGAAACGATTGCGACGTCATCGCCCTCGACCGACATTTCTCGTGCTGCGAGCTTCGAGCGCTTCCTTTTTGACGTGCTGGGGCGTGATGGCGAACGCGTGAAAGCGCTTGCGCACGACTTGGAAACGAAGGGCGAATTTACGTTGACGGCAGAAGAATTCCGCAAGGTTCGTATGAGCGGTGTGGTGTCTGGCTCGTCCAACCATCCGAATCGTCTTGAAGTCATCGAGCAGATGCATCTTGAATACGATACGTATGTGGACCCGCACACGGCTGACGCGCTCTTCTCGGGTATCTATCTCCACCCGGTTGGTGTCAAGACCATTTGCGTGGAAACGGTACAGCCTGTGAAGTTCCCGCGCATGGTCAAACAGGCGACGGGTCATGTGGTGCCGCCGCCCGAAGATTTTGCTGATGTCTTTGATCGTCCTCAGCGCAAAGTGCAGTTGCCTGCTTGTAGCGCTGCGGTGCGCGAAGAAATTGATCGCATGACTGGGGTAGGGAATGCCTAAAACCGTGGGGTTTATTGGTTTTTCCGGTAGCGGAAAAACCACCCTGGCGACACAAGTCGCGGCGTCATTAACACGTCGCGGCTTTCGTGTTGCCGCGCTCAAAGATGCGCATCACGGCTTTGATATGGATAAGCCGGGTAAAGACAGCTGGCGCTACCGTGAGGCTGGCGCCAGCCAAGTTATTGTGCGTACCGATGCGCGTTGGGCGATGTTGGTTGAGACACCGCAACAAGCCTCGGTGGACGCGTTGCTTCAGAAGTTTGAGGCGGTCGATATCATTTTGGTGGAAGGCTTTAAAAACGAAGGCGCATTCCCTAAAATTGAAGTTCGACGAGCGTCGTGTTCGAAGTCTCAACCGCTCCTTGCCGCCACGCATGACGATGTGGTGGCGGTCGCGACGGACTGGGATGAGCCTGGTGTGAGCGTCCCTCGACTCGACATTAACGATATTGAAGCTGTAGCAGATTTTATTGAGTCTTTATGATCACTTACGCTGAAGCGCTAAGTCGTCTTCTTGAAAAGGCGACACCAGTGGAGGGACTGGAAACGGTTCCTCTTCTTTATTCCACGCATCGTGTGCTCGCTGAAGATATTGTGAGCCCGATCGCGGTGCCTGGCTGGGACAATTCTCAGATGGACGGCTATGCCGTCCGTGCGGCTGAACTCGCTGGCGCCTCAGAAGAGACGCCAGTGACGTTACCCGTTTCTGCGCGTATTGCCGCTGGTGAAGTGGGCGGCGCTTTAGAAGAAGGGTCGGTGGCGCGTATCTTTACGGGTGCGCCGATGCCTGAAGGTGCTGATACGATCGTCCCGCAAGAGGATGTTGAAGTGACGCCAGAAGGGATTCGCTTTACGAAAGCGGTTCGTGAAGGGGCATGGGTGCGTCGTCGTGGTTCTGACGTGAAGCAAGGTAGCGTGGTCATGAAAAAGGGCGACCGTTTGACGCCCGCTGCCATCGGTATGGTGGCTTCGATTGGTCGCGCTTACGTCAAGGTCTATCGTCGTCTTCGCGTAGGCATTTTCTTTGCGGGTGACGAATTGGTGCAGCCTGGCGAACCGTTGCCTCCAGGGGGTATCTATAACTCCAACCGCTTTATGATTCGTAGCTTGTTACAAGAGCTCGGCTGCGAAGCCCTGGATTTGGGTAATGTCCCAGATACTTTAGAGGCTACGATTGAAGCCTTTGAACGTGCAGCGGGTTCGGCCGATGTGATTTTAACGACGGGCGGCATGAGTGTGGGTGAAGAAGACCATATCAAGCCCGCTGTTGAAGCTTTGGGCTCACTCAATGTGTGGCGTGTACGCTTGAAGCCCGGTAAGCCGTTGGCCTTTGGTGAAGTGCGCGGTGTGCCCTTTATTGGTTGTCCAGGCAATCCCGTTGCAGGCTTTGTGGTCTTCTTGATGATGGCGCGCCCCTATCTCCTTCGCACGATGGGTTTGACCGATATCGATGTGAAGCCCATGGCCGTGCGTGCAGACTTTGAATGGACAAAGCCAGGCGAACGTCAAGAGTTTGTCCGCGTGCGCCGCAATAATGACGGTGGTTTAGATATCTATCCCACGCAAAACTCTCAGGTGCTCTCATCTTGCGCTTGGGGCGACGGTTTGGTTGATATCCCGGTGGGCGGTACGATCGCTCGAGGCGATATGGTCAACTACTATCCCTTCTGCCAGTTCTTTGCCTAAATTATTATGAAGATTCGAATTTTATATTTTGCGCTCTTGCGCGATGCCATGGATATGGCTGAAGAAACGCCAGAAGTCCCTGATGATGTGACGACAACGGGCGCGTTGCGTGACTGGTTGCGTTCTCGTGGTGAACCGTGGGCGACGGCACTCGGTAATCAGCGTCGCATTCGTGCGGCGGTGAACCAAGAAATGGCTGATCCTGAGGATTCGATAAAGGATGGTGACGAAGTCGCGTTCTTCCCACCGGTCACAGGGGGCTAGGATGGGTATCACCAAAATTCGCGTGAGCGAAGAAGACTTCGATCCCGGTCAAGAAATTGATGCCTTGATCGCACAGAGTCCTGAAGCGGGTGGTGTGGCGAGTTTCGTGGGTGTGGTGCGAAATCATAATGATGGTGCCAATGTGACTCATTTAACCCTCGAACACTACCCCGCGATGACCGAAAAAGCCTTGGCAGGTATTGTGGATCGAGCGAGAGCGCGTTGGAATGTGTGCGATGTGACTGTGATTCATCGTGTGGGTCCGATGGCTGTAGGTGAACATATCGTGCTCGTCGTGGTTACGTCGGCGCATCGAAAAGAAGCCTTTGAGGCCTGCGAATTCATCATGGATTGGCTCAAAACTGAAGCGCCTTTCTGGAAAAAAGAACGCACCCCTGAGGGCGACCATTGGGTGGATGCGCGCGAAAGCGACGAAGAAGCCAAAGCCCGTTGGGGTGAAGCGTGACGAAGGACGGCCCAATTTGGCTCGTTCTCTTGGCAGTCGGCACCGGCGCAGCGCTCGGTGCCGTTTGTCGTTGGATGCTCTCCTACGCGCTCAATCCTATGACGACTTGGATGCCTATGGGTACCCTTGTGGCGAATGCCTTAGGCGGCTTTTTGATCGGTTTGGTACTTGCCTGGACAGCAGCGACGCCAGATATCCCACCCGCTGTACGTCTCTTTATCGTGACAGGATTTTTGGGTGGCCTTACCACTTTTTCAACCTTCTCTGCTGAGGCTTTTACGTTCATCGAAGCGGGACGCTTCTTGCAAGCAGGGTGCCATATCGTCACCCATGTGACGTGTTCATTGATGGGTACGTGGCTAGGTTGGCGGTGGATGAAGGTGCTTTTAACATAAATAGACGCAAAAACGCCACGCTCTCACAGCACACTTCAAGTCTGTAAAACTCTGTAGCAACTTCAATCTTTTGCAAGGTTGAAAAGCACGTGTTGATCCCCATATACGAAGAGACATCAATGAACGGATGCGCGTCATCCGTAAGAAGGAACAACACATGCGTCAAGACAAGTTAACAACAAAATTCCAAGAAGCACTGGGTGAAGCTCAGTCTCAAGCGCTTGCTCATGACAATCAGTACATTGAGCCAGTGCATTTGCTCGCTGCCGTCCTTGCGGATGGTGAGGGAGCAAGTCGTAGTCTTCTCGAACGTGCAGGCGTCAATGTGCAAACGTTAACGCGCGAAATCAATGCCGCCGTCGAACGTCTCCCCAAGGTCTCCGGGACGGGCGGCGACGTGCAAGTTTCGCGCGAACTCATTAGCCTTTTGAACCTCACCGAAAAAGAAGCCATGAAGCGTGGCGACGAATATATTTCGACTGAAATGCTTCTCTTGGCTTTGACTGAAGATCGTAGTGAAGCTGGTCGCTTAGCAAAGCAAGCGGGGCTCACCCGTAGCGCCATTGAAGCTGCGATCACGACGGTGCGTGGGGGCGATAAGGCGGATAATCCCGATGCTGAAAACCAGCGTGAAGCCCTCAAGAAGTACACGGTGGATTTGACCGAACGCGCTCGCCAAGGGAAGTTGGACCCAGTGATCGGTCGTGACGACGAAATTCGCCGCACGATGCAGATTTTGCAGCGTCGTAGCAAAAATAACCCCGTGTTGATCGGTGAACCTGGCGTTGGTAAGACGGCTGTGGTCGAAGGTTTGGCTCAGCGTATTGTCAATAACGAGGTGCCTGATAGCTTGCGTGGAAAACGTGTGCTCTCGCTCGATATGGCAGGGCTCATCGCAGGTGCTAAGTATCGTGGTGAATTCGAAGAGCGTCTCAAGAAGCTCTTGAAGGAAGTGACGGCAGAGTCGGGCAATATCATCCTCTTTATTGACGAACTCCATACGGTGGTGGGGGCCGGCAAGACCGAGGGATCGATGGATGCTGGCAACATGCTTAAACCCGCGTTGTCGCGTGGTGAACTGCATGTGATTGGTGCAACCACCTTGGACGAATACCGCAAGTATGTCGAAAAGGATGCTGCGCTTGAGCGTCGTTTCCAGAAGGTTTTGATTGATGAGCCGAGCGTAGAAGATACGATCGCGATTTTGCGTGGTCTTCAGGAACGCTATGAAGCGCATCACGGGGTTGAAATTACGGACCCTGCGATTGTGGCTGCGGCTGAACTCTCGAACCGCTATATCACGGATCGCTTCTTACCCGATAAGGCCATTGACTTGATCGACGAAGCGGCTGCGCGCGTCAAGATGGAAATCGACAGTAAGCCTGAAGCGCTCGACAAACTTGATCGTCGACTGATTCAGCTGAAGATCGAACGCGAAGCGATGAAAAAAGAAACGGACGATGCGTCGAAGAAGCGCCTTCAAGCGATCGAAGACGAAATCACGAAGTTGTCTCGTGAATACGCCGATCTTGAAGAAGTCTGGAAAAAAGAAAAGAGCGAAGCCTTGGGTGCCAAGAGTGTGCGCGATGAAATTGACCGAACGCGCCATCAGATGGAAGAGTATCGTCGAACGGCGCAGTACGAAAAGCTCGCAGAGCTTCAGTATGCCGTGTTGCCTAAACTCGAAGAACGTCTGAAGAAGGCCGAAAGCGCTGAGTCGAATGAGTCTGCTGAAAAGCCAAAGCTCTTGCGTACCAGTGTGGGGGCTGAAGAAATCGCTGAAGTCGTGAGCCGTGCCACGGGGATTCCGGTCTCCAAGATGATGGAAGGCGAACGTCAAAAGCTCCTTCATATGAAGGAAGCGCTCAGTGACCGTGTGATTGGCCAAGACGAAGCGGTGCGTCGTGTTGCTGAAACAATTCTGCGTAGCCGCGCTGGGCTGTCGGATCCGAACCGTCCGTACGGTAGCTTCTTGTTCTTAGGGCCTACGGGTGTCGGTAAGACCGAGCTCACGAAGGCTTTGGCGCAGTTCCTCTTTGATACAGAGGACGCCATGGTGCGTATTGACATGAGTGAATTCATGGAAAAGCACAGCGTCGCTCGTCTCATTGGGGCGCCTCCGGGCTATGTGGGTTATGAAGAAGGGGGTTACCTCACTGAAGCTGTGCGTCGTCATCCGTACGCCGTGATTTTGCTCGACGAAGTTGAAAAAGCCCATCCAGACGTTTTCAATGTGTTGCTGCAGGTCTTGGACGACGGTCGTATGACGGATGGTCAGGGTCGCACGGTTGACTTTAAGAACACCGTCATTGTGATGACGTCGAACTTAGGGTCGAGCGAAATTCAGGAAATGATTGGCGAATCGCGCGAAAGTGTGAAGGCTGCGGTCATGAGTGAAGTGAAGGATCATTTCCGTCCTGAATTCATCAACCGTATCGACGAAATCGTGATCTTCAACTCGTTGGGTGGCGAAGCGATTCGTCGTATTGCGAAGATCCAGTTGAAGCTCTTAGAGGCGCGTGTTGCGTCGCAGGATATCAAGTTGGATGTGAGCGATGCGGCGCTTGATAAGCTCTCTGACGTAGGGTTTGATCCGCACTATGGTGCACGTCCCTTGAAGCGTGCAATCCAAGAGTACGTTGAAAATCCGTTAGCGATGGTCATGCTCGAAGGCCGCGCGGGTCCTGGTGATACGATCCACGTCAATGCGCCTGACGGTCGATTCACGTTCGACGTTGAAAAGGCGGCGAGCTAACACTTCGCAGAAGAAGCAATAAAGAATGGCCCTGTGGTGACAAACCCCAGGGCCATTTTGTACGTGAGAATCAATAGGTTAGTTCAGTAAGTGCGGTGGCACGACAGGGGCACCATTGAGACCGGGGCGCGATAGCGGGGTCGATATGCCGTCCATATTGACGTAGATACGACCGCCTTCGTCTTCGGTTTCAAAGTAACGGGCATTCTCATGAAAGATGATGTCCGTGACACCGAGCATATTGAGAAACCGTTCAAGGTTGGTTGCCACAGCCTGCGTGTCGGCGCTCGCATCCTGCACGGCGATGCAATCTCCACTAAAGGGTGTCGCACGTTCTGTGCGTAGGCCAATCGCAATACGAATTTCGCTTGCATACATCTTGGCTGCGTCCGGGCGTGAGCAGAAAAAGGCGATCGATGCGCAGAGGTCACTCGGTTGGCAGTTGGCTGTGTGTAACGCATTCATGATGAGCGGCGAAATACGGAAGGGTGCCATCACTTGCTCTAAGAAGTCCAACCCACGAATGATGGGGAAGGGTTCTGTCATGATTGCATGATAGCCATGGATATTAGGTGCCAAGACTTCAACAGCTTCGCGAGCCCACGCATTTTGCGTAATGCGATTGGGGTCAAACGTCCCTTCTTCGCGCAACTTGGGGTCTGACGAGACTTCGCACCAGTGATAGGGATGCACAACGACAAGTTCATCACTGGGTACCGTCACGGCAATCACGATGTGGCGTAAGTAGAGCCCATAGGCACGCTCTTCTTCAAGCGCCATGATCGGGTCATCGATCGACTCTGGAATATCCAAGTGTTCAGCCTGATAAAGAACACCGTCGTGCTTAGCCATACGACGTAAGAGCTGTGCAGCAAGTTCGGTATTGTTGGCTGGCCCCTGATTGCTTCGCAACATCTCATGAAAGATCGTGATCTTGGCTTTCGGATTGATGTAGTGCTTTTTTAAAAGATCTGCTAACTGCTGAGCTGTCGCCTCCGAAATGACAGCGTTAGGCGCATCAGACTTAAAGATGGTGTCCAAAAAGACGCCGACCGTCATCATGGTCGTCGTGTGCGTAGGGGTACGATATTCGTACTTGACTTCGGAGAGCATGCCATAGAAAAAGCCACGAGCTTCGTCGGCTAAAGGGGGATGTGTCTCACGGAGCTTTTCAAAGACCTCATCAGCCATGGCATAAAACTCGTCAGAGAGCTCATGTTCGAGTAACTTACGCAGACGTCGGTCAAGCACTTCACGATCAGCGAGCGAAGTGTAGCCCGTCAAGCGGTGCATGATGTAGGAGAGTTCGCGGCGCTGAGTCGCGAGAGATGCAGAACGTGCCATGGATAAAGGAGCAGATAATCAAAATGAATGCTGAGCATTGTAATAGAAATGCTGAGCGGTGTTGGGCAGGATCGCCTTTGGTGCCATAAAGCAAAACGGCCATGTCGGTTGAGGTCGACATGGCCGTAGAGTGTTTTGTTCGAGTGTTCGATTAGGCAGCCGAAGAAGGCGCTTTAACGATCGAGCGAACCTCATCAAAGGTTTTTGAGATGCGTTCGTTAGGTGCCTTGTCTAAAAGACTGACCACAACAATCGCGATGATCGCAAAGACAAAGCCCGGCAGAATTTCGTAAAGACCGAACCAGGCATAGTGGTTCCAAACAAGCACTGTGATCGCCCCCGTGACCATGCCGGCCAGGGCACCGTTACGGGTCATGCGACGCCACCAAAGCGACATGATGATGACGGGACCAAAGGCCGCACCAAAGCCAGCCCAGGCGTAAGAGACGAGAGAGAGCACGAGACTGTTGGGGTCACGAGCAAGCCAAACAGCCACCGCCGAGACCGCTAACACCATGCTGCGACCAACCCAAACGAGCTCACGCTGCGAAGCGTTACGACGAATGAAGGTTCGATAGAAGTCTTCAGTCAACGTGGACGAGCAAACGAGCAACTGGCAAGAGAGGGTTGACATCACAGCAGCCAAAATGGCGGACATCAAAATCCCCGCAATCCACGGATTAAAGAGTAGACCCGAGAGCACGATAAAGACGCGTTCGTGGTTTTCTTGAACGAGACCGGCCACGTCTTTGTGTTCAGCAAAGAAAGCCGCGCCAAAGAAGCCGACGCCCACGGCACCCGCCAAGCAGAACATCATCCAAAGCGTACCCACGCGACGGGCATTCGGAATGACGCTGATGGAACGCGTGGCCATAAAGCGCACCAAGATGTGTGGCTGACCAAAGTAACCCAAGCCCCAAGCCAAAAGACTCACAATCCCCAAGGCGGTATGGCCTTCTAGAATGTTGAGCATCTTGGGGTCAATGCTAGCGACACGTTCAGTGGCAGCTGTAAAGCCCCCTAAGTCCATCATCACAGCAAAAGGCGTCACGATGAGGGCAATACACATTAGGGTGGCTTGGATCGTATCGGTCCAACTCACGGCTAAGAAGCCGCCAATGAAAACGTAGAGAATCGTGGCAGCGGCCCCCAAGATGAGTGCTTGTTCGTAGGGCATGCCAAAGGTGTTTTCAAAGAGGCGAGCGCCAGCAACGACACCTGAAGCGCAATAAATCGTGAAAAAGAGCAGAATCACAAAGGCCGCAATAATGCGAAGGAGGTTCTGCTTATCTTCAAAGCGATGCGAGAAATAGTCAGGCAAGGTGAGGGCGTTATGGGTTTTTTCGGTGTAGACACGCAAACGTGCGGCGACAATACACCAGTTGGTATAGGCGCCGATCGTTAACCCAATCCCAATCCAGGATTGAGAGATCCCACTTAAAAAGACGGCACCCGGTAAGCCCATGAGCAACCAGCCGCTCATATCGGACGCACCGACTGAGAGCGCGGTTACCAGACCGCCGAGACTACGGCCGCCAAGAATATAGTCGCCATAGCTACGCGTATGGTAGTAGGCAAAAAAGCCCACACCTACCATGACGAGCAGGTAACCAATAAAGGTAATGGCAGTTGGATTACTGAACATAAAATGACTCTTCTTTCTTCTTGTGAGGCATCTGTTGCCACAACTCGCGTCAAAGATGCCGCCCTCGAGCGTGGCACAAATAAGGGGTAAACCAAACGTATCGAGGGGTGTTTTTAGAGGCGTGACCCTTAAGTATACGGAGTGTCGTCGGAATCTGTCCTCTTCGGCGTGCAAAAAGCGTCACGCCTAAGGCATCTTGCCTACTAACCGCCGATGTAACTCATTTCAATCTTGGCGCGTTCTGGCGCTAATCCAAGACTACGGAGTTCTGAGTAATGGTCATTGCGTGCGGTCCAAATGCGACCCAAGGCTTCTTCGATTTCCCAGTCGGTCGCACCACCACGGAGCATCGTACGAATGTCATAGCCTTCGGTAGCAAATAGACAAAGATAAAGACGACCATCCATACTGAGACGGGCACGTGAACAGTCTCCACAGAAGGCCTGGGTCACTGACGAGATGCAACCAAATTCGCCGCCGCCATCGACATAACGCCAACGGCTCGCTGTTTCGCCGGGGTAGTTGGCACCAATGGGTTCGACATCCCAACGGGTTCGAATAAGGTCAACGAGTTCAGCCGATGGCACAACGTCAGTCATACGCCAACCGTTCGAGGTGCCGACGTCCATATATTCGATAAAGCGGGGAATGATACCTGTGTGGCGAAAGCGTTCGCAAATCTTGAGAACTTCGGCTTCGTTGATGCCACGCTTCACAACCGTGTTGACTTTGACCTTGAAGCCAAGGTTAGCTGCATAGTCAATGCTTTCAAGAACTTTGGCCGCAGGGAAGCCAACGTCATTAAAGCCTTGAAAGATTGCTTCGTCCATGGCATCAAGCGACACCGTGACACGGTCGAGACCGGCATCCATGAGTGCCTGGGCTTTCTTCTTTAAGAGTGTGCCGTTGGTGGTAAGCGCAATGTCGATCGGGCGACCGTCTGGGGTTTGAAGCTGTCGTAATTCGGCGATGAGGTATTCAATCCCTTTACGCAAAAGCGGTTCGCCTCCGGTGAGACGTAGTTTTTCAACGCCATTGGCGACAAACAGTCGGGCTAAACGCGTGATTTCGTCAAAGGTGAGTAGCTCGGTGTGCGCCAAGAAGGATCGAGCGTCCTTGAATTTTTCCTTGGGCATACAGTAACGGCACCGAAAATTACAGTGGTCCGTTACTGAAATGCGCAAGTCTCTGAGTGGGCGTTGACGTTGGTCAGCCCAATGATCGTGTTGACGACGGATAGCCCCCGTTTGCGGAATCGGAAGACTCCGAATCGGATTGGTCGTAATAGGGATGACGCGTTCGTTATTACTCATGAGATCTCAGGACTTAAAAAGGAAAGACCGAAAAATCATTCTATAGGAATTGCGAGCGTCGATCATTACGCCTAAAGAGGTAGCGTATCTGCGTGCACGGCGAGCGAACGATAAAACTCGTAACGCGCTTCAGAGATGTAACCTTCTTCGACCGCCGCTTTGACCGAGCAACCGGGTTCTTCAAGATGACGACAATTAAAGAAGCGGCACCCGTCCACGTGTTCAGCAATATCAGGCATGGCGCGCAAAATGTCGTTGAGTGACAAGTGAGCTAGCCCAAACTCCTGAAAGCCCGGGGTGTCAATGACGGCACCCTGCCAATCGTCATCAGCTGCACTATACCAACGGGCGGCTGTGGTCGTTTGTTTACCTAAGTTGAGGGCTTCTGAGAATTCTCGGGTAGCTGCTTGCGCGTGTGGCACCAAAAGATTCAAGATGGTCGATTTACCCATGCCAGATTGACCAACGAGCAAACTCGCGCGTCCTGAGAGGCGTTCGATCAAACGTTGTCGGGTTTCTTCAGGGCGCGCTTGCGCCGACACGCTGATGACGTCGTGCCCAATGTGTTCAAGGAGTTGGCACGCGATTTCTGCGTCTTCTGCACCTTCTTCGAGTTCATCCTTATTACGAATGACGAGCGCAGGAATGCCAGCCTGATGGGCGGCCAGTAATGCCTTCCAAATAAACCACGGGTTAAAGGTTGGGCGAGATGCAAAAACAATACAGACGAGGTCGATATTTGAAGCGAGCGACTTGATGCGCCATTCGTCGGAGCGATAAAGCAGATTGCGGCGATCTTCAATGCTTTCAATGGCCGATACCCCAGAGACGGGCTCCGTGCAATGCACGATGTCGCCTACGACAACGTCTCCTTTTTTACCACGGCGATGGGCCTCAAGAAGCGTACCGTCCTCTAAGGTCACAAAGTAGTGTCGACCGTGGCCGGCCGTGACGCGCCCCGACAAAAGAGGTCCAGTCACAACTTGACGATCGGATTTGCTCGCTTTACGCGAAGGTTTTTTAGAAGCCATGAAAATTCCGTGGTTAGGGTGATGTGGTCACTGTGTGGGTTGATTGTACGTCATCGGGCGTCAAGCCTTTGTAGTTGAGAAGGCTTGCGACGCGCATCCCTGCATGAGGTCGACGATAGTGAAAAAGTGAATAAAGCCGTGACGGTGTGAGTGAAGTTGAATAATCACGATGTAAACGCACCAAGGCGCGCATCATCGCGTGACGGCCAACTGCACGCGCCGCATAACGGTCCGCGTCATACTGCAAAAGACGTGAGAAAAAATTCACTAAGGGGCTCACCGGGTAAAGGAGTACTGGAAAAGTCACCAATGCTAACGCTAAGACGTAGCCCGCATGCGTCCCACTATGGTGTGACGTCAACATGGGTGAATAGTTGAATCCCTCAAAAAAGAGGTCTTGAGTGGCACCCCAACCCGCCAAGGCACAACATGCAAAAGAGAGTGTTGCATGAATAAATAAGCGCACAAAGGCATGCCGATGACGAATGTGCCCAATTTCGTGAGCCACGATGGCAAGGAGTTCGTCTTCAGCAAGGAGTCTGGCGACGTGCGCAAAGACGACCACGCGACGTTGACGCCCCCAACCAGCAAGCACCACATTGCTGTGGTCCCAAGAGGCAGGTCGTGTCATCACGATCATGTCAGTCATGACGAGGCCATGGGTTTCCAAAAGATCACGTACTTTTTCGACAGTCTCGGGTTGATTAAAGGGGTGTGACCGCCGTGCCCAAAAGATGCCTTCAACGCGCGCGAAAAGCCAACGCCAAATCAAATAAATGCACCATAATCCCCAGGCAACGAGCCACCAACGTTGACCGACGTATTCAAAGAGTACCAAAAAAAAGGCCGTAAAAGGCATAAAGAGGGCCCATCCCCATAGGGCTTCAGCGAGCGTACGCTTGAGCCAATGGATGCGTGGTTCTCTCATATAGCCATAACGCTCTTTGACACGAAACCTAGCCCACCAACCAAAAGGGAGTTCGATGAGCATCATTAAAAGCACGATGGCGCTCAAAAGCACCCATTGCGAAAGAATGCTTGGTCCCAAAAGCGTCTCAGTGAAAATCGTCAGTAGGTTAAGCCCATTGCCATAGGTCATGAAAAGAGCAAAGGCGGCGCCCATCACCGTTAAGAGTAAGTTGGCTTGGGCAAGCTCACCTGTATAGTCCGCGGCTTTACGGACGGCAGCTAACGAGAGCTTTGATTCGAACCCGCGTGGGACAGACACGCAGGCTCTTTCGGCCGCGTGTGTTTGCATGATGGTGAGCGCACATTCGAGCGTCACATAGAGGACGAGGATACTCAAAAATGTGTGTTCAATCAGACTCGCAGAAACGGAGATCATGTGTGAGTGTACGAATCAAACATAAAAAGACGATAATCCTTATATTATGGCTGATCATCTTTAGGTGCGGATAGTCCAAGCCTAAGGAGACATGGCCCTTAAACGAACTTTAGTGAATAGAACGCATGACGAATACTATTGAACGAGATCCGTCCTACTCGGACGACAATCTGATTTGGATTGATATGGAAATGACGGGGCTTCAGCCTGAAGTCAATCGTGTGATTGAAGTCGCAGCGATCATTACCGACAAGCATCTCAATATTTTGCATAAGGGCCCAGTGGTTGCCATTCATCAGTCGGACGACATTCTTAACGGCATGGATGAGTGGAATACCGATACGCATACGCGCTCTGGCCTCGTTCGTCGTGTCAAAGAAAGTACGATTGACGAAGCAGCTTGCGAACAAATCTTTATTGAAACCTTCCGTCGTTTTGTGCCCGAAGGCAAAAGCCCGATGTGTGGCAATACCATTGGCCAGGACCGCCGCTTTATGGCCCGTTGGTTGCCGAACTTAGAAAAGTATTTCCATTATCGCTATCTAGATGTGTCTACCTTAAAGGAGTTGACCCGTCGCTGGGCACCTGAACATATTCGCAATGTTCAAAAGGCGACGAAGCACCAAGCGCTCTCCGACATCGAAGATAGTATCGAAGAGTTGCAGTACTACCGCGAAACAATCATGAAGATCTAAGGCGCGGTCGCGATTCAAGCCCAAACAAAAAGGTCGGCTTCACGTCAGAAGTCGACCTTTTTTAGTAGAGCCATTCTCGATTCAAGGACGAAAGGAGAATGGCTTTTCGTTGTGCGTTAAAGAAGGATTACACCATCAAGAGTGCGCAGCAAATCACAGCGACGAAGCAGGGAAGTGCCGTACGCTTAATGACTTCGATCGGGCTAACCATCGCAATACCGGACACCAAGATGCAGGCGCCAGCGAGCGGGGACATCGTACGACCGAGAGCACCGCAAAGGAAGGCAAGACCACCCAAGCCATGGATAGACATACCGAATTCCTGAGCATGCGGGGTAACCGTTTCGTTAAAGGCGAGGGTAGCAGCGTCACCAGAACCAGTGATCACCCCCATCAGCCATGGGCCAATGGAAGCGCCCCAACGTGCGAATTCGTTGGAATCCTTAAGGGCAGCAATGGCGCAGTCGATAAGACCGGAAGAACGAAGACCAGCGGCGAACACACCAGCGGCGATGATGATACCCATCACGTTGGCATAGCCACTACCCATACCGTTGAAGAATTCCTTCGTGAAGGTCTGCGGGTTGGCACGAGCAACAGCGAGGGCACAGATCGCACCGATCAACATGGCCTGAGCAACGCCCATCTTGATTTCGGGAATCCAGAGATTACCCACGACGAGGATGACGATCGGAACGAGCGGGATAAGAGCCTTCAGCGGCGTCGGGTGGAAGTCGTCTTGAGACTGAAGCTTGGATTCGTCAACCTGAGCGTTGGCGTCACCCTTGTGGTCACCAAAGAGGAACGCAACGATGAGGATACCAACGACGAGGATGGCACCGCACATCAAGGAGTAGGGCATGTGGAAGCCGATGAAGTCCATCACATCCATGTTGGCCATCTTAGCCACATACGGGTTGTGGGACGTACCCGGACTGAGGTAGGAACCGATCGTACCACCGAGAATGGCAGCAGCGGCGGCAGCGGGTTTAATGCCAGCGCGGAGCATCACCGGAATGAGCGTCGAACCGACAGCAGCAGAACAACCAGCGGCAGACGGAATGGCGATGTTGACAAAGAAGGTCAAAGCCGTGCAAACCGGGATAAGGAAGATACCGAGACCACGAATCGGGGTAGCGAGATAGTGAACGAGGGAACGGTCACACTGCGTGTATTTGGCCGTAAAAGCAAAACCCATCGAGCCGCAAATAGCCATGATGAGAGAACCGTTGGTCATTGACTTGCCAAAGGCGTTAAGACCAGCCATCGGCGTGAGGCTAATGACGCAAAGGAAAAGGCCGGCAGCAATAAGCACCAGTCGTGTTTCATAACGTTTGATAAGGGCCCACACCGTGGCAAAAATCACGGCAATGGCAACCCAGCTGAGCATGGTCATAGGAAACTCCCTAATCCATCGGTTGGATACTTTTTATTTTTAAGAGTCGTGTGACGTAGGCACATCACCCTACTCTAAGGTCTTAATACACCTAGTATGCCTCACAGATTTAGCGAACGCCTGAAGGTTTTTACGTAAGCCAATGGCGTGACACCTTGTAACAGAACGCTATAAAAAAAGAGGTTGAGTAATTTCAACCTCTTGATAAATAAGCGTTATTTTTCTTCGTCTGTCGGATGGGGGTGAGTATCCTTTTCTTCTGAGGAATTACCCTTAGTTTTTAGACGATACGGGGTTTTGCTTCGTTTCTGGCGGGATTGCAGTTTTCGGACAAGGTTCGGATTACGTAACCAAGCCTGCAACATCGAGAGACCGATGGCAAGCAGAATCGGACCCAAAATCAGCCCCAAGAATCCAAAGGCGATGACGCCACCAAAGACGCCAAGGAAAATGAGCGCAAGCGGTAACGAAGAGCCTCGAGCAATGAGGACGGGCTTTAAGAAGTTATCGACGCTTGAAATCGCCAACGTGCCCCAAACCACGAGAAAGGCGGCCATACCGGGTTCTCCATTAGAATAGAGCCAGATGGCAGCAGGTCCCCAAATTAAGGGTGGGCCTACTGGGACGATCGAAAGCACGAAGACCATAAAGCTCAACATGAGGACGCCTGGCACCCCGGCAATCCAAAAGCCAATACCAGCCACAATGCCTTGACCTAAGGCCGTCCCTAATAAGCCAAAGACTACCGATCGCGTGGTATTTACCAAAATGTTGGTGAGTTCGTTGGAGAGTTCACCACTCACACGACGCATGAGCATTTTGATGCGATCAGCAAACCAAGCACCGTCTCGGTAGAAGAAAAAGACGATGAAAGTCACCAAGGCTAATTGCAAGAGACCTTGACTCACATTGACCGCCGTATTGAGAATCCAAGCGGACATGGGTTCGAGCAACTTTTGAAGGGTGCTCGACAGCGAAGCCGGGTCAATCGCAAAGAGCAATTGATCATGTAACCACGGTCCAATCTTTGGGATCTCAGCAATGGCTGACGGAATCGTAAAGCCGCTTGAAACCCATGCACGAACGATGGCGACCGCCTTTGGGATTTGCTGAGCAATAGCAACAAGCAAGAAGCTCGTCGGAATCAGGACGCCCACGATGATCAAAAACACCATCAAAATGGCTGGAAAGGTCGTATTACCTCCCATGGAGACGCGGGCGCGTTGAAAGAGAGGCCAGGTGACTACAGCCAAAATGGCAGCGATCACAATGGCCGTTAAGAAGGGCTCAATAATGAAGTAGCAACCGATCGAGACCGCGACGGCCAGAACGACGCGAATCAGGAGGTCAATGCGTTCACTAAATGAAAGCATTGACGTCAGATTGGACGCCTTGTGGTGGTCGCGGTGCTCAACAAATGGCGCTTCACGGTGAGGGGTTTCGTCAGTAGTCATATGACGGTATCCGTGGTGTCAAAGGTGTTTGAAGACGAAAGGGGTACGGTTAGTCCGCCACAGGTTCGTCTTGTAAGTAGAAGCAACCATTGAGGTTCGTATTACGAACGGCCTTCACGAGCATTTCAATAGCAGGCATACGCGTAAAGCTCTTACGCCAAGCCAAAATCACGCGACGGCTTGGTGACGGGCTCTTAAACGGAATGGTCTTGATGCTATTGACGTTGCTTCGAAGGAAGGGCACGCAAGAAGCGGGCAAGACCGTGATGCCAAGCCCCTGAGCCACCATGTGACAGATGGTCTGAATGCTCGAGCCTTCAACCGTACGCTGCACGTCAGCTAGGCCAATGTTGCTACGAACAAGGTCAGGACAGATCCCAATGATTTGATCGCGGAAGCAGTGACCTGCACCCAAAAGCAACATCGTCTGGTCACGCAATTCTTGTGGTCCAATGTAGTTTCGGTTCACCCAGGGATGGTGAGCGGGCACCGCGACGACAAAACTTTCTTGATAGAGCGCTTGCGTCATAAAGCCCGTATCGGTCACTGTGTCGGCCATGATGGCAGCGTCAATAAAACCCGTGCGCAACTGTTCCACGAGGTCGGCCGTGAACGTTTCCTCTAAATAAAGCGGCATCTTCGGGGCTTTACTTGACATCTGAACGATGAGGTCTGGCATCAAGTAGGGCGCGATCGTATAAATCATGCCTAAACGTAAGGGACCTGACAATGGATCCTGACCGCGCAACGCAATTTCAGAAATGAGGCGGCTTTCTTCCAACACTTTTTGCGCTTGTTCAATGATCTGAGCACCAATGGGCGTCACGGTAATATCAGGAGAACGGCGCTCGAAAATGGCTACGCCTAACTCTTCTTCGAGTTTTTTAATAGCAACAGAAAGCGAAGGCTGACTGACAAAGCAGGATTCAGCTGCGCGTCCGAAGTGTTTTTCTCGTGCAACGGCGATGACATATTTCAATTCAGTTAGCGTCATGGCAGTGCTCCTTGTTGGAATCGGTGGGTATAAAAACTTAAAAATTAGGCAGCGAGGAATTCACTCGTGGTGTTAAACCATCGCTTGGCATGTGTCAGTGCACGTGCACGATCTGTTCGCAACCATTCTGTGGCGACTTTCTGAGCACTTGCTAAAAGGGTTTCATCTCGATCTAGATCAGCAAACTTTAGTAGCGGCATCCCTGATTGACGCTCACCCAAGAATTCGCCTGGACCTCGCATTTGTAAATCGCGTCGGGCAATTTCAAAACCATCCGTAAAGTCACGAAGAATTTTGAGTCGCTCCCAACCATTTGGCGTGATGTCTTCACCAAAGAGCAAAATACAAGCACTCTGAGTGGCTCCACGACCCACGCGCCCACGTAACTGATGGAGTTGCGCTAAACCAAAACGTTCGGCGTGCTCAATCACCATCAAAGACGCATTCGGAACGTCTACACCCACTTCAATCACAGTGGTCGCAACTAGCACTTGCGTAATACCCTTAACGAAGTCGCTCATCACGGCTTCTTTTTCAGCGGGTGGCATCGCACCGTGCACAAGCCCAATGGTGAGATTAGGTAGTCGTCTTTGAAGTTCATCGCGACAGGTAGTCGCAGGCGTCAGGTCCAGTTTGTCGCTTTCTTCAATCAAAGGACAAACCCAATAGACTTGATGACCCTCAGCAACAGAACCTAATACCACAGAGAGTACATTGTCTTTACGCTCAAGACGCACGGTCTTCGTGACGACGGGGGTGCGTCCTGGGGGCAACTCATCAATGATTGAGACATCCAAGTCAGCCAAATAGCTCATCGCAAGCGTTCGAGGAATCGGGGTGGCCGAGAGCATTAATAAATGCGGAACGACATCCGTCTTATTTTGTGTGCGTAGCGCTAAGCGTTGCGCGACCCCAAAGCGGTGCTGTTCGTCCACGATCGCGAGCCCTAATTTGGGAAATTGGACACGATCTTGAATGATGGCGTGGGTTCCGATGACAAGTTGGGCTTGACCTGACGTAATCTCTTCGAGTGCTTTGGTTTTTTCACTCGCTTTGAGGCGTCCTGTGAGCCACGTCACTCGAATCCCGAGCGGCGTGAGCCAAGCAGCAATCTTATTAAAGTGCTGCTCAGCCAAAATTTCAGTGGGCGCCATTAACGTCGCTTGGTATCCTGATTCAATCGCTTGTAAGGCTGCTAAGGCAGCGACGATTGTTTTGCCACTCCCAACGTCCCCTTGCACCAAGCGATGCATGGGGCGATCCGTCATAAGATCAGCCGAAATTTCGGCGGTGACGCGAACCTGTGCTTGGGTTAACGTAAAGGGGAGTGTCTTTAAAAATTGTTCAGTCAATGGCTTTGAGCTCGCATCAAGCTTAGGCGCATGACGATGGCTTGCAATGGCACGCATTTCACGAAGCGTGATTTGCTGCGCAAGGAGTTCATCAAAAATCAAACGACGCCAGGCTGGACACGTATGCTCTTGCAACCCGGCAACGTCAGCGTCGGACGGTGGGTTGTGTAGATACGTGATGGCTTCGCGTAAGCCAGGTAACCCAAACCGCTCAAGGATGGCTTTGGGTACAGGGTCGACAATGTCGAGGTCTAAGAGCGCGCGGTCAATACGCTTACGTAACCAACGCTGCTGAATGCCTTCGCCAGCAGGATAGATCGGTGTGAGCGCTTGGGGCAGGGCTTCGTCAAGTGTTTTACCAGACTTAATGCGGGGATGAACAAACTCTAAACCCCCGTAAAAGCCTTCACGCGGTTCACCATAGAGTCGAACACGTTGCCCAACGGCTAATTGCTTTTGGACTGACGGATAATAGTGAATGAATCGAGCGGTAATTTCGCCCGATTGGTCAGTAATGGTGGCAATAAATTGTTGGCCACGGCTCGTACGCGTAAAGCGCTGATCGGTGACTGTGCCTTCGATTTGAACGGAGGCTCCAGTCGTTAACGAGCCAATGGGCAGAATGCGCGTTTCGTCTTCATAGCGAAGCGGCAAATGCAACACAAAGTCCCAGTCGCGGACAAGCCCCAGCTTCTCGAGGCGCACGGCGAGTGGCTCGAGTTTGGTTTGCTTGATGACACCGGTGGCTTGTTCGGTGCGTTGGGGCGATGTGGTCATTTTTGTTAAAGGTGGTACGAGGGTTACGGCAACTCGACGACGGCTTCAATTTCAACCAAGGCACCTTTAGGTAGGGCGGCGACAGCAAAGCAAGAGCGAGCAGGGAAGGGCTCAGGCACGTGCTTAAGCATGGCGGAATTGACGACACCAAAATCATTGATGTCTTGTAAGAAGATGGTCATCTTGACAGCGTGCTTTAAAGAAGTCCCAGCGGCAACACAGATGGCTTCTAAATTAGCGAATACTTGTTCGGTCTGAGCCTCAAGCCCAACAGCCAATTCACCTGTCGCAGGGATCAAGCCAATTTGACCCGAAGTGAAAAGGAGTCCTTCGCTTAAAATGCCTTGACTGTAGGCACCGATCGCGGCAGGGGCTTTGTCAGTATGGATGACGTTCTTACTCATCGTTCACGCCTTTATGAAAGGGACTAAATAAGGACATTCTATCTAAAAAAAGAGTTCGATAGTGTAAGAGACTATCGAGTAAATGAAAAATAGCTATAAAGGCTATGAAAAACAAAATTAAGTATAAATACGTAAAAATAAGCAAAAAGTTCGGTGAGAGACGTAAAATTACATTTTTCCAAAATTACGGGTAATTTCGTACCACTAAGGGAATACTTCCTTCGGCTAGGTTGAAACAGAGGGAAGTTGGAGGAAAGGACGAGGTGCGGCAGAGGACTTTTGGATCAAATGGAAAGCGTATCAGGAGAATTGAAGCGTTGGGTAGTTTCAGAAAAATTGACGAAATCGAAAAGAAAATGGCTAGACCTTCGGGTAATCCCGATTGTTTCAAACGGGGTACAGGGGATAAACTGCACGTGACTTAAGAAAAGCTAGCTTGGGTGAATTGCTTAGTTCGAACGAACGGAAATAAATCAAGAACCCGTATAAATACGTAGCTTTTTGAGAAGGTGGATCGTAAAGATTGGGTTTTATTTGATTTAAGCAGGTATACCCCTATTTCTTCTAGCCCCTATTTCAGACAAAGCTGATATAAGGTGTGTGTGGGAAGAATCTGATCTTCTTTCTTACATCAAAGTCCGTCTCAATTGTCTGTCGCAAAGTTGATTGAGACCAGTTCATCTTAGTCGCATCAGGAGAACGGCGATTTAGATGAATTGATGGAAATTGACCCCGTGTCGCGTGCGATGAAAGTGATTTCGAAGCCCGGCACATCGTCTTTGGATCTAGGAGACCATTGGAAATGAAAATTATCTACACCGACGTGCTCGTGATCGGTGGCGGTCTTGCCGGTCTGCGTATGGCCGTTGCTGCCAAGCGCCGTGGGCATGACTCGATCGTCCTGTCACTGGTTCCGCCGAAGCGCAGCCACTCTAAGGCTGCTCAGGGTGGTATGCAGGCCTCGCTCGGTAACGTTATTAAAGGCGTTGGCGACAACGAAGACGTCCACTTTGGCGACACGGTTCGCGGCTCTGACTGGGGTGCTGACCAGGAAGTCGTCCGTATGTTCGTTAACACCTCCCCGAAGGCTGTGCGTGAACTCGCTGCCTGGGGTGTGCCTTGGAGCCGTATCACCCCGGGTGATCGCCAGGTCATTATCAATGGTGAAAAGGTCACCATTACTGAACGTAAGGAAGCCGCTGGCTTGATCGCTCAGCGTGACTTCGGTGGTACGAAGAAGTGGCGTACGTGCTATGTGTCCGACTGTACCGGCCACTCCATGTTGAACGCTGTTTCTGACCGCATCATCGCTGAACAGGTTCCTGTTATCGAACGCGTTGAAGCCCTCTCTTTGATTCACGACGGCAAGCGCTGCTACGGCGCCATCGTTCGTTGCTTGATCACTGGCGAACTCATGGCCTACGTCTCCAAGGCGACGGCTATCGCCACGGGCGGTGCTGGTCGTATCTACCGCGTGACGACGAACGCTGTCATTTGCGACGGTACGGGCTATGACCTCGCTCTCGAAACGGGCGTTGCTACGCTCAGCAACATGGAAGCTATCCAGTTCCACCCGACCGGTATCTTCCCGGCTGGTATTCTCGTGACGGAAGGTTGCCGTGGTGACGGTGGCTTGCTCCGTGACGTCGACGGTCACCGCTTCATGCCGGACGTCGAACCTGAAAAGAAGGAACTTGCTTCCCGTGACGTGGTTTCCCGTCGTATGGAAGAACGTATTGCCATGGGCAAGGGTGTTAAGAGCCGCTTCGGCGAACACATCTGGCTTGACATTACGCTTCTCGGCGAACACCACATCAAGCACAAGCTCCGTGAAGTTTATGAAATCTGCCATTACTTCCTCGGCGTTGACCCGACGAAGGAATGGGTGCCTGTCCGTCCGGCCCAGCACTACACCATGGGTGGTGTGCGCACGAAGCCGACTGGTGAAAGCCCGACGCTTAAGGGTCTCTTCGCTGCTGGCGAAGCCGCTTGTTGGGACATGCACGGCTTTAACCGCTTGGGCGGTAACTCCGTGGCTGAAACCGTCGTTGCCGGTATGATCGTTGGCGAATTCATCGCTGACTTCTGCGACAAGCCTGAAAACGGTATCGATATTCCGACGTCCATCATCTACGGCGCTCTCGCCAAGGAAGAAGCTCGTCTGAAGTCCTTCATCAACAACGGTGGTTCTGAAGACGCTGTCGCTTTGCGTACGCGTATGCAGGAAATCATGACGACCAAGATCGGTATTTTCCGTAAGGGTGCCGATATGGAAAGCGCTGTTGCTGAACTTGAAGACCTCTACAAGCGCTCCTTCAAGATCTCCGTTAAGGATGTTGTCGGTCCGAACCCCGAACTTATCTACGCTTACCGTACCCAGAAGATGCTCCGCGTTGCCCTTTCCGTGGCTTGCGGCGCTCTCAACCGTAAGGAATCTCGCGGTGCTCACTACCGTGAAGACTACCCGGTTCGTAACGACGTTGAATGGCTCAACCGTACGCTCGTTACGTGGAAGGAAGGCGATACGTTGCCGACCCTTAACTACGAAAACCTTGATATCAGCAAGATGGAACTCCCGCCGGGCTTCCGTGGCTACGGTGTGAAGAACTACATCGAAAATCCGGAATCGGCCAAGCGCCAGGCTGAAGTCGACGCCATCCGTGCGAAGATGGAAGCTGAAGGTGCCGACCGCTTCGCTATTCAGAACGCTCTGATGCCGTACCAGGATCTTCTGCCGAAGCGCCTGAAGGGTGTTAACGAACGCGTTGATGAACCGCTGAAAGATTAATTTTGGAGATTGACGTCAAAATGGCTGATATTCAACAGACCACCAAGAAGCAGCACCGCATGCTGAAGATCAGCATCCTGCGTTTTAACCCGCAGGATCCTGAAAGCGTGCCGCACATGCAGACCTATGAGTTGGAAGAATCCGACTCCATGACGCTGTTCATCGCTTTGAATGAACTTCGCGATCATCAGGATCCGACGCTCATGTTTGACTTCGTCTGCCGTGCCGGTATCTGCGGTTCCTGCGCCATGATGATCAACGGTAAGCCGGGTCTTGCCTGCCGTACGCTGACGCGTGACCTTCCGACGGAATTCACGTTGGCTCCGTTGCCTGCCTTCGAACTCATCGGTGACCTCTCTGTGAACACCGGTAAGTGGATGCGCAACATGTCCGAACGCATGGAAACGTGGGTTCACATGAAGGAAGAAGAAGTCGACCTTCGCAAGAAGGAAGAACCGATGGATCCGCAGCTCGCCGAAGACATCTACGTTCTCGACCGCTGCGTCGAATGCGGTTGCTGTATCGCTGGTTGCGGTACGGTTCGCATCCGTCCGGACTTCGTTGGCGGCGTTGGCATCAACAAGATCGCCCGCTTCCGTCTCGACCCGCGCGACACGCGTAATGATGCTGACTACTACGATATCGTCGGTGACGAATCCGGCGTGTTCGGTTGTATGTCTCTCCTTGCTTGCCACGACTTCTGCCCGAAGGAACTTCCCCTTAAGACGCAGATCGCCTTCATCCGTCGCAAGATGGCTGAACAGGGTATGCGTGGCTACGATAAGGTTTTACCTAGCCAGAAAAAGGCTATTCCAATTAAGCCGGCTAGACAGTAAAATGTAGTCTGATGAGAGGTGGTTATCCAATCGCCTCTCACAGATACGATTTATCTAACCAGTTATCCAGGACCATTGATGACTGGTTAGATTCAAAGGTTAGGACCACTGGCACGGAACGTCTCCATGTCTGGTTCATACCGCTTTATTTGAGGAGCAAATAAAATGTCTCGTATTGAAAGCGACTTCCTTGGTGAACTCGAGATCCCTGATGAAGCCTACTATGGCGTGCAGACCATGCGCGGTAAGCACAACTTCAACATCACGGAAATGCCGATGTCTCAGGAACCGTTCTTCGCTATTGGCTTCGGCTATGTGAAGAAGGCTTCTATCATGGCCAACAAGGAACTCGGTTGCATCCCGGCCGACGTCGCTGACGCTCTCATTTGGGCTTGCGATCAGATCATCGCTGGCAAGTACAATGATCAGTTCGTTACCGACTGGCTCCAGGGTGGTGCTGGTACGTCCACGAACATGAACATGAACGAAGTGATTTCCAACCTCGCTTGCGAACACCTCGGTCTTGCTAAGGGTGATAAGAAGGTTTCTCCGAACGACCACGCCAACTTCGGCCAGTCCACGAACGACTCCTATCCGACCGCTCTTCATATCTCTCTCCTTCTCCGTTCCAACGTTCTCTTGAAGGCTGTTGAAGAACTCGTCCAGAGCTTCTACAAGAAGGCTGAAGAAACGAAGGGTGTTCTTAAGATGGGTCGTACCCACCTTCAGGACGCTGTTCCGATGTCCTTTGGTCAGGAATTCCATGGTTGGGGCTCCACGATCGAAGACGAAATCAAGACGATCAAGGAAGCTCAGGAACACCTCAAGGTTGTTAACCTCGGCGCTACCGCTATTGGTACGACCGTGACGGCTCACCCGGATTTCCCTGCTCTTGCTGTCAAGTACCTTGCTGAAATCACCGGTATCGACCTCCGCAACAACGACGACCTCATCGCTGCTACCAGCGACTGCGGTTCCTATGTTGCCTTGTCTTCCGCTGTTAAGAGCCTCGCCATCAAGATGACGAAGGTTTGCAACGACTTGCGTCTCCTTGCTTCTGGTCCGCGTACGGGTTTGTCCGAACTCATCCTTCCGCAGCTCCAGCCGGGTTCCTCCATCATGCCGGGTAAGGTTAACCCCGTTATCCCGGAAGTTACGAACCAGGCTTCCTTCCTCGCGATCGGTCTCGACACGACGGTTATGCTCGCTGCTTCCGCTGGTCAGCTCGAACTGAACGTTATGGAACCGGTTATCACGTTCGCTCTCTACATGCAGATGAAGGTCATGACCAACGCCTGCGTCGCGATGCGTGAAAAGTGTGTTGACGGCATCGTCGTTAACGCCGACCACTGCAAGGATCTCGTGATGAACTCTCTCGGCATCATCACCATCCTTAAGCCGCACTTCGGCTACAAGCCCTGCGCTAACATCGCTCGCGAAGGCTTCTTGACTGGTAAGTCTTTGCATCAGCTCGTTGTTGAAGAAAAGGGCATGCTTACTCAGGAACAGTGGGATAAGGTCTTCACGTACGAAAACCTCATCAACCCGAAGTTCGAAAAGTAAGAATATAAAAATTTCCGGGACAGTCGCTACTGTTCTATGAACCGGAGCGACTACCGGTAAACAGATTGTTCCAGTCCGAGAAGTCGGGCTGGAACAATTCCATTGACCAACCAAAGAAAAGAGAGGATTCGGAAGGACAGGGACACGTTCTTTCGAAGCTATTATGGACTTCATTACTCTTCTTCAGTTCGTTGTCGTTTTGGCAGCGATCTTCCTCGGTGTTCGCATTGGCGGCATCGGTATCGGCTACGTCGGCGGTGCTGGCGTTCTCGTCCTCGGTCTTGGTTTCGGTATGAAGCCGGGTAACGTGCCTTGGGACGTGATCCTTATTATTGCTTCCGTGATCGCTGCTATTGCTGCTATGCAGCTCGCTGGCGGTCTCGACTACCTCGTTCGTATTGCTGAACGTATTCTTCGTCGCAATCCGAAGCAGATTAACTATCTCGCTCCGGTCGTGACCTATGTCCTTACCCTCTTCGCTGGTACGGGTCATACGGCCTTCTCCATGATCCCTGTGATCGTTGAAGTGGCCAAGGAACAGAATATCAAGCCGTCCGTTCCGCTTTCTATCGCTGTGGTGGCTTCTCAGATCGCCATTACTGCTTCTCCGGTTTCTGCCGCTGTGATCTATATGTCTGGCGTGCTTGAAAAGTTCGGCTGGAGCTATCCGTTTCTCCTCGGTATTTGGATTGTGACGACCTTCGCTGGCTGCATGATCACGGCTTTCATCATGACGCTCATCTCCAACATGGATCTGAGCTCTGACCCGGTCTACCAGGAACGTCTTGCCAAGGGTCTTATCAAGGCTCCGGTTAAGGGCCAACAGAAGGAACTCCCGGCTGGCGCCAAGACCTCCGTTATGATCTTCCTTCTCGGCGTTCTTTGCGTGGTTTTCTACGCTTCCGCTATCTCTCCCGCCGTTGGTTTGATCAACCCGGTCGTTGTGCCGCGTGACGCTGCTATCTGGTGCTTCATGTTCATCATCGCTTCCTTGATCAGCGTTTGCTGCAAGGTTGACGTGAGCAAGATTGGTTCCTCTTCTGTGTTCCAGTCCGGTATGATCGCCTGTATCTGCGTGTTCGGTGTGGCTTGGCTCGGTGACACGTTCGTGTCTGGTCACGCTACCGAAATTAAGGAACTCGCCGCTGGTACGGTTTCCGAAACCCCGGCTCTCCTCGCTGTCGTGTTCTTCGTTGCTGCTATGCTCCTGTACTCTCAGGCTGCTACGGCTAAGGCCATCACGCCGGCTATCGTTGCTGCTCTCGGTATCACCGCTGCTAACCCGGGCGACTCCTACATGCTCGTCGCTTCCTTCGCTGCTGTGAGCGCCTTGTTCGTTCTTCCGACGTACCCGACGCTTCTCGGTGCCGTTCAGATGGACTACACGGGTTCTACCCGCATCGGCAAGTGGGTCTTCAACCACTCCTTCTTCATCCCTGGCGTTCTCGCCATTGTGATCAGCGTTGCCCTCGGCTTCCTCGCTTGCGGCCTCTTCTAATCACGGGATAGATCACTTATTCAGTTTGAATAGTTGATTGCGTCAGGCTCTCTCCTTCGGGTGAGGGCCTGATTTTTTTATATGTTTAGGCTTGGAAAAAATATTCGATTATGAGCTTCGTTCGAGGAGTTAGACTGGGTACTCACGACTGAATACCTTCACTGTCTCGAAGCGCTCGGTGAGGCTTAGAGCGCAGTTTGCCCCTTGAAGATAAAAGTCTAAGGCCGGTTAAACCCGTTTTGAGAATAGGGTTTACTCTTTGGAGGTGATAAAGGTAGAGAAGGGCGAAAGCGTACGAATTCGTCGCTTGACTTGGTGTTAAAAAGGGGAAGAGGTAAAAGGGGAGAAAGGTTTGATGCGGGTGCGAAACCTAGAAACGGAAACGGGCTACTTAGGTTTCCCTAAATAGCCCGAATCTTTTTGGTGCCAGAGACGGGAATCGAACCCGTACGCCGATTTCGCGGCGGCGGATTTTAAGTCCGCTACGTCTACCAATTCCGTCACTCTGGCTCCTCATGACTGGTTCGATAGTCTGCTTGAGGAGATCCGAAAAAAAAGGGAGGCAAGTAGCTTCCCTTTCTTCTCTGAATTCTGGAGCGGGAGACGAGTCTCGAACTCGCGACCTCAACCTTGGCAAGGTTGCG
>CALEAW010000044.1 GCA_937943605.1 uncultured Sutterella sp. | reverse complement strand
AAGACGTCATTACCTTAATGACTGTATTCTGCGCTCGACTCTATTCACGGCGAGCGAGACACCAGAAAAAAGCTCAGGCACCATCCATTTTGTAAATCTTTGTAACGCACAATCTCCACAAAATTGGCTGTTGACTTAGAGAGACAGCGAATCCCGGTTGAAATTTCAGATATTCAGTGGTTGATTTAAAGCGTACGTTTTATTCACGGAGGTGGTAAGTTTTCCTTCCCAAAGGAGAAACGTATGCTCAAAACACACAATCACGATTGGCCTCAATTTCATATCGGCGATGCACGCAGATCTACCATTCGCCTCTTCGCGCACGGCTTTATTAGCTTGAAAGATCTAAGCCTTGAACATGAAGAACGGCGCAGTCTTCTAGAGCCTAAATTTTGGGCTCTAATACAGATTCATATCAAGAGCTTGTAGTTAAGACTACGTTAAATGGAATTTGATGATCGGATTCTAAGCGTGATTAATTCGCGTATAAATCATCAATCATGCAAGTTCAAAAAGAATACTTTAATATCAACATCCGTTGTAATTAAATCGCACTGAAGAACCATGCTTATCTCTGACTTTTCTGAACCTTCGCAAATTTTCTATGCTGATGAAAGCCGACTTTCGGCGTTCAAAGGAAATCAAACGGAAGCAAGTATGCGAACAATCAGCATTAAAGTGCCGAGTGCGAATCTGACAGAGGAAAATATTTGTATTCTTGATAATCTTACGAGCGCCTTCGGTCGACAGGTAGACCGTTTTCTTCAGCTTCTCAATATGGTTGAATTCCGTCGTTACGCCATTGGAGACCGCTATCGCAAGTTGCGCGATCGTATCGTGGCGAATCCTAAAGCGTTTGAAGAGACATTGGTCAAGATTGCCGAAGGTAAACGTTCCAAAGCTCACCGTGAACGTAATGAGCATATTGCGCATCAAAAAGGGGGAACCTATCAGTTACCAAAGGTCGAACCTATCTACCCTGTCCCCTTGCAATCTCATCATCGAATAACTGCGCTTCAGCAAGCAGCCGGCATCATGGAACGCTGGTGGCGTCTGATTCAGGTCGAGGCCATGTCCTACATTCGAAGCCGTAAGGCATGGGACGAACTCAATGATGTTGAACGACACTACATTGCCAAAATCATGTGCGCTCTATCAGATGAGTTTTTTGACGTCTTAGACCGCAAAGTGCCTTTTTTGAAGATTGACAATGTCACGCAAATAAAGTGTGCACGTGGGTTGTGCCAACTTATTCTTTATGCAGTTAATGATGTTCGTGGTCGTGCGCCACGACGAGACACTTATCGTAGCGTTTGGTATGACGTAACCTGTTATACATCCACTTATTACGCTTATAAAGACGCAACTAAAGTCAGCTTAACCACTCAGGTACCAGGTAAGCCTTTGGATCTATGGATACCAGGTAAGTTCCCAGCTAGAGAGTTTATAGTCGAGAAAGAGCCGGCTAAGGAAACGAAGACCGAGACGGAATCGGTACCAGAATCGGTGCCAGATTCGGAAAAGGCTCAGGAAAAGGATCAGAAGAAAAAGACGAAGGCGAAGGAAAAGAAGGACGAAAAAGAAAAGCGCGTGAAAGTTATGCGTCCTAAAAAGCCAACCATCCAAACGGTTAAAACCGAGACGGGTTGGGAAATCCATGTCGCTATTCCGTGCAAAACTCCGGAAATTAAACTGGACCCATCGGTTCGTAGAGTGTCGCATCATCATTTAAACGCGCCCGTCAAGGCTGTGCCGTCCCGTGCTGCCATCCCTAGCGATTGGTTTGACGCGTCACAGTATGAATCGACGTACAGCATGACTAAAAAGAAAACGGTGCTTTCTTTTTTAGGTGGTAAGGCTAACGGTGGATTTGAGCTTGTTGTGGAAGGTGCACTGCCGATTGTCGATCGTCGAGCGTCGAAGGATGGCAAAGTGATGGACATGAAGCAAAAGCACAAACCTGCTATTTGCATTAATCGTGGGCGTAAAGGTGTCACTGGTATTGCAATCTTGGGAGACCCTCAATCATTGCAACAAACGGCACTTCAAAATTCCAAGAACTTACTCAGACTATTTCGAACAGACATACTTTCTCTGGAGGGAGAGGCTGGACTTGATAGCCATCACACGACGTCGTGTTGGTTTGATGATCGTGCTTATAAGGTGTTCTTTGATGAAAAGACTCAAACGACTTTTGTGACCGTGAGCCGTCCTCGCAACGGGTTACGCTTTACTGTTGAACTTAAAGGCCATCAGCCTTTGCGTGAGTTTATTAAGGATGCCAACGGGATAGAGACGAAGCTAAGTCAACCAAAAAAGCCGACGTTTCGTATTGTCACAAGTGAGTCAAAGGCTCAATTAGAGATCCTTTTGCCAGTAAAGCCTCATGATGAGGCTCCACAATCTGCGATTGTTGTCTCTCGTACGAGAGTGATTGAACATACTGGCAGCTATCTAGATCGAGTGAAGGTAAGTCATTGGTTTGCGCCCAAAGAGTATCTCGCGAGCTTCGATGATAAGACGAAGCAAACGCACATTACGTTTACGCCAGAAAATGGTAAGCCACCTTTTACGGTAACCGTCGAGGGTTACGCTCCCTTTATTAATCGCTTTGTGCGCGTTGATGGGACGGAAAAGATCATCTCTGTAAAGGAGAACCATTATCTGAGCTTTGAGTATGTCGGTCACGACGATGAAGGGCGTCGAATGGTAGATATCGTGATGGCTCGTGCTTGTGGTGTTCAATCATCCGAATATTTAAAGCCAGATGAAGCGTTGACCGATCCAAATACGATTCGTGTCATGGGATTTGACTTTGGGTTTACTGAAGTCGCCTATGACGCATTAGGGAACAGTTTTGGCTCGAAATTAGGAACGATTATTAAACGTTTCGTGGATTACTTGACGCGCACACTGAGAGTACATAATCACTTTAGATCCTTGGTGCACAAGTATTCTGCAAATGGTGCGAGTCCCAACCCACGTAAGGTGCGGAATATCTTGAGATACAACTTAGGGCAGAAAACCTTCAACCAGCGTAAGGCATCGCTTAAGACTCAGATTAAGGACGAAGTGAATCGTGCGCTTAACGAGATGCTCGCGCTTCATAAGGGAGCTGTGTTCGTTGTTGAGGTGTTTAGCAAGATGTTCAGAATGAATGGCGTGAGCCGATATTGGCGTCGTTTATTGTCGTCTTGGGTTCGTGGTACTTTGGTCGAGCGTTTGGAATTTAAAGCCGCCCTAGCTGGTGTTCGTCTGGTCTATATGCCAACGTCTTATTCATCTCAAGTCTGCAATGTTTGCGGGGACAGAGCTCGTGCCAATCGTCACGGCAATGACTACCATTGCCGTAGTTGTGGCGCAACCGCTCATGCAGACGCAAAGGCAGCAGAGCAATTATTGTTGAGATTTCACGATCCGCGTTTTCATCGATTTGTCTCGATGAAGGATATTCGTGCAATCCACCAACAGGACCATCAAGCTTATTTAGCTAAGGCAATGACTAGAAAAATTTGATAGTTTGTAAAACGCATGCTATAATCATTCACATATTCTTAATATATACCAAGGAGCATTGGAAACAACCCTAATTAAGATTAACAAAATTAGAGTTACTATCTAAACGATCGAGCTTGTCGGCAAGAGATTCCAAAGGGATTACCGGGGGCGACCCATGAGCTGCGGCCGGAGTTTAGAAGGAAACGAACTGCAAACGGATCCTGATAGGAGGCAGAGTAGTTTGCAGAAATCCCCTAGCCAGGAAGGGAGTAATCCCTTCTATCCACGTTTGGAAACCGACCGGAGCAGTACTCCGATAATCGGTACCGTTGTCGTGGCGGACTTTAGCCGTCAAACGGTTTCGTTAATTATGGCTTCGATAAAGCCATGGTGCGGAATTAGTAACGGCAAAGAGCGAAGAATCTCCATTCCGATACATATGTTTCGGGTTCTGGGATTGATCTACACGCGTAGCGTGATAGATATGGAAGATTTTAAACAACGGTAAGATCGTTGGCGAACATGATTTGCCGCGCGGCTACATTGATATGTCCCACGCATCCTGGGAAATGCCCAATGGTCATATCCTTCTTCGTGCTGCCAAAGCGAACTATCTCCGTCCTGATGGTCAAAAAGTTCATACGGTTCGCGACCATATTCTTGAAGTGGACCGTTCCGGCAACTTAGTTGATGTTTGGGACTTGAATAAGATTCTCGATAATACCCGTGATGATCTTATTAAGAATCTTGACCTGGGTGCCGTTTGCATGAATGTGGACGTGACCGCCGCGGGCCTGAAGGTGGCTAACGAGCCTGAAGCTCCGTTCGGTGACTCTCCGGGTGTTGGTGCCGGTCGTAACTGGGCACACGTTAACTCTGTTTCGTATGACCCAGAGGATGACTCCATAATCATCTCTGCTCGTCACCAGGGTGTCATGAAGATTGGGCGAGATAAGCAGGTCAAGTGGATTTTGGCTCCGAGTACAGGTTGGAAGAACGGCCTTGAAAAGAAACTCCTGAAGCCTGTGGATAAGAATGGTAAGCCGATCAAGTGTTCGCCCAATGGTGAATGCGAAGGCGATTTCGACTTTACTTACACGCAGCATGCCGCTTGGCCAAGTCATTCTGGTCGTGGCAATTTGACGGTTTTCGATAATGGTCAGATTCGTCACTATGACCAGCCAGCATTGCCCGACATGAACTACTCTCGTATCGTGGAATATAAGATCGATCCGAAGACTATGACGGTTCAGCAGACGTGGGCAGTTGGCAAGGATAAGGGGTATGAATGGTTCGCTCCGATCACGTCCAATGTTGAATGGATGAAGGATAAGGATACGATGATGGCCTTCTGGGGTTCTGTGGGTATCTTTAACCAAAAGATTGGAACGATTGGTCGTATTTCAGAAATGGACTACAACACCAAGGAACTGAAGGTTCAGATCGACGTCAATAACGATAAGCCTGCTGCGACGCACTATCAGGCTCACGTGTTTGATCCAGCTCACAGCTTCTCGCGCTAATCGTTACCCGAAAGGGGAATGATTTGTGAATAAATAAGGGCACTTGCTTTTTATGGTGAGTGCCCTTTAAGTATCGGCGTCCTTATACAACCATTTGAGTATTCCAACGACAGACAAGATCAAGATAGCTATGACGCTTAAGAACGTGCTAGGTGACATATAACTTAAGGACAAAGCCAAGACCATAGGCGCGAAAATTCTCCCAAGACTGTTGAGGAGCAATCGAATGCTGACCGCATCTCCAACAGAAGTTGGCGCTGTATGGTGATAAATTAAACTCATCGAAAGCGGTTGGATCATGCCGTAGCCAAGGCCAATGATGAGTGTGACAATCAGTAGAGAACAAAAGCTTGTTGTTGTAAACGCAAAAAACAACGCAACACTGCCAAGGAAAAGACTGTTCAAAAACTGGTTAAAGAGCCTGTTGGATTGAACAGGATGCATAGAAAGATATAGGCTAGCGATGGCTTGTGAGAGAGCTAAAGTGGACAAGATGCTGCCGACCTGAGTAGAAGTGAGGTTAAGAGCGGTACCTGTAATTGGTATGATCAGATCGAACACAAAGAGAATGGAGTGGATGGTAGCGCCAATTAAAATAGCCAAAAAAACAGGGCGTGTTACCCAAACTTTTTTGACATTACCGAGTAATGAAATAGATGCCGGCGAGCTACTAGATGAGTCAGAAGTGAGTAGTTTTGGCCGAGGCATACAAAAGCCCGTCAAAGCTAACAGCCCGGCAACAATAGGAATGCTTTCGGCATTAAGAAAGAATAACCACCCCACTGCAACCGGTGTGACAATGTCACTGATATTACTCACGATGTTCATACGAGCGAAGGCGATCAAACGTTGTTTGCCTGTAAAGAGTGCGCCCATGCCACGGTAGCTAGCAACCGATGTAAATAGCAGACATTGTCCAGCGATAATCCAAATCAAAATCGAACAATAAATGTGTTCAAAGTCTAGGGGAAGACAATAGAGGCCGAAGGTACCAATAAGGCAAAAACTTGTCGCAATTCGGTTTATGTGGCCTGGACCTAAACGGTTAAAAAGGCGCCCGACTGGTACTGTCATTAAGGTACTCGCTGTTGCACCTGCCGCTAACATAGCTGAAACCCAGGCCGATGGCGTATGAGATGCAATAGCGTGAAAGATAAGCGAGAGCTGGACGGCACGAGCAACAACCGAATGAACAAGCCAAGGATAAAGAAGTTGCCAAAAAGGGGAGGGAAGTGCAGAAACAGTCATGCGTGGCGCACAGAGAATAGAGTGCGATATTGGGATTTAAATGACATAAAACCTTGCTTTAGGGCTGTATTGTAACAATATCGGAGTGCTTTTTTAGGTACTCCATATCATCTCCAAAGGATGTTTAGCTTTTTGGCGATGCTTGGGCGGTTAACTTAGAGATGCCTAGTGCAATGCACACAGAGAATAAAATGCCCACGCCAATCCATGACAAAAAAACAGAACCAGTCATGTAATCTAGTGCCAGTCCCATTATGGTCGGTGCCAAAATGCGACCTAGGTTGTTAAGCATCAAGCGTATACCAACGATATCGCCAACTGAACCTGGTTCGGCATACTGGAAAATAATACTCATCGACAACGGATGAACGAGCCCTAAGGCTGCACCAGCGAAGAGACTTACGGTGAGTAGCGTATAAAAACTTGTGGCATAGTAGGTGCTAGACATAACAATGCCGCCAACACACAAGCTAAACAACATGCGACGGCAAAGTTTAGAGGGATCTGGATGTGTAGAAAGCCACAAACACGCGACAAATTGCGCAAAAGCGAAGGAGGATAAGAGACAACCTACTTGAGGTGTCGTGAGCGACAGTGTTGGTGCTGCAATCGGTATCACAATGGTGACTGTCGAAATAACGGCATGGATACCTGCACCAGCAAGAATGCCGCCCAATAAGACTTGGGAGGCAGATAAGCGTCGTAAATTAGACCATAAAGAAAACGAGTGCATTTGTTCATTGGGATAAATCTGTAAGGAAGGAAATGCACGAGGAATAAATATGGCTAAGCATGCAAAAGCCCCTAAAGCGGCGGCTAATTCATGTGGGCATATGTCAAACAGTAACCCCACCCCGAGTGGCGCGAGGATTTCTAAAATGCTGTTTAACGCGTTGAGGCGTGAAAAAGCAGTGATGCGTGTGCCACCATTAAAAATAGCGCCTGTAGCTCGATAAACAGCTGTATTGGATAGCACTAAGCTCACGCAAATGAGGATATTGGCAAACGTAGCTTCAGGGAGTGTCTCAACGGTTGTCGGAAATAAATATAGCAGTATGGCAGCGCCAACTAGCATTAGAGACGCTGTACGGTTAAGGATGGTTGGACCAAAACGATTATAAAAACGACCAACTAAAATAGCTATTAAAGCACCAATCAGGGCACCAAAGGTAACAATAGCCCCGACGTGAGCGGTAGAGACATTTGAAGACACAGCTTCAAAGACCAATACCATACGCAAAGAGCGGCCTACCAAAAGAATGACAAGCCATGTAATAAGCAGTCGCCAAAAAGAAAGATTGAGGGATTGGTCGATCAAGGATCGTGGCCAGACAGTATCTTTGCTCAAGATGGTCGGTAAAGAAAAGGAGGGCTATTCGTAGCCCCCTGATGGCAGAAGTAAGGTGCCGTTTAAAGAATATGAAAGTTAATGTATTTTAGCGAAGTCGCATGTTGGTTGAGCGTTTCCGACGTGCGGAGATACCCTGCTTCCTTTGGAGGTAGGGAGGGATTTTTGTGGTATCTCAGGGATACTCTTGATCATGATGCAATTTGTCATCATGAGACAGTAAAAAATTGCAGGATATTGCAATTGAAAAGGTGGGTAAATTCAATAAATGAGAATCAATCTCTTTAATATAGTGATTGATAAGGCGATTCTATCGTTCGTTCTTGATCCTTATTACCGAGGTGTTACCTATGAATAAAGTCATTTCTGCGATTGCTACCGCTTGCTGCGCCACGATGTTGACTGGCGCCGTTATTGCTGCCGACACTACCAAGGTCTATGATCCGATGTCTGAAAAAGACAAGATCGTCGTGCCGGTCGAATTGCTTTCCAAGGAAGGTAACACCAAGATTGGTCAGGTGGTCATTGTTCAAAGCCAGCACGGGTTGGTGTTCTATCCGCAGCTTGAAAAGTTGGCTGCAGGTATGCATGGCTTCCATATTCATGAGAATCCCGATTGCGGTCTCACGGCCGACGGATTGGGCATGAAGGCTGGTGGCCATTGGAATCCGACCAAGGCGCCGAACCATTCTTTCCCGTGGGATGACAATGGCCACAAGGGTGACCTTCCGAGCCTCTTCGTTGATGCGCATGGACAGGCCAACTCGCCTGTTTTGGCGCCGAAGTTGAAGACGCTTGACGAAATTCGTGATCGTTCTTTGATGATCCACGTGGGTGGCGACAACTATCACGATCATCCGGCTAAGCTCGGTGGCGGCGGTGCCCGTATGGCTTGCGGCATTATCAAGTAATGACTTCAACTACGCTTTAGTTTTTTCGTTAAACAGTCCTCAAGCGATGTTCTGCTTTGAGGACTGTTGCTTTTTGGCGTGCTCTGTCGGGATTTGCGCTACGCAAAATGAAAAATTAAAATTCCTGTTTTAGCTACTCTCAGAGTATAAAAAGTCGAAAAGGTAGAGGCTTTGTTGATAAAGCATTAGGAGGCACTTTGGCGCATTGAGCAATTGGTGCTCGACGAAAAAAATAGGCCGCTCGAAGCATTCACTTCAAGCGGCCTGGGTGAAATCCGAAGATTTCTGCTGTGAGTTGACTTGCTCGCCGATGGCGAGGCGTCACGGGCAATGACGCGGAGGTTCAAAGTCAACTGAAATGTCTTTCGGCATTTCGGAAAAAGTGGGAGAAGAAGCGCCGAAAGACCAACGAAGTTTACACATCTTTCTGTCCAAGTGGTGTTAATGGTGCGAAATAGCAACATATATCGTGTCACAAGGCGAAGGGTGGAAGGTTTAAACGGTTGATTGATGAGGTACAGGACATTAATTGTCGTTAAAAATTAACAAAAGACTAAACGGTCAGCGCGTTTGTTGCGTCGTCATGTGTCGTTTTGAGCGCTATCGTGGTCGTGACCACGGTGGTGTCATGATTTTGACGGAGAAAACTCAAATGACAAAAACGACGAAAGAGGCTGATGAAGCGCATGACGACAACGACACGGCAATCCTAACTACACCTTCGTCTGATACAAAAACGACCCACAATATTGCAAAACTCAATAGCCAATGGAAGGCTTTCTAGATTGGTGCATGGTGATTCATTTATAGGAGAAGTCATGCATTACCGAAAGCAACCCGATAAAGCCTCCTGGCTTTTTTTCGAAAAACTGGAACCTCGTGGTCGACGGCATCTCGCGTTGGTGCGTTTTGATGAGGACGGTGAACCGATCATCGAGTGTCTCGAGGCAACGGACGAAGAGTGCAAAGCTATACAAGTGCGCGCTCAAACGATAAAACGGCCGTTAAAGTCGAAGCGTCAGACGTCGAACGCATCCGCCGCTCTCAAAGACCCGGCTTTTGCACCAGTGAAAGCCGTCCCGATGGAGCCTACCAACGCGGAGCTCACTCAAGGGGCGTCCGAACGTTCGACCGATGATGAGACGCGCAAGGATGACGCACAAAAGGACGATGTTGGTGAAGTCGTTGAACCAGAACTCTCTGAAGCCATGCCCGACGGCATCCCCACCGATGCTTGGTTTTTGAGAGGAATGTCTGACATCAAAGAATCGGTTGAGCCGAGCCCATCTGAACCTACCTCTTCTGAGACGACATCGCCTCAGCAGGCCGTGACGGCGCTGGTGGGCGTACCTACTGACCGCATCACGATCGTATGCGAAGGTCACACTGAAGCGCAGTATTTTCGTGAGATGGTTGAGTACCTGGGACTAGAAAGTAAAGTGATGATCGATGTGTCATCTGATAAGAACCCGTACGGCGCATTATTGTCGTTGGCAGAGGTGGTTAAGCCTATGGATGAAGTGTGGCTCGTCTTTGATCGCGACCATCACGAAGGCTACTATCGGGCGTTAGAAACCGCCAAGACCATCCCGCAAATCCATTGCGTACCGACTAATCCGAGTTTTGAGTATTGGTTCTTGTTGCACTTTAAGGCTTTCAAAGACGATCTGCCTTTTGATGACCAACAAGAACGCCATCAAGAAGTGGAAACGCGCTATACGGGTCAGGGAGAGGTGCAACATATCACGACCACGACGTACGAGTACTTTACGCGGCCAGAGACTTGTTTGGCTAAACTCAAACTTCTTGATCCCGGCTACCACAAGAATAGTGCGAACTACTTTAGTCGACTAGCAGCCATGATGCCTTTGGCTTACCAACGTGCCAAGGCTAAATCGACCGATCAATTAACGCATTGGTCTGGCATGCCGGACCTCATTGATCGCCTATGCGAACTCGCGGGTCTCACGCCTGAAGACTTCTTCGATAAGCTACAAGCGGATTATCCGTGGAGTGCAGCGCAATGGTTGCCAGACTTGTCGCGTTGGATGCAGGTCTTAAGGCCTGATCTTTGCGAGCGTTTGGCAAAACCTGGCAAACTCGAAAAGCTCCTTATGCGCGTACAGGATATCGTGACATGGCACTTCAATACGCCGGGGCAAAAATCACCTGTATCCGAAGAGGACATCCAAGTGCTTGACCTCTTTGTCTATTGGCTTTTAGGGCACATTGATATGTCGAAGCAACTCGCGGGGGTCGGTTCGTGGGAACGTAAGCGTCTCACGCCACAGAGTTTTGCGGCGAGTTTAAATAGTCAAATCGAGAAGATTTTGAAGGCGAGCGAATTGTCTATCGACCCAGTGGTCTATGTGCGCATGTTGCTCGCGATGATTCATCTGCTGCCACTCCTCAAAGACCGTTCAACGACAGAACCGTCTTTATAACCTTCGCGCTAAGTCGGGTCGCGTAAGATCCACTCAAGCGTAAAACACAATCGCCCTGGTTCAATCCTTTGCTGAACCAGGGCGATTACCTTTTTGAAGGGGGCTTAATGGACGGTTGGGACTGACGACGCGGAGGTGACCGGTGTGGCGGCGTTCGGCAACCGATAAGAATCAATGGCCTCAGGATTGACGGGTGTCTTAGAGAGTGAGATACGCTGAAGGAGAGTGCCTTCTTTGATGTATGAAAGAATACGCAACGTGCGACCGTCTTCAAGGGTGATCGCAAGCGTGGCATTGTCTAGGCGTAAGTTCGTTAAAAGATCGATGGATCTAATTTTAGTCCCAATCAGGTCTTCAATGACGTTACTGCAGTGATGCCCATGATGGTCGCGGTAGTACTGGCCTTTGATGACGCCGTAACGACAGTTCGCAAAGATCGCTGGTTTGCAATTTAAAAGGAGTTGTTTGTTTTCGTCCGGCCGATAGATGGCTATCGTGATCGTGCCGCCAAATTCGTGAGGTGCGGCTTCTAAAGCGATGGGTTTGTCTTCAGGACGCTCGAAAAAGAGGCCTTCAATGATCGCGCCTTGGGCAGCGGTGTAATTGGTGATGTGCGCGTAGTCGTAGCCGCGTTCGTAGTGATCAAGGATTTGGCTCAAGGCTTCAACGCGCAAAATGGGATTGGGGCGGCGTTCTTGAAAGTTTCGATCATGAAGGTCTTCGATTGTGGCCTTGATGATGGGCGATTGAAGATCAATGTGCTCAGGACAACGCGTTAAAAGCGTCGTGAGTGTCTTCATTATGGTGTGGTCAAGGTCACTCTCCATGAGCATTTTGATGATTAAGATGACGTGTAGACCTTGGTGTGGCGCGGCGCTTAAGCCGTGTTCTAGCGCAAAAACGATGAGGCGCGGCCAGGTGGCTGAAGCTATACGTGACATCGCACACACGAGCACAGGATCTTTCTGGGCGGTGAACGCGTTGACAGAAGCGCCCGCTTTGAGTGCCGCTTCGGCGTGATCCCATGCTTCGTGGATGAATGCGTCAAGGAGCGCCTGATTCGCTTTGTCTAATTGCAGTGATGAGTGTGTCATAAGCCTCTCCTAGGGCGTTTTGATTGACGATGAAGATCATCTTAGAGAGGCCTAGAGTGGGGCTGTTGGATTGCAATATTGAGAGCGGCAAGCTTCAGATGGATAGTGAAGCCTGTTCTCTTGTTGCGCCAATGAAAGATGACTTTCGGTGGTTTATAGAACTCTAACGGTATCTAAACGAGTGGAGCGGTCGACTGATAGATTGTTGCTAGGTGCATCTGGCAAAAGAAGAGGGTGCCTCAACCGAAGGCACCCTTTCAATCTTGTCAGACCCTTGCAATGGCTTGCTGTAATGGGCGAGGTGGTATTTCACCGTGTCTAGGGTTTTGGTCACCGCCAATCAATTTGGCGATCTGAGGTGAGAGCGCGATTTGGTCAGCCCTGAGTCTCGTGTCATAACGGCGTACGCCACTATCTTTAGAACAGATGCTTTGCACGGTGTAGTCTGTGGCATTCACTGGTCTAGGGTGCGTCGCTTGGGCTTTTTGGATAGCATCTTCAATCAAGCCATTCGCTCGCGTGATATCGGTCGAAAGTTTGCCGCCAAAGCTATTGGCAAGATCTAAGCATGGCGTTAGGTTGTGTTGTTTGAAATGCGCATCAAGATGGTCATAGAGGGACTTAAGGTCTGTGACGCCATAATGCTGACGTGCGACATTGTCAACGGTTCGTAGCATCTCTGTGTTGCTCATCCCAAAAAACAGTTTAAAGTCGGATGCCCCTTTCGAAATAAACTGGTTGAAGACAAGATATTGATAGGCCTGCCAGAAAAACCAGACTTTCTCTTCTGGATTAGCGATACGTGTCGGTTGTTCAATGATCTTGAAGGAAGGCGTTGTAGCCCCCATCCATTGAAGGCTAACGTCGCCAGGTGTCTGCTTGGAGTCGCCGTAGACGAATGTGAGGCGATTACGTTGTTTTTTACGTGAAACGATCCAGCTATACGTAATCACGGGTTGCTTGGTCAACGCCTGGCCTAATTCGATGCCATCTAAGCGAATGGTTTTGCCAATGTGAAGTAACGCCGGGTCTTTGGGGTCAACCTCTTCGACCGAATAGGGTGAGAGCGGCTGAGGTGTCAACTGGTACTGAGGTTGGCTAATGGGTTGCTGAGCGCTAATGGTCCAGCTTGCTGCGCCACTCGGTGCTGCTGCCCAATAAAGAAATAGGTCACCGACCGTCACACGACTCCCTAAAGCGAGTAGTGCCATGAGACCAGAACGAATCTTCGGAGGTGCATCTTCGTTGAAAATGCAGTCACAGATGTCGTCAGGCGAGTTGCCACAAGCATGGATGATTTGCATGAGGCCCTTTTTGATGGCAAGGGCATTTTTTTGATTCGACAAAGCGTCAAGTTCGGCACCGCCGTTCTTTTTAAGGGTGTAAAGCGTGACGCGAACGGATTGGTTTTTGAGCGTAATCGTGGATTGCGTTCCTGCTTCTAAGCCCAACAGATTGAGGCGCCTAATGTTCGCCGCGCCCGTTTTGCTCGCAATGACGAGAATGTCGGTCGGAACCTCGGCTGACTCGCGACCTAAATATTGTTCGAGTTGCGGCATGAGAGTGTCGTAGTCATGCCAAACTCCAATGATCAACGTGCGCTTACCCATCTTTAATCATTCCTTATCGGTGCTTTATTGGTCTTTAGTTGGTCTTTTGGTAGGTGGTGATCATCACAAAACGCGCTTCTCCTTGATAGACGGGACTGCAAAAGAACCCGAGCATGGGTAGGGCTTGAGTGAGGCAAGGAAGGTCAGCGCCACGAATCGCTTCGGTGAGTTCACCAAATGTAATGGCTGGGTCGCCTAAAAAATATAAGACGGCCGTATCGGGTATCCAACGCTTGTGGTCATAAGGTGCTCTGCCAAGTTGGTAGAGGGCATGGCGTATCGCATTCGGTTCACAGATTGGGCAGCTACCACTTTCGATCGTGATAGGCTGCCCGTTTCCAAAATTCGTTCGAAAAGTGTCCATATCTAGACGCAGTTGTGCTCGAGGCTCTAAGAGCGTGAGCGTGTTTTGCAAGTCTTCGAAGAGTTTCGCATTAGCGGCTTCTGTATTCAGATGTTGTGTGTCTCGATCTGTGAATGCTTCGAGGCTAGGCATGTGGTACGCATCGACCGTGTTTGGATCAAGAAGCGTCTGTGTGGCTGAAGCGAGTAAAGAGGCGTGCCAATCAGTGTGCGCAGGTTGGCTAGATAAGAGCACGGTGTGAATCGCTTTTTTGCGCGCGTGTTGCGTGACGATCGGAGCGAATAGCCCGCCCGTTTGGCCACCTTGCGGAGATACCACAATCAAGAGATCTGTGTTGTTAAGAAAAGCGTCGAGCTTTGATTTGATCGTTGCAAAAGCGCTACGAACGTCTTTGCTGACCTTGTGCAGCCACCCCTTTGTGTCACTAGCTCCAAGGACTTCAAAGCACTGTGGGTCTTCTTTGAAAGGAATCGGAAACAGATGACGATAGGGGAGCGCACTAAGGCTTGCAAGATCGTTGTCGATAAAGCCGCACTCGATATTCTCAAGGCCGTGTTGACACATATAGTCGACCGCGCGAACACCAGCGCTACCGATACCGATCACTTTGACGACCAAATGGTCAGGAATTAAAAAGGGCGTTGACACGGACATGGTTTATGTTTGTGAGTTCGAAATAGTTCGACAATGAGGCGAACGACGAAGCGTTGATTGGTGCTCATTGCCAGAATCTTTGATGTGTGATTAACCTTACGCGATTTTTGTCAAACGTGCAGGTTTTGCTTCGCAACATGGATCAACGCCTGAAGGTCCTGGTTGCTCGGTGAGACCTTCAGGCGTGCGTTGTCGAAAGCGCCGATTAAAGCATGTCGTCGATTTGTTTAGCGGCTTTTTGCTTGGACTCTTGTTGTTCGCGCTGGATGTTATTCCATAAGGCTTTGGTGTAATAGGTGATGTTACCTTTAAAGCTCATATGGTCTTCAACCAAGGTGACCACCATGTCAGGCTTTTGCCAACGGACATAGCGGTTGCCAACAAACGGAATCTGACTATGACGCGGTTGGCCGTACTTCTTGCAAAGTGACTGGTTGAAACGGTCAAAGGTCTGGCTACCGAAATCCTGCGGGTATTCGATGTCGGCATAAACGATTTTGCCGTCGCCATCACCAATCAAGGTGACGCGCTCTGCTGGCAACCCATAACAGTCGCCTGACGTCTTGGCAATGTTGGGTGCCGTGTAATTAAAGTGACAGACCTCAGACTTTTTGTCGACGTAGGTCTTGAGTTCGGTTTGGTTGAGAACGATGCCATCCAAAATAGAAGAGGGGGCTGCCTGGGCGGCAAAGGTGGTTGCAATAAGACTAAGACCAACGAGTGTTTTCAAGAGGGCCATGATAATGCTCCGAATCGGTTGATGAGTTCACAGCGTAAATGGATTCACGCGTCTTACACTCATCGTAAAGGCCGATGAATCTCAAGTTCGAAATTGCAATATTGAGGGCAGGTTTTGGTATCGTGGTCAATCTCAATTCGTCTAGGTCGTAAAGAGTTGCCGAACTTCGAAAGAATTCCCTAAAAAGTATTGCCCTACGTAGTTAAAACCTGACCCTCGGGCAGCCATGCGCCATAAGAGTTCTCTTTCGTCGAAGTAGCGCTCTGTTGTAAGTGCGGGCTTGATGATTCGCACATGACGGTAGAGCTCACTCGTGAGCTTCGTTGAGACCTCAATGACGCCGACGGTCGTGAAGTGATTGGCTTTGAGGTAGTCCGCAATGAATAGAGCGGTCTTTGGATCGGCGGCAAAGTAAAACTTGTTGCATAGCGGTAAGTACGCTTGCCACTTTTCGTCGTGCTGAAAATGGGATCGACACGACTTGGTCTCGATGATCACTGTATCAAATCGTCGATTGATTGCAACGATGTCAAGACGGTAATGGCCAGCTTTGTAGTGGGGCGGCGCGGTTTTGCGCGGCTTAAAGCCGAGTTCAATACTGACCTCACGCATGACTGCGAATTGTTTTTTCGCAAAGAATGCCCCGATCGCTCGGCTCATTTGTAAGACCTAGGTTTTCTTAGATAGGGTCCGATCGGGCGCCTCAATGGTGTTTGTGATCGTTTTTTGTTGGATGTGCGTTTTGGTATTTGTTGGCATCTGAAGTCGTCAAAGAAAGACAAAGTGCCAAGAGTGTAAAAAGCCCAGCTTTAAATAGTGACGCAAAAGGTCGCCGGTGCGAGGTCGTATCAAAGCCGTTTAGCTGATATTTCTATCGGTCATCATCTGACGTATCGTGATCGATAATCATCTCGTCAGGACGCGGTGAAGTGCGCGTTCTCGTTACTCAAGGACTTCGATATGATGGTTTCGCATTGTGACTCCGAAACACGGTCTGGATTTATGGCCGTTCTTTCTGCACGTTTTTCAAATCTCACTGAAGTGCTTCGGCAAACCCTTTCACCGATGGACTTTGTGTTTTCGCTCAAAGTAGGGTGTAAGCTTTTTGACAGACATGCGCCTGAGATGGTGATCATGGCTAGCCTGGTGACGCCCTTTGTGGGGCGACTGGATGGTGAGGTCTTGGCTCACTTGAACGCTGACGAACGTTCGTTGGCAGACGCTGCTTCTGAAGCCTTAGCTGATCCTCATTGCGTCGCGCACGCAAATCGTCCCAAAACGGCCTTTAAATTACTCAACATAATAGTAGTTATGTTGAATTATCGGAAAATTCAGCAAAAAAGCCTTTTTAGCTTTGATTCGTCAACATTGGTCATCACGCTTCGGTTTTTTCGGCATTTGTGCCGACCATGGTTGCTTGAAAATCCAGGCAGACGTGATGGTCTTGGTGGCTTTAAATAACATAATCTCCGTTATGATAATTTGGATTATGTTAATTGTTGAAAGGCTCTCGCTTTCGTCCGGCTAAGACCATCCCATTTTTTCCTTGAGGGCTTTCTAACTTTTTTGCGTTGGCGTGAGTTCATTCCAAAGCGTGAAGCCCAGGATCATTGCGCCGCCAATCATCTGCGTAACCGTCATGGCTTCGCCTAGCACCAAGACTGAAATCGCAATGGCAACCAAGGGATCGATGTAGCTCAAAATGGCCACCTTTTGCCCAGGCAGATCCTTCAACGACGAGAAATACATCGTGTACGTGATGCCCGTATGAACGAGGCCAACGATTAAAAGGCAAACCCACCCTAGCCCATCCAAGGCACCCAAAGAGAAACCGCTGGTGATAGCGACATACGGCAGCAACACGACGATCGCTGCCAGAAATTGCAGGAGCGTACGATCCATGCCACCAACGTTCTTGATGAATTTATTGAGGAGCACTGCTGATGCATAAAAGACTGCAGCACTCAATCCAAAGAGAATCCCAACGAGGTTGTTTTGCCCGTCTGTGCTCCCTATTCCCGTGATCAAAACGATGCCAAGGGTTGACATCACAAAGCAGATGATTTGCTTTGGTGTGAGCTTTTCTTTAAAGAGAAACGGACAGACCGCGGTCACAATGACGGGCGCAAAGTAGTAGCTTAGGGTTGCAAGTGAAATCGTTGTGTACTTATAAGCTTCAAAAAGCAGAATCCAATTGATCCCGACGGCTACGCCCGAAGCCACCAAGAAAGGCACTTCTTTTCGAATTTTGCTCCATTCAATACGGTGCTTTGTGATGAGAAAAACCGTGGTCAGAAATAACGATGCCAAGACGGCGCGATAAAGCGCTAATTCTCCAGAGGCAACGTCGATATTACGCACGAAGAGACCTAGCGTGCCAAAGATCGCCATGGACAAGATCATCATAAAGCGAGGATTCATATGGGTTTGATCCTTTTCGGGGTGTTTTCAATCAGTCTTTCGATAATAAAGAACGAGCCATCGACTTTAAATAGGGCGTTTGATCTAGCGGCTGCCCTTCCCTGCCCTCCTTTTGCGTCAAAAAAGCCAAAGGCCACCCGCTTGGATGGCCTCTGACGATGAGTATTACTTACTTTTGGGTAGCTAACAAAAGCTTAGAACTTGTGCGTCAAACCCGTGTAAGCCTGGAAGGTCTTCTGTTCGAGTGTGTGCTTCTTGCCTTCGATTTCACCCTTGGCGACGCCACCACCAAGATAGAGTTCGGTGCGCTTGGAGAGCGGGTAGACGTAGCGAGCAGCAAGGCCGATATACTTGGCGTCGAGGTCTTGTTTAGTGCCAGCATGTTCGACGTTTTCGATTTCACCGTCAACGAAATAAGCACCAACCTTGATGTTGCCTGCGAGCGCATCAAAGTATGTCCCGACATGAAGGCCTAAACCATTCATACCGTCATCGGTGCGCTTCGTTAAAATCTTGGTGTAGTCGCTACCGACACCGCCCCAGGCAGAGACCTTCATGTTCTTGAAGTGCTGAGCGATACCGTAAACCTTGGCAAAGCCGAGGTCATAGTTCATGCCAAGATTGATCAACTTGCCGTCTTCATGCTTCTGGAAATCGGTCTCAACGTCAACGCCGCTATTTGAGGCGTAATTGAACCATTCATAAGTCAGGATGGTATTGAGGGCACCGAATTCACCGGCTAAAGCCAAAGACGCATAGCGGTCCGTCGCAGCAGACCCTTCGCGTGTGGCATGTTCAGTCTTGTCGGTCTCCTTATAGACCTGCTTGCTGTCGCCCTTGAAGGAGTACTGAGCATAACCCGTAAGACCAGCAAACTTCGGCGTAACGTAGGTCAAAGTGTTGTCATAACGGCTCGACATCATGAGACCGCAGATCCCGTTATCACCACCGTCATAGACATCAGCAATACCGAAAACGAGGTCATAGGTCCCTGCGCTAGAACCAACGCCGCCCATGCGACCCATCGACAATGTGCCGAAGTTACCATGGACGCTCAACGACGCTTCGCGGTCAAAGAGACGGCCGCCCGTCTTAAAGGAACCGTCGTCGACGTAGAAACCGTTTTCGAGTTTGAAGCTAACTTTCAAACCGTTACCGAGTTCTTCGGTGCCACGTAAACCAAGACGAGGGCCAGAGTTGGCGCCAGACTTGAGCGCAAAGGTCTTCGTTTCGGTGTCGAGTGCCTGACCGTCCTCGACCTGAACATCGCTATACATCAAGCCTGTATCAACGCGACCATAAAGTTCAACGTTAGCGGCCTGAGCAAGGCTAGCTGTTAAGGCAAAAACGCCAACAGCAATGAGAGACTTCTTAAACATTTTCTTATCTCCTTTGGTTGTTTGCAAAGCGCTAGCATGGTCTTTGCTACGCTCGCGCAAGTACTCTACGGGAGTTGTAAAAAGATGTCGAACGGGTATTAATCCCTATGCCCTTCGGGTATACACTCAGATGTGTGTGATCTTTGAGTTATTTATTGGTAGGTGGTAGTTTCAGTGGGTCAGCTTCTGGGAGAGTCAAATGACGGCAAAGCTGAATAAGTGTTCAGGTTTTAGTGCTTAGTAGTGATTAAGGGTTAATTACTAGGAGTGTCGGGAAAACCATACCGATGAAAAATGTCTTTAGCACGCCCTACTCTCTTTTGAATGCGCTTGATTTGTCGCTTTATTTGTTTGCCTCATGCCGTCTAAGTCATACGCTATAGGCTCATTGCCTTGGATCATGGTGATGCGCATTAAGATGAAATGATATTGTTTCGATTCTTTTGAGGTTCGTATGTCATTAGAAAATGCACGTCGGGTGCTCGCTGCTCGCGGTTTCGCGCATAAGATTGTTCACCATGAAACAGGGATTGCCACGGTCGAGGATGCCGCAGCGACCATTGGTTGCGAAACTCAACGCATTGCGAAGACCCTTTCTTTTATGCAAAACGATGTGCCTGTCCTCATTGTGATGGCGGGTCACGTCAAAATCGACAATCGCAAATACAAAGATCGCTTTGGCATGAAGGCCAAAATGATTGCTTCTGATGAGGTTGAAACGTTGATCGGTCATAAACCAGGTGGCGTTTGTCCATTTGGAATTGTTGACGGCGTTGAAGTTTGGTTGGATGATTCGCCCAAAGCCTTCCCGACGACACATGTCGCTTGTGGCTCATTACAGGATGAGCTTGAATTAACACCGGAAGAAATGGAAGCGGCGTCTTTGGCTGCGGGGTTGGGTTGATGTGACGAAGGTTACGAGCTAATAAGATGATCAGGCTATTTGAAGTTCTACCAAAAAACACCTTCTGTTCTACTAATAACTTGGTAGAATGTTGGTAGTATTAGTAGAATGAGTAGCACAAATGGATGCAATTCCTCCTGTTGAATCAACCATAGTCGAGTTTAAGTCTGACTGGTCTGACTCTATAAAAAAAGAGTTGATCGCTTTTGCAAACACCTTTGGCGGCGATCTGTATGTCGGTGTTGCTGATAATGGATCTCCAATCGGCTTAGACAATCCAACAAAATTACAAGAGCGCATCGTATCGATGGCGCGTGACAATATTTTTCCCTCGATCCTTCATCTTTTGGCTTTCAAGGTTTTAACGATTGAGGGACGTTCAATATTGTTAGTGCATGTTGACCGAGGCGATGATCCTCCTTATCGCCTTGGTCCAAATGACGTTAATACTATTTATGTTCGCGTCGGCAATACGAGTATGCCTGCGTCGTATGAACAGATTTGTCGTTTTGTGAATGAGAGTAATCCTATTCCTTGGGAATCTAGGCTTTCAAAAAATCAGAATCTAACTTTCGATTATTTTGATACTTATTCATCCGCACGCAAATTCCCTGTTGATGTTAAGAAGCATTTAAATCTCGGGCTATGGGATAAGTCTTTAGACGGTTTTACCAATCTCGCATTGTTGCTCTCAGATCAAAACCCATTTGAGGTTCGTCTGTCGGTTTACGACGATGATGACCGGTCGAATCTTACAAATACCGCGATCTTTTCTGGATCACTATTAAAGGTTTTAGAGGAGACCGACCGAGCGATTCTAAACGAATCTCGTTATGGCATCAGAAAGCAATCTTATGGTGGTCTGGAGAGAATTGAGCTCTACGACGTGCCTAGAATTGCGATTCGTGAAGCGGTAGTCAATATGATGGTGCATCGCGATTTTATGCGGACGCCACCATGTACGGTTCAGGTGACGCCTTCGCAAATTAGCTTTTTCTCTATTGGCGGACCTTACGATTTAACTGTTGAGGAATTAGTTTTGATGACGGCAACAAACTGTCGTAATCCAAAGCTTGCGATGATTTTCAACAGATTATCGCTTATGGAAGGCGTTGGATCTGGTTTTAATAAAATCCAAGCTTGTTATTCCCATGTGAAGTTTTCTGATTTATTGACGATTGGCGAGACGATGTTTGTGATCCACTTGCCTAGGGATCAGTCTAAAAATCGGCGTTTGGACTTTAAGCCCATTGAAGACCCATTAACTAACAGAATACAAGATTTCGTAGGTGTTCATGGACAGGTTTCTCGCCGTCAAATCGAATCCGAATTAGGTATGCCAAGGTCGACAGTCTCCTATAAGCTTTTAGCCATGATGAAGGCAGGTCTGATTCGCCCTATCGGCAAAGGAAAAAATACGGTGTACGTATTGGGCGATTAGACAATCCGACAATAACCCCTGAATTCTTCAAATAAGTAATCATTTAGCGAAAAAGGCATGACTTCCACTTAGAGAGTCATGCCTTTTTATGTTTTTGCCCGATCAATCATCGTCATCTTCGTCTTTGCGACGACGGCGTGGTCGGTGGTGACGCGGATGGTCATCATCGTCCCAATCGTCGTCCCAATCCTTGTGTTTACGCTTCCAGTGCTTAGGCTTCCAGCCTGGGTGACGATGGTATTCTTCAACGAGATACACGCGATATTCACGTGGCGAGTAACGATGACCGTGAAGATACCAGTGGCGGCCGTCCCATCGTCCCTCTTCATAATGGTCGCGAATATAGTCGCGAATCAATGCATCAGAGACCCCATGAAGAATATCTGCCAAAAGGGCATCGTCTCGGGCTATGGCTGGCATTGCGGGCAATGCAGCACTGACACCGATCGCCACTAAAAGTTTGCGTCTCGTTAGCATTTGTTCTCTCTCACAAATAAAAATGGAGGTGTGATCTTGAATAAACGATCATACCTCCATTCTACTGAACGAGCGTTCAGTTTTCAATCGAAAGAGAACAACTTGTATTAATTCTTCTTCAATTTGTAGTGGTCAGCGAGAGGGCCCTTGACGGGGTTGCCTTCGGGATCCAAAAGCACAACTTCGGTTTCTTCGAAGTCCATGAGCCATTCAGGATCTTGATTATTCGCTGGCTTCATATGCGTGACACCCTTGTCGTCGGTCTTCCAAGTGCCGCCTTCTTCAAAAGTGTCTGCGCCAATATATTCAGAGATACGCGTGTAGGTACCGTCTGGACGAATATAGAGCGTCGTACGAATACCTTCACAGTCAGCTGCTGGCAGAACGCCAGAGTAAACCCCAGCATTTTGTTGAGCAGTCGTAAGATTAGTTGGCGTTGTAGTCGAGGCCTGAGCGGTATTGGTCGTATCAGCCTTGGCGACATCGTCACTTGTGTGTGCATTGCAACCCGCAAGTGCGAGTGCTGCGGCGGCAACGGCTGTTGCCATGAGTGTACGCATTGTCTTCATAACATATAGCGCGCTGTCCCCGCTTCACTTGAAGCGTTTCGAGCGCGCACCTCCATCAATATCTATTGATTATTTTGTTTTGGTAGCATCAGCTGGCTGTTCGGGCTGAGCCGGGTGTGCTGCGAGTTGATCGGCAGTCTTTCCGTCTTCAGCGGCCGGAGCGGCAGCTTCAGGCTTGGTTTGAGAAGCATCCGTTGCAGCTGGTACTTCAACAGCGACAGGCGCTGGTGCATTAGCAGTTGCTGGGGCTTCTTGCGTTTGAGCTGTAGGTTCAGCTTGAGGTTCTTGAGCTTTTTCACAACCCGTCAAGGCGAGCGAAGCAATAAGAGCGGAAGCAACGGCGATAAGCTTGATGTTTTGCATAGTTTTGTCGTTCGCCGCTTTCGGTTCGCGGCGTCGTCCTTGATATAGTGAAACCTTTTTTTGAAACTGTTAGGTCGAAACCTTAATTTGTCAGGCTTTTTGTCTTGCCCGATGACTCAAGTTTGCCTTAGGTTCTCGCCAAAGAAAGCAACAAAGCGTGTCTGACTGTGTAAAGACGATGCAATTGTCTCTAAAGACGAAAGTAATTTTAAGGCGACAATGTGCGTTCTTCTATAAATTGCTCTCAGGCTCAAAGGAGATGTCGTTCAATGGGCTCAAAAGCTTCATTTACCTAGTCTGACACTTCATCAAAGATTCAACGCAAACGGTTGCACTTTGCGCTACAGTATCGTTACGAGGCTTAGCGTGAAGCGCTAAGCGCAACAGATTACGCGTCAAAATAATTGGAGAGCCGGACACATGTCCTACGATTTCGAAAAACATTACATAAATGGGAAATGGGTTGCATCAGATTGTGATGCAATGATTGAAGTAGAAAATCCAGCGACGCTCGAACATTTTGCGCATGTCCCCGATGGCACCATCGCCGACGTGGATCGTGCAGTGGAGGCTGCACATGACGCCTTAGACGCTTGGCGTGATGTCCCTTTAGCTAAGCGTATTGCGATGATGACGACCATGCTCACGCACTTTCAGACAATGCGTGACGAGATTATTGATTTAGAAATTAAAGAACTAGGCGCCCCAGTCACCTTCACGACGGCAACGCATTGTGACTATCAGTTTGTTCGCATTCGCTCTTATATCGATGCCGCAAAGACCTTGGTTTTAGAAGAGCCCTATGCCTTGTCAACGGTCTATCGTGAGCCTGTTGGCGTTGTCGCTTGTGTGACACCGTGGAATTACCCCTTGGGACAAATCATTCAAAAAGTTGTGCCCGCGATTTTGATGGGGTGCACGGTCGTTTTGAAGCCAAGTCAACATACGCCATTGACGGCCTTCTTGCTAGCGGATGCCTTTGACCGTGCTGGGTTCCCGGCTGGCGTCTTTAATTTAGTAAGTGGTCGTGGGGCGGCCTTGGGTGATCGTTTAGCTACGCATCCCTTAGTTGACATGGTCAGTTTTACAGGCTCAACGCGTGTCGGTACTGCGATTGCGCAGAAGGCTTTGCAGACGGTCAAGCACGTAAGCCTAGAGTTGGGCGGAAAGTCCCCTTGTATTTGGTTGAAGTCTGACGACTATCGCCCTGCGCTTCCTAAGCTGATTAGTTCGATCTTCTTTAATGCTGGGCAGACCTGTACGTCTCTATCTCGTCTTTTGGTGCCCCGTGAAGATTTGCCAACCGTTGAAAGCCTGTTGGTAGAGGCCGTCAAGGCACTCAAAGTGGGCGATCCGATGGACGCTACGATGGATCTTGGTCCGTTATCGTCAGCATCACAGTTTGAAAAGGTGCGTGATTATATTAAGCTCGGGCTCGAAGAAGGCGCTCGTATGATCGTTGGTGATGTGCCGTCAGACATGACGCATGGCTACTACGTGAAACCTGTCGTCTTTTCAGATGTTAATAACCAAATGCGTATTGCGCGCGAAGAAATCTTTGGTCCAGTTCTTTGCGTCATTCCTTATGACACCGAAGAAGAAGCCCTTCAGATTGCAAACGATACCCCTTATGGTTTATCTGCTTGTGTCTTTGGTCCGAAGCCTAAGGCTATCGCGATGGCTCGTAAGATTCATGCGGGTAACGTTTATATCAATGACGCACCACGCGATGTGACCGCGCCTTTTGGTGGGTACAAAGAAAGTGGTTTAGGTCGTGAAGGCGGCGTGGCTGGTTTATTAGAATTCACGCAGCAAAAGGCCATTTTTGACCATAGTACCTTCTAAGGATCATATTTAGACATGAATCGACGGAACAGTTTTTATGATGAAAGCTGTTCCGTTTTTATTTGGGAGTAAGAGATGATTGGGCGACCGTTAATTGGTATTGTGATTGGTGATATGGCTGGAAGCCCTTATGAAGTTGCACCGCCCACCCATTTTGATTTTGCCCTCCTCACGCCTCAATCTAAACCTACGGATGATACGATTTTGACGTTGATGGTGGCTGACGCTGTGCTTGAGGGACTTGGTGACCCAGTACGTACGCAAACGTGCGTTCGAAAGAAGTTGGTCGAAGCTGTCGAGACGTGGCCAAATGGTGGTTATGGGGCCAAGTTTTTGCGTTGGGCGCTTTGTTCAGATCTGTCGCCTTACGGTAGTTGGGCAAATGGTGCAGCCATGCGTGTCGCTTCTGTTGCTTGGGCGTATGACGCTATAGAGGACGTTGAAACCTATGCGCGTATCACCGCTCAGGTCACGCATAACCATCCCGAAGCCATTCTTGGTGCGCAAACGGTTGCAGGACTCATTTGGCTAGCAGCGCGCGGTCATGATAAAGACGATTTACTTTATTACGCTCAAAAAACCAAAGGCTATGACTTGAGTGCCGATGCGACCGATTGGGATGTTTTGGTGAATCCTGAGGCTTTAAGCGTTCTGAGTACGCGTAAGACGCGCAGTGCTCGCTACTCGGTACCACGCAGTATTCGCGCTTTTTTAGAGACTGATTCGTTTGAAGAAGCGGTACGCATTGCGGTGTGTTTGGGAGGCGACACTGATACGCAAGGGTCGATGACGGGCGGTATCGCTGAAGCTTTTTATGGTGGGGTGCCGCAATGTTTGGCTGATCGGGCTTTGGCGCTATGTCCACCTGATATACGCATGAAGGTTGATGGGTATTTGAAGGCGTAGTTGGGCAAGCAGTGAGGGGGCTGGCTATGGTTGGAATTTGGAATTGACACGAAGAAAGGGGTTTTCGAAAGTTGAGCTTGTGAGTTTGTAGCAACAGTCAAATTGCGCAATGTTGGACAAAATCGTCTCGGCAAGATACACTTTTCAAGTTTTTTTAAAGAAACTTGAGACCAAATTTATAAGATCACTCAAGTGCTTTTAATTTGTATCAGACGACTATAAAGGTGTGATAGTGATGCAACAAACGACCCCTTGTCCCTCGCAATGTGAGGTTCTGAAAAAACAAATCCTCTGCACAGCCGTTTTGTCTGCGCTCGCTTTGATGAGTGGTGCGGCTACGGCGGCTCAAAGTACCATTACTGACCAGAATGGTTTGACTAACGCAGGGTTGAACGGCAATAAGACCGAAAACATTACCTTTGACGTCGGTAACAATCAGACAGCCATCAATCCTTCTTCAACCCTTGATGTTGTCGGTAGCAACAATGACGTCGTTATTCAGGGTAAGGACGTACTGACAGTTTCTGCGACCAACGACAAAAAGATCGTTAACTTCGTTGGTATGACCAACCTTTCTCTGAAAGGGACTAATAAGGGCATAGAAGTTAGCTCCGTCAATACTAGTGTCAACTTTGGCCGTCGAGGTTGGCAAGGCGACAGTTATTTGAAAAACTTTACAGTTGAAGCTGGAAGTGGTCATGCGCTGTATGTCAAGACCGAAGGTCGAGCTAATGGGGCGACTGACAATACTGACGATCCGGGTAGAAAGTCAACTGTGCGTGTCTATGCTGAAAACGCGACTTTGGTTTCTGAAAACCATTCTGCGTTATATCTCGAAGGTCAATGGGATAGTGACGCAGGTAAGTCTCATACACATCCCGACGTTGAATTCGCTGACGTCAAAGACGTCAATCAAAAACTGACCCTTGAAGGTAAGCATTATAGTGTTGAGGCAAGTCAAGGCGCTTATCTGACCGTCTGCACTGAAGAGGTCGAGCTCAAGGGTGGTATTCGCGTTAGTAAGAATGGCCATGTTGAACTGGGTTACCGCGATAAAGACTTGTTCCCTGATGGTTGGGAAGATAGTTTCGATACCGATCCAGAGAAAAAGCTTCTCGATAAAATCACTGTCACGGCTAAGGATCAAAAGGCTGCACTCGAATTCCATGATGGTGGTCAGCTCAATTTTGGCGCAAAGAATGTGACAATTAGCGCCAATAAAAATGCCGTATATGTGAAGACCAATGGCGACAACAAGCATAGTGACGATACCGTTGTTGATCTCTATGCCGAAGATACGCTGACGATCAATGGCGACATTGTGATCGATACGAAGAAAGGCGTCGGTTCTGAAGGCTATGTGAATATAAGCGCTGGTAAGAACGTAGTGATTAACGGCGATATCGATCTCAAAACCAGCAAAGAAAACGCTCAGGTTGTCAACATCATCCTTGAAGGTAAGGGTTCTTCTTTCACAGGTGCGATCAATACCTTGATTGAAGAAAACACTCCTTCTACGATCGCCCTCTTTGTGCGAAAGGTTGTAAATAAGGCGCCAAAGGGTACGAATATCGCTATCCGTAATGGCGCTACGCTGAACGCAACTGGTGACTCGAGCATTACGAACATTGATGCTGACGGCGGCGTGATCAACGCTGGTCAATCGAAGGTCGAAATCGATAAGCTCAACACGGGCGCGGGCGGTACGACGATTAAGTCCACAGATCCTAAGGCGAACCAAATTGCCATTGACAGCAATATCGGTAACGGCAAGATCGACGTTGAAGTTGACCTCACGAACAACACAACATTTAACGGAAAGGATGAAGAGCTACGTCAAGCGCTCGGAAATATGATTCGCGCTAACACGAATCAAAATACCAACAAGGTAACTATTTCGACTACGGGTACACTCACGGATATGACGGTCGACAAAGACCTCTCGACCAATGAAGTGACTGGTGGTCAGGTAACGACCAGTGAAGTGCTTCTTTCCTTGAACGACATCGCCTCTAACCAGATGCTAGCTTGGCGTGCTCAAATTAATGACGTCAGCAAGCGTATGGGTGACCTTCGTACTTATGACACGGAATCTGGTGGTTGGGTTCGTATGTTTGGTAGCCGTTCTGAATACGGTGACCGCAACATGGACAATAAGAGTACGACGATCCAGGTCGGTACCGACCGTCGCGTCGCTGGTAATGGTTACGTTGGTTTGACGGCTCACTATAGCGAAGGCGATGGTGACCTCGTGAACGGTAGCACCGAAAACAAGGCTTTTGGCTTTGGCGTCTATGGTGGTTGGATGGCTGACGATGGTCAGTTCGTTGATGTTATCTTGAAGCGTACGCGTATGGATACCGACTTTAAGTTGAAGTATGCAACGGGTACGGAATCTAATGGTGACTTCAAGACCTGGGGTACATCTTTGGCCGTCGAATATGGCTGGCGTCTCCCCTACAAGTCCACGGCCTTCTGGCTCGAACCGCAGGCTGAAGTTACCTATGGTCACCTCGAAGGCGTTGACTACACCACCTCTGCTGGCGTCAATGCTCACCAAAAGGGCATGGACTCCTTGGTTGGCCGTCTTGGTTTAGCACTTGGTTACACGAAGGATGCCAACACGGTCTACGCAAAGGCTTCTGTGGCTCATGAATTTGAAGGCGAAAGCAGCGCAACGATGCGTTCTGGTAGCAGCCTCACGCTTGAGCAAGACATTGGCGGCACCTGGGGTGAAGTTGCTTTGGGTGGCACGGTTCGACTCAACAAGTCGATTGCTGCGTATGGTGAATTCCAAACGGCTTTTGGTTCACCAGTAAAAACGCCTTATCAATGGAATATTGGTATGCGTTATATGTGGTAACCGATAAGCTTTAAAAAGCAAAGAACGGACGGTGTGTCAATTTGAACGCCGTCCGTTTTTCTTCTGACTGCCCTATTTCGCCTTAAACTGAATCACCGTGATTTCATTCCAGGTGCCACTACGCACCGGAAATCCAGCCCAAAAACCGGTGCCCTGATTGACGTAAAGCGTCATATCCTCTATTGCGTAAAGTCCCTTCAAAAAGCCATTGTTAGCTCGGCTCGCTAACATCCCTACGATACCGGTATGACCGCCATGCGTGTGGCCTGAGAGCTGTAGGTCAATGCCATACTTCGGGTCAGCAGCAATGTTGGCAGCACGCGGCTGATGATCCATCAAAATGCGAAGATCGTCTGAACCAATGTTGGCTAACGCTGCTTCAAGGTTATGAGGCGTTTCGCCAGAACGATAAGCGGCAAGATCTGTGACACCTACAAGATGAACCGTATGGCCGTTAATCGTCAGACGCTGATGTGCGTTTTCAAGGAGGGTCACGCCTTGGTTTTGAATCAGCGTCTTGAGTTTTTGATAAGCGCCACCAATATATTCGTGGTTACCCGACACACCATAAACGCCATAAGTGGCCTTGAGGTCTTTTAAGGGCGCAAGGTCTTTTTCTCGACTTGTGTAGCCGCGAGGTGTATCGATCGTTCCGTCGGCAAAGTCACCAGTGATGAGTACGAGGTCGGGTTGAAGTGCGTTAACCGCTGCAACCACGCTTTCGGTGCGTGATGCTGGAAAAAGGTTCGATGCATGAAGGTCAGAGAGTTGAACGACCTTCAGGTTTTCAAGCGCTTTTGGGAGATCTTTAACTTCAACGGTAATGACTTCCTGTTCGGGTTCTGATAAAGCACTCCAAGCGGATGTCAGGCCGAAAACAAAAGACATGACACCCACAATACTCGAGAGAATGATCGTAAAGACGCTTCGTGTGGGTAGTGTTTGGCCTTGTGCTTTAGCGATACCCCAACGTATAAACAGCACGACGTCCGAGAGGATTGTCAAGATGAAGAACCAATAAATCATGCTCACAAAGAGCGCTGTGATCGGGATCGTATCAATGACAAACGCACGCGAAAACCCCGCGTCAACATGTAAGAGTACAAAGTGCATGAAGCCCAAAACGGCAAAGACAGCTGGAATGGCACATTTGACGATCAAGGGTAAATGGGTGAGGCGCATATGGCGACCAAGGCCGTAAGCGGCCATGAGTGCGGTGATCGTGCCGCAAACGAGCGCAACAGTCGTTGAGGTCATAAAGTGTGAAGGTATCCAAAAAAATCGAGCGGCTATTGTACTCAAAGCGTCGAATGGTCCTTTTGTAGTGGCCGTTTTTTCTTATAAAGACAATCCCTAGGAACGCATATTCAATACGGCCTAGACGCTATGTTGGTAACGGATTGAGCCTCGTACGGCTTAAATCCTACCCTGCTCTCCTAGCTATCGAGCGCAGAAAAATCTCCATCAAGACCACTATCTCGATGGAGATCATAAAGACTTAAATCGGTCAAGCTTTCTTTAAGGTTTCGGCTCAAAAAGCTCAGCGCCACGCTCGCGTTTGGCATCACGTTCGTGTTCGCGAGCAAGACGGTCAGCGCCCCAGCGATGGCAGAAGGCCATGAAGTTTTGCATGTCGGTCGAGCGATACTTTTCGCGATGGAGACAGAAGGACAATTCTCGCGTGAAAACTTCTGGGCAGTGTACCTTGGCTAGATGAGGCCCAAAGAAGGGATCATGAAGAATACGTTCCGAAATAAACGTGATCCCCATCCCGTTAATGAGCATCCCGACGATGGTTTCAAAGCTATTGATGTTGGCCACAATGTGACGTTGTTCGAGGTGCTTACCTAATAAAGCGTCAAAGAGAACGCGCGTACTAGAGCCTTCTTCACGCAAAACCCAATGCTCTTTAGAGAGCTTCTCCCAGGTTGCAGGTTCTTCTGCGAGACGATGTCCTTTGGGGGCAACCACTACCATTTCGTCGATGATCCAAGGTTCGGTCATGAGGCTCGGATTGGTGACAGGCCCCTCAATGATGGCGAGGTCTGTGGTGAAGTTAAGGAGCGAGTCAGACACGTCGGCTGTGTTGGCAATACGGGTTGAAGGCATCCAACCGGCATTGGCTCGGAAGTCACGCATCATGTCGGCAAGCAAGAAGCTCCCGATCGTAAAGGTGCAGTCAAGACGCAGCTGCCCTTTAGCTCGCCCGGTAAAGAGGTTTTCAATGTCGTGAGAGCGATCCATGAGTTCGTCAGCCTGAGGCTTTAGGCGACGACCTTCAGAACTTAATAAAAGACGCCCTTTGACGCGCTCGAAAAGCGAAACGCCCAATTTATCTTCAAGATCCATGAGCGCTTGGCTGACGGCACTTTTACTCAAAGACAATTCTTGGGAAGCGACCGATAAATTTCCTGCCTTAGCGATCGCCAAAAAAACTCTCATTTGCCGAAGTGTGATTTGCATGACGCAAATAACTCCTTAAAACATTCGTGTAACACACATTATGCACGATACAACTACGGATGTCTCTTAAATGAAAACGCTCTCTCTATGAGGAGAATTGACTATTTTTGATCGAAATGCCTTAACGACTAAGGTTTTCCTGTTCGAAAAAACTGAACAGCGTGTTCAAAAAATTTAAACACACATTTTAAAAAAATCTGCCACAATTGCCGTGGCTTGTTCATGCCGAGGGATATCCCCAAGTCTCTCGACACGTTTCTCAGATTGTAAAAATAACGTCATGATCAAAAAGATTCACTACAAGGTTCGTGGTTTGCCCACGCCTTTGGCCGGCCTTGCACTCGGTATTGCGAGTTTAGGCTGGTGTATGGAAAACGCACTTCCCCTTTATGGCTGGGGTCAGACCATTGGCGCACTGATTGCTTGTGTGTGTATTGGTTTTTTAATCCTTCGCTTTTTGGGCCACGCTGACACACTGTGGGCGGACTTAAAGCACCCCGTGGTAGGTAGCATTGTGCCTACCTTTGCCATGTCATTAATGGTGATCTCTCAGACCGTGGGTCATTGGGCGCCGACGGCTGGTGTGGCTGTTTGGTTGATTGCCGTCGTACTCCACATTTTGGCGTTGATTGTCTTTATGGTTTGGCGTTTGCGTGATCCCAAGCTCGAACACATGGTGCCGAGTTGGTTTGTGCCACCGATTGGGATTGTGGTTGCGGATGTGACGTTCCCGGAGTCGGTCAGCATCCGGGGCTATAAGCCCAGCGTAAAGGGCAATGACCTGCAGATCAAGCGGGTGGCCGAGGCCATCTCCAAGTCCCGTCAGCCGGTGATCTGCGCCGGCGGCGGCGTGTGGCTGGCCGACGCCAAAGAGGAGCTGCTGGAGCTGGCGGAGACCGCCCGGACGTTGGCGGGGGAGGGAAAAGCGGTGGTCATGGTCCTCCATGACCTGAACCTGGCCCTGAGCTGCGCACACCGGGTGGCGGTGCTGGAGGAGGGACAGCTGCGGCGGGTGGGTGCGCCGGAGGAGATCTACGCCTCCGGCGTGCTGGAGAAGGTATTCCAGGTCCGGGTCCACAGCGTGGAGACGGCGAAGGGGGAGCGGCAGTACCTCTTCAGCCGGCTGTGAGAGCGGAGGGGGGGCCACCCTGCCCGTTTTCTTGTATGATAAAAAGAGCCGTCCCCCTGAGATAGGGGAACGGCTCTTTTATGCTGATCAGCGGATCAGCCGGCTTGAGAGGGAGCCGCTGGAAGCCGCCCTATGAGAATAGCGGTGCCTGCTCCGGCGGGGAGGAGCCGTTCAGTTGTCGTCCTGGAGGGCATCGTAGTCCGTCTCACCGGTCCGGACCTTGACCACGTTTTCTACGTTGTACAGGAAGATCTTTCCGTCCCCCTGATTGCCAGTGCGGAGGGCTTTTTCCGCCGCAGCCACCACCAGGGCGGGGTCCACCCTGGACACCACGATGTCCACCTGCACCTTGGGGAACAGGTTCATGCTCATCTTGACGCCGCGGTATTGCCCCACCTTACCCATCTGGGCGCCGCAGCCCATGACCCGGCTCACGGTCATGCCGGTGATGCCGATGGCGGCCAGGGTG
>CALEAW010000043.1 GCA_937943605.1 uncultured Sutterella sp. | reverse complement strand
GATCTTGATTTTCGCGCCTTTCTAACATGTAACTAAATGTGTATAGGGAGCGTACGGTCAAAGTTATAACCGAGACCTCATTCGTGGTGATTTGGACATGGGCATCTTCCCGAACCTAACCCCAGAATCCGGCTTTCATTCTCAAATCCTCTGCCAAGAAACCATGGTGTTAGTCGTTGGTGCCAACCATCCTTTGGTCGACCTACAGGCACAAAGACCGCTCCAAAAAGCCGACTTTGCATCCTACCGACTCATTAAGGTCTCTCATGCCATGTCGGCAGGCTATGACGAAAAATGGAGTGCCACCATTGCAAACATTCCGCACGTGAGTAATGGTGACGCAGCCATTTGGACGCCCTACTTCTTGTCTGTGCCGACGATGCTTGATAGCTCAGACTTCATGGCCATTTTACCGATGCATCTTGCCAATCAAATGGCGTTACGGCATCGTCTTCATATCTTAGGACGCCCAGAAAACGCGCCCATCTTTTCGCCGACACTCCTTTGGCACGATCGCACCCATTTTGACCCAGCTTCACAATGGTTCCGAGCCAAAATCATTTCGCATTGCAAAGACTTTCAGAGCCCCTCTGAACTTCCCGTCATACCTTATTGACTTAAGCCATTAGACCTATTGCGAAAAGAGCAAAAGCTCAACGCGAATTACAGAACGGCTCTTTGTGAAGCTTCTAATAGGCAACTTGATGCAACTCTGACAAAATTTTTCATAACGAAACCGCCTTTCTTACAAAGGTTTTGTTTTGACAAATCCATCAAGAGGAACGCATCATGCACTTCAAAACTCGTGTTCTCGCTTTAGCCATCTCCGGGCTTCTTCCGTTGACAGCCATGGCCATCGGTGGCCCGTCTGGTCCTAAGATCGACTACCACACGCAAGGTCATCTTGGCGAAGTCATGATGAATCCGTATGGCATCGCACCGCTCACCGCTGTGATTCGTGACGGTGGTTATACGCTCGAAAACGTGAAGGTGCGTATTGTTCCGAAGAAAAACGGTGCCGAAATCGCTTATAAGGTGTCGCCCTCTCAAGTCTTGACCCACGGCGGCATTCCTGTCTTTGGTTTGTATCCGAACTACGTCAACACCGTTGAAGTGAGTTACACCCGAATTGACAGCCAAGGCAAAAAGGAATCCTTTAACGACAAGATCAAACTCTTTGCGCCACCCGTCTACATGGAAGCCTCAGGTAACGCGACTGAAGTCGAAATGCCTTATGGCGTTGAAGTGAAGAAAGTCGATCCAAAGTTCAAGGATCGTCTCTACTTAGTCAATAATTTCGTAGAAAAGTCCGGTATTGGCACCCGTGTTGTTTGGAATAATCCATCGGGCGGTGCCCTCGAATGGAACTACTATCCGCAGATCACCATGCTTGATACAGCAGGTGAAATTCGTTGGTACTTGTTTGCCAATCCGATCTATGACTTGAATTCCATCTATAGCGCTGGCGTGATGATGGGCTTCAAGCAAAACGATGACGGCCTTATTTCTTGGGGTTATGGTCAGCGCTATGTGAAGTATGACGTGATGGGACGTGAAGTCTTTAACCGTCGTCTGCCATTACGCTTTAATGACTTCTCTCACTCCATGGACGATGCTCAAAATGGCCATTATTTTATGCGTGTTAGCGCGTCTAACTATAAGCGTCCTGATGGCAAGAATGTCCACACCGTCCGCGACGTGATTGCTGAAGTCGATGCCAACGGGACGGTTGTTGATGAATGGCGCTTGATGGACATTTTGGATCCGTATCGCGATAACGTCCTCAAAGTGCTTGACCAAGGGGCTGTCTGCCTTAACATTGATGCGAGCTTAGCTGGGAAGACCCTTTCCTCTGAAGAATTGGCCAAAGCTGACGCCTCTGATCGATTTGGTGACATTGTAGGCACCGGCGCAGGCCGCAACTGGGCACACGTCAATTCGGTTGACTACGACCCGTCTGACGACTCCATTATCATCTCGTCTCGCCATCAGTCTGCCATGATTAAGATTGGCCGCGACAAGAAGGTTAAGTGGATTCTCGGTTCGCCGGAAGGCTGGAAAGAAGCCTGGGCCGACAAGGTGCTGACGCCGGTCGACAAGAACGGCAAGCCGATCAAGTGTGAAGGTTCTAAGTGCGAAGGCGACTTTGACTGGACCTGGACGCAGCATACGGCCTTCCGTATCGATGAAATGAGTAAGGGCGACATCATCTACCTCTCGGCTTTCGATAATGGCGATGCCCGTGGTATGGAACAGCCAGCGCTCCCTGAAATGAAGTATTCGCGTGCCGTCGTCTATAAGATCGACCAAAAGAAGATGACCGTCGAACAGGTCTGGGAATACGGTAAGGAACGCGGCCATGAATGGTATAGCCCTGTGACTTCGATCACGGAATACCAGGACGACAAGAAGTCAATCTTCGTCTACTCCGCCACCGCGGGTGCGTCCTTTGACCTCGCCTCTGGTGCCTTCACGTCTTCGCCCAACCCCTATTTGTGCGAATTTAACTGGGGTGCCAAGGAACCGTCCGTAGAAATTCAGCTGAAGAACACAACGGGTTATCAGGCCATGCCGTTCTCGATCGAAAAGGCGCTCGGTCAATAAACTTATCCATCACCTCATGTGAACCTAACCCGAACTCCGCAGTAAATCTACTATCTAGATAATGCGATTGGCTTAATAGCCC
>CALEAW010000042.1 GCA_937943605.1 uncultured Sutterella sp. | reverse complement strand
ATGGAACAGGGTAACGATAAACCGCGCAGAAAAGAAATCCACCCGCTACTATATGGACGAGTTTCACTTGCTCTTAAAAGAGGAACAGACCGCCGCTTACAGCGTGGAGATTTGGAAGCGTTTCCGTAAATGGGGCGGTATCCCCACAGCCATTACGCAGAACGTCAAAGACCTTTTGGCAAGCCGCGAGGTGGAAAATATCTTTGAAAACAGCGATTTTGTCCTCATGCTCAATCAAGCGCAGGGCGACCGTACTATCCTTGCAAAGCAGCTTAATATTTCCCCGCAGCAGATGAAGTATGTTACCCACACCGAAGCGGGCGAGGGGCTTATCTTCTATGGAAATGTGGTGCTGCCTTTTGTAGACCGCTTCCCGAAAGATACCGAGCTTTACAGGGTAATGACAACGAAGCCGGAGGAAGTTTCCGAAAGCGGAAAGTGAGGTGCAGACCATGAAGCAATATAAATCCCGCGATAAAATCACGCAGAAAATGACCCGCGACGGGCTTATCGAGGTAAACGAAACACAGCAGACCGCCGAGCGTATCAGTAAACGGGAACAGGACGCGGATTTTCAAAAGTCCCCGGAGCAGCAAACCACACAGGACGGGACGCAGCTTCAAGGTTTACCGTCCCAAACTTCCCCGTTACCCCACGCACCGGGAGCTTCCCCCGCAAGGGACACCGCCACCGCAGAGCGTGTTATGGAGCATATCGAAGCCGCACAGACCCGCAAATCCAGTAAAAAGGCGGTACGCAAGGCACAGGAGGAAGCCACCGCACAAACAACATCTTCCCGCTTGCAGTTTACCGAGGAAGAACTTGCCGCCCCGGAACTGGAACGCTATATTGAAAAATCAAACAAAGCCGCTGACCGACTGGACGCGGCAAAGGCAGCAATCCCGAAGCAAAAGAAACTGGTTAAGGAGCGCACCTTTGAGGAAGCCACAGGAAAGGCAAAGACCCGCTTACGCTTTGAAGAACAGGAAAAACCGATACCCGGCGGCAAAAAGGGAAACCCGCTGTCCCGCCCTGCACAGGAAGCAGGGATTTTCGTCCATAACAAGATACATTCCGTTGAAAAGGACAATTCCGGCGTTGAGGGGGCGCATAAATCGGAGGAACTTGCCGAGCGCGGCGCGAAATACGGGGCGCGGAAGTTAAAACAGGGCTACCGCAGCCATAAGCTGAAACCTTACCGGGAAGCGGCAAAGGCAGAAAAGGCAGCATTTAAGGCAAACGTCAACTTCCAGTATCACAAGACCCTGCACGACAACCCGCAGCTTACTTCTAACCCGCTTTCCCGTTTCATGCAGAAACAGCAGATAAAACGCCAGTATGCAAAGGCGGCAAAGAAAGGAGGGGCAAAAGCCGCAGCGGAAGCCACAAGAAAGACGGCGAAGAAAACCGCCGAGGAAACGAGGAAAGCCGCCGCATTTGCGGCAAGACACCCGGCGGGCATTTTGATTGCAGTTGCCGCGCTGCTTCTCTTTATTATGGTCACGCTCGATCGGCATGACGAAACGCTCAACAAAGCTGTTGTACGTGCCCAAATAACCCGGATTGGCAAATTCCAACAGGTTCCAAAGTTCACCAAGATGGTTTTGCAACGGCGTCCCAGTTAAGAGCAAACGACACTGCGCATTGAGCATCATGGCAGCCTTAGAGGTCTTCGTTTCTTTCGACTTGATGGTGTGCGCCTCATCCAAGACCACCACATTCCAATCAATCTTTTGCAAGTGTTCGATGTCATTAGACATCACACCATAGGTTGAAAGGACAATATCGCCTGCAGACAACGCTTCTAAGGCCGATTCACGACCTTCGAGATTGTAGTTAATGACGCGTAAGCTTGGCGCAAACCGACGAAGCTCAGCCTGCCAATTAAGGAGCACCGAGGTCGGCAACACCACCAAAGAAGGGCCTTCGGCCGCGCGCGACAGAAGGAGCGTAATGGTTTGCACGGTTTTGCCGAGACCCATGTCGTCCGCCAAAATGCCACCCGCGCCCCAATGCGCCAAACGACTCATCCAGCGGAAGCCGTCCACCTGATAGTCTCGCAAATCAGCCGTGAGCTGGGTCGGCAATGCTTCCGTCGAAAGCGAAACCTTACGAATACGCTCAATCAGCTCATTCGTCGCTTCGTCGGCATTCACATTGACACCCACTTCAGTGAGATCGTCAATGACATTCACGGCATAGCGAGGCAACGTGAGCGACTTCTTCGTCTGCTGCAAAAGCCCTTCCATCATCATCAACTGCTGACGCAATTGATCGGTGAGCGCCACAAATTCGCCTTCGCTGAGTTCGATATAGCCAGGCACCTTCGAAGCACGAAGTTTTTCAAGCACTTCACGTAACGTCATCTTGAGTGTAGACGACACCTCGACCATGCCCTCGACTTCAAACCATTGTCCCAAACGACGAACGCTGACCGAACACTGATGCGCTTGAATCTTCGAGTGGTTCACACGATAGTCCACATGGTCAGACCATTCGATCACCACGTCATTTTTGACTTCGTGCAACGCTTCCAAGAACGCCAAACAACCACTCATAGACAAAGACCAGGTGCCATCCTCGGGCGTCCCGAGCTTATAGGCCTGAAGATGTTCAAGGACACGATTCATCACCGTACGTTCGTCCTTCAACTGACGCTGCACAGCCACGCGCTTACCCTTCTGATTAGCAGACAGGTTTTCGGGGCCTACACCAGGTTCACAGATTAAAGCGCTACCTGGAATCGGATGTAGACCCATTGTGACCGTAAACTCACCCGGCATTAACTGATCGAATCGGAAGAACGGATTCACATTGGCCTTGATCGTCTTAACCGCTTCGCTCGTTAAGTCAGACATCACCGTCATACGATTAGCCAATCGACCTAACAATGTCGTCAGTTTCTCTTTCGCCGTCAACGGGAATGTCTTTTGGCCGAGCAAATCCGACAAAATTTCACCACTACGCTCATTAATTGGGCATACAAACACATCCGTACCGTTATAAGAAACAACAGCATCCTCTAAACGTTTATCGCCAGCCTTGATATTGTCCGAGAGCACATAGCCTTGAGGCGTTTCTTTAACAGAAAGCGTCAACGGACGTTCGCGAACTTCAATGCGCTGCGTTGGATCATTATCGTTGTAGACATACGGGTGTCCAATGAGCGCCTGCCAAGCCACAGACTTGTCCATGTAATACTCGATCGTGCGGCCGTACTGGTACTGTTTGACGGCGCGCGCAACCGCTTTATCTTGTGCGCTCAAGCCCTCGGCATCGCCTTGCGCAAAAGTCTTCAGTGCAATATCGCGTCCTTTTGACCAGGTCTTACCGTCCTTAGACTTCAAAAGACGCGGTCTGACACACCAAGTCTTCGTGTCTACTAAGTAAATCACGCGTTCCTTAGAGTCCGTCGACTTGGTCTGACCTTCGGCCAAGAGGAGTTTGTCAAGTAAGCGCTCCCACGGCTCCACAATATCGGTCGCAGGGGGCATGATTGACGTCATGCCTAACTTGTCACTCAGCGCTTTGATCTCAGCTTCATCACCTTTAACGGTCGTCAGCGCTTCGAGCTTCAGAACGCCGTCAAAGGTTGGATCCTTCAACGCTCTTTCGACCCAATGACCTAAGATCGCAGTAGGGTTCGAATATTTTCTGAGCATCATGCCTAGCATGGTCAACGGCATACGTTGTTCACCAACATATGACGAAAAATTCCATTGCTCCTCGATGTTCGACAGATCTTCGCTCAAGGCCAAAGAGCACCAAAGCAGAAGCCCTACCGTATGAAGCTCACGATGGTCCAGGTTTTTCACAAGGCTTGTCATGGTGCGTCGAGCGACACCATTATCCTTGTTGTAGTAAAGACACAAACCGTAGACCCAGTTCATCCAAAAGTTATCAAACGAGCCTTTGGACTCAACGCGCTTTAACCCTTCACGAGCACACTGAAGCGCGCCTTTATATTCTTTGCGAAGAATGAGTTCGACGGCTGTAATCAAGTCGTAGTACACATTAGAGGGCACCGCATGCGACTTCGCAACAGCGACCCCTTCGTGCCACAATTCATAGAAGAAACCATAGCACTGAAGCTCTACCGCATCGGGAGCGAACTCACGATAAAGCGCTAATTGACGCTCCGGAAGCTTATGATCCATGAAATCACTCACGGGCTTGGTCGCTATAAGTTGACTCACTAACGTCTTACTCTGCTTCTGAGGCAGTCGTCTAATGACGTCGACATGCCGGTTGTCCTTCAACTGCCACTCAAACAGATCGCCCAAGGTATTCACCAACCTTTTGGACGTCCAATAGTTATCCAACCGTTCACCGAACGCCTCAAACACTGCTGGGTTCGGCTCATACTGATTGAGCACAGCATGCGTTAACGCCACCCATGCGGCGTACTCGCGGTCAGGTATAAAGTTACCGTGACGACTGGCATCCAGACGAACTTCGCTTAGCTGCGTCACAGAGCTGTCGGGCAGATGCTCGACAAAGTTCAACCATAACAAAGGGCCAAAGGTGATGTTGTCACTCCACTCGCTACTATATTCGAGCCAAGAAGCCTTGATCAACTTCGACACCAATGCAGAAGCTTCTCTCGTCGACATTCGACCGCCCCTGCACATCACTCTAAGAAAGTCATCTCGACTAATCTGACCTTTGTCAGACAACAACGAGACAAACAAAGATTCCAATACCTTGGCTTGACTTTCACCAAAATGGTTAACAAGAAGCGCAGATCCTTTGGATTTAAACTTCGCCATTTAGCTTCCTTTCTATGTATGGCAGATTAATGTGTGTTCATTTGAGGCAAAATACCGATCACTCGGGCGCGAAGTTGGCCGCAGCCCCCTTCAATATCTTGTGCAGCGCTATCGCGTAGCGTGGCCACGGTGCCACGGCGACGCAAAATCGTTATCAGGTCTTGAATATGTTCGGATGTCGGACGCTTAAAAGGCGACCCTTCGACCGGATTCACGGCAATAAAATTCACCATCGCATAGCGCCCTTCTATCAAATCTGCCAAGCGTTCGACTTGGGCTGGCAAATCATTGATGCCAGCCATCAAGGTCCATTCAATTTGCGCTGGGTAGCCCGTGGCATCCGCATAATCGAGCGTACGTTCAAGCAAGGTTTCTACAGGAATATCGGGTGAATTCGTGAGCAGTTCACGACGCAACACGTTATCGGTGGTATGTAAACTCAAAGCCAGAGCCGGACGCACGGATAGGGTCGGCAAACGATCAAAGAGACGATGGTCACCCACGGTCGAAACCACAATATCTTTATGTGCGAGCCCGCAGACATTACCAAAGAACTCCACCGCTTCACAGACCGCATTCAGATTGTGACTGGGCTCGCCCATCCCCATCAACACAATTTTCTTGATGTCTTGACGAACGCGCTTAGCCTCACAGAATTGCGCCACAATTTCGGCGCTCGAAAGTTGACGCACTAAGCCGCCCTTACCCGTCATGCAAAAGACGCAGCCAACGGCACACCCTACTTGGGTTGAGACGCAAAGCCCCTGACGTGGCAACAATACCGATTCAACACACTCGCCATCCTCTAAACCGAGAATCAATTTGACGGTTTCGGCCTCTTCACTACGCACAGGCAAAGCGTGCGTTAACTTTTCTAAACGTGCTCGTATAGCCGGGAGTACTTCGGCAATGGCTTTTGGAAATGTTTCGCCTTTACGCGCTTCCCAAGGTGCCAAACCAGCCCAGGCCAAAAAGATGCGTCGGACATGTTGCGGCTTAGCGCCTAACGCCTGCCACTCTTTAGCCAACTCACTTAAATGCGGGCCTCTCGCCATCTCACCACTCCTCTACGTTGAGAATAAAAATTGAATCATGCATTGTACTTGAAGGCGTCTCTTTATCGACAAAAACCGAGGCGACAAACGCTTACGAAACCTTACTTCTGAGCGATTCATCCAGAATTCCTTAGACATTATTTAAGCGACGCACCGAAAACGACTGAATAAGTAGTCATCAAGCAATTCAAATCACAAAAATACCGCATTTACGGTATTTTCAAGAAATTCTCTTGCATTATTTGGCAACTCATGTAAAATTCAAATCCTCAAGAGCGAAACGCTCTGAGACACCAAATGGTGGGAATAGCTCAGTTGGTAGAGTCCCGGATTGTGATTCCGGTTGTCGTGGGTTCGAGTCCCATTTCCCACCCCAGATTCAGAAGCCCTGCAGATGAAAATTTGCAGGGCTTTATCATTTCTAGGCCATTTACCCTATTGCAGCCTCAATGCGAATCCGATAAAGTCATAAAGACTTCTTCTTATTTGAACCATTTTTAATCGGATTCAACATGTCTAATCTCACGAAACTTAACCAGTCTTGGTGGTGGCGCCCCTCTTAAAGCGGGTGCCTAGTTTCGTGCGCTTATCATTTACGAAAAGAACCCGCGGATGCTTCACGTCAGCGGGTTTTTTGTCACTCTAGCACCACATTTATCCCTTTCTGGCGGCATCCGCAAAGCAACTACTTGGAGATGCCACCATGACTCAGCTCAATCCCTTCTTTGGCCAATTCGGCGGTCAATTTGTTCCTGAAAACCTTCTGCCTGCTTTAGATGAACTCGAAAATGCGTTCGTTTTAGCCTTGGCTGATCCCGTCTTTCACGCTGAACTCAATGCCCTTTTAACGACCTACGCCGGTCGACCGACACCACTCACTCGAGTGCGAAATCTCACCCAAGGCACTCAAACGACACTCTACTTAAAGCGCGAAGATCTCGTCCATGGCGGCGCACATAAGACCAATCAAGTGCTAGGCCAAGCGTTGCTTGCAAAGCGTATGGGAAAAAAGCGCATCATCGCCGAAACAGGTGCAGGTCAACATGGTGTCGCCACCGCGCTCGCTTGTTCACTCTTTGACCTTGAATGTGTCATCTACATGGGCGCCAAGGACGTTGAACGTCAAAAACCGAACGTCTTTCGTATGGAACTAATGGGCGCAACCGTGATCCCGGTGACTGTTGGTAGCGGTACGCTCAAAGAGGCTTGCAATGCTGCGCTGGCAGACTATGCCGACAACTATGAAACCACACACTATATGTTAGGCACCGCGGCGGGTCCGCATCCCTTCCCTACGATCGTGCGTGAATTCCAAAAAATTATTGGCGAAGAAGCACGCCAACAATTTGCCGACGCTGAAAAAGGTGAGCGGCCCGATGCCGTCATTGCTTGTGTGGGCGGCGGCTCCAACGCCATTGGCCTCTTCACGGACTTCAAGCCTTTTGACGATGTCCAACTCATCGGCGTCGAACCTGCTGGCCTTGGAGTTGACACGCCCTATCACGGTGCCACTCTGGGTTGCGGCACGCCAGGCATCTTCTTTGGCGCTCGCTCATACAACATGCAAACAGCAGACGGTCAGATCGAAGAGTCTTACTCCATTTCAGCTGGGCTAGATTTTCCGTCCGTGGGCCCTGAGCACGCCCACTTAAAAGACATCGGCCGCGCGACCTATGTCTCTATCACGGACGAAGAGGCCCTTCGCGCGTTTGTGGAACTCTCCATTCACGAAGGCATTATTCCCGCCCTCGAAAGTAGCCATGCATTGGCCTATGCCTTGAAGCTCGCCCGCCAAAATCCTGATCGCAAACAAAAGCTCATCGTCAATCTCTCGGGTCGTGGTGACAAAGACATTTTCCAGGTCGCAGCCCGTCTCGAAAAGGATGGCCTCATGAATGATGGTCGCCTATCCAAAGACATCCTTCTTCGCATGGTTTCTTTCGACTGATGCGTAATAACCAACACCAATAAAGAACGATCACTCAAGGACATTTATCATGACGAACCGCTTTGACCGCTACTTGAACGTAAATAACCACTCTTCTATAGACCTTCCTTATGTGAGCCTTTTTGATCCCGACAAGGAATCTAGCTACGCTATCGCTCGAGACCTTATCGAAGCGGGCGCTCCTGGCCTCATCTTAGGGTTACCGTTTTCAGATCCATGCGCCGATACCGTCGCTCAAACCAGTGCTTCGCAACGCGCTTTACGTTCTGGTGCCACCATTGAAGGCGCGCTCGAACTCATCGCTCGCATCCGAGCCGTGGCTCCCAAATGTCCCTTGGCACTCGTCACGTACCTTAATCCCGCTGTTGTCTATGGCTTTGATCACTTCACGCAAAAGATAGCCAAAGCTGGCATCGATGCCCTCTTGTTGCCGGACTTACCGTCGAGCATGCGCCTTCAAGTCCCAACCTTTGACGAAGCGGCTCAAAGCGCTCAGTTGATATTAGGGACCTATTTGACGCCTCAAACATCGGTCGAAACACGAGAAAAAATGAAGCTTAAAACCCGCGGTTTCATCGTGACAAGGCACTCTGATGGGTCGCAATCTTTGCCTTTTGGGGTCATTTTGACGGATGAGATCGTACTTTTTTGCGAAAAAAATGGCCAATACTGCAATCACCTTAGACAAAAGCTCATTGCCTCTCTCGCAAGACCATCAAAGGTACTTACCCCTGCAACAGTCGATTTGATTGACTAACGGGCGCTTTAAGCACGCCCATTTAACCTCATTGCTGTGGTAGGCTTTAACTTGCGCGTTTATTTACAACGCGCAATTTTTACTAACAACTTAAATAACTACCACCGTTTTTTTTATGAAAAGCTTTTCCTTAAAAGAGCGTGCCCTGATCGGTCTCACACTCTTTTCGATGTTCTTTGGAGCGGGGAATCTGATCTTCCCCCCGTTCCTGGGTGCCCTCGCGGGTGATTCTACATTCCTGGCCATGGCTGGCTTTGCTGTGACTGCTGTCATTTTCCCCATTTTGGGTGTGGCCGCTGTCGCTCGCTCTGGCGGTTTGACGACCCTTGCAAGCCGCGTTCATCCAGCCTTCGCCTTCCTTTTCACGCTTTTGATCTATCTTTCGATCGGTCCCTGCCTCGCTATTCCGCGTACGGCTGGCACTTCGTTCGAAATGGCCATTGCCCCGCTCTTCACGGGTGATGGCGCCATGACCGGCACCTTTATGGGTTTTGAAGCCGGTGTGGTTGCGCAGGCTGTCTATTCGGTCGCCTTCTTCCTCCTTGCCTTTACGATTGCACTCAATCCGGAAAAGCTGACGCAGCGTTTGGGCAAGATTACGTCGCCGACCCTTCTTACGCTCATTACGATTCTCTTCATTTCGGCCATTATTCATCCGCTCGGCGACTATGGCGCCGCTCGTGCGCCGTACGATGCCGCGCCGGTGGTTCGCGGCTTTATTGAAGGCTATCAGACGATGGACACCCTCGCCGCCCTGAACTTCGGTCTCATCATTGCGATGAACATCCGTGCCATGGGCGTCAAGACGGACTCTGGCGTCGTGCGCGAAACGATTTTAGCGGGCTTCATTGCTGGTCTTTTGTTGATCACGGTTTACCTCGCCTTGGCTCACATCGGTGCTGAAGCTGGTGGCGCTGGCCTCACGGGTGAAAACGGTGCTCAGACCCTGACGGGTGTTGTGATTCAGCAGTTCGGTCATGCCGGTCTCTTCATCTTGGGTGCGATCTTCTTTATCGCCTGTTTGAATACCTGTGTGGGTCTTCTCTCTTGCTGCTCCAACTACTTCCGTGACACGTTCCCGATCCTCGGCTACCGTGGTTGGTTGACCGTTTTTGCGCTCACCTCTACCGTGATCGCTAATGCTGGTTTGACGGCTATTTTGAAGTTCTCCGTCCCGGTGCTCGTCGGTATCTATCCGCTTGCTTTGGTGCTCATCATCCTCGCCTTCTTGCATCCGTTCATCAGCAACATGCGTTTTGCCTATCCTGTGACGATGCTCTTTACGGGCGTGGCTGCCGTTACTGCAGGCGTTTCTCAGGCTGGCTTCAAGCTGCCCTTCTTGGCTGACTTCTTTGCCTCGATGCCGCTTGCCTCTCAGGGTCTTGACTGGGTGGTGCCGTCCATCGCCGGTCTTGCCGTTGGCGTAGTCCTGAGTCTTGTCATGCCGCGTAAAGCTTAATTCGTAAACAACGCTACGTGACTGTTTGTGCCGCTCGACCTGAAGGTTGGGCGGCATTTTTGTTGGTTTTAACCATTTCCAAACGATACAAGATCTTCCTTAGGAGACTTCTCCCAGACCACCTGTGTCAAATCAGCTCTTATTCACTTCACGCTTCGATCTACGACATCCTCCTTAAACACAGGCGTTTTATCGTTCTGTAGATTATCTTCATCGGGACTGAATTTCCTTGAGTCCCTTTTCACGGAAGCCGTCACATGTTAAGTGCGACGGACTTAAACATGACATTAACCTTGAAATTTTGGCGCGGCTCATTGAAATAAGAGCCGCAGGAGACAACCATGATGAAAACCTTAGTGAAAGTTTCCCAGTTCGTAAATATGACCTTCGCCCTTTGGGTCGTCATTTTCGGTATTGCCGGTTTTGCTTTTCCTGAGATTTTCAAGCAGATTGGTCCCTGGATCGCTCCTCTTCTTGGTGTCGTCATGTTCGGCATGGGGCTTACCCTTTCGCCTGCTGACTTTCGAGACATCTTCCGTCGTCCGCGTGATGTCGCACTGGGTGTCGTCGCCCAATTTACGATCATGCCTGGTGTCGCATTCTTGCTTTGCTATGCGATGAACCTGCCGCCAGAAGTGGCTGTTGGCTTGATGCTCTTAGGTTGCTGCCCGGGTGGGACAGCCTCGAACGTTGTCACCTTCTTGGCGCGTGGTGACGTGGCACTCTCTGTCACGATCACCTCTTGCACGACTTTGTTGGCACCTGTGATGACACCCGCTTTGATGTACCTCTTTGCTAGCCAGTGGCTTGCGATCGACCCGGCTGCGATGTTCATGTCCATCGTCCAAATCATCCTTTTGCCGATCGCTGCTGGTGTCTTTGTCCATAAGTTGCTCGGTCATCGTATCGACGGTGCCGTAGCCGCCCTTCCGCTTGTCTCTGTTGGCGCCATCGTTTTGATCGCTGCCGCTGTGACCGCCGCCTCTCGTACGCAGTTGATGAACACGGGCCTCTTGGTTTTTACGGCTGTCGTCGTTCATAACGCTTTTGGGATGCTCTTTGGCTACCTTGTCGGCAAGTGGACTGGTATGAACCTTGCAAAGCGTAAGTGCCTGGCTTTTGAAGTCGGTATGCAAAACTCTGGGCTCGGTGTCGCCTTGGCTAGCGTTCACTTTGCCGCTAGTCCGATGACCGCCCTACCTTCTGCGCTTGCTGCGTTATGGCATAACGTCACGGGTCCGATGTTGGCCACACTCTTCCAAAACTGGCGTGAATCTGATGAAAAGGCATCCTTTTTTGATCGCATGGAAGCTTCGTTAACGACGACGTCAACGCTAGAACCCGCCACGCAGAAAGTGCTAGTTGATTAATACCCAGCGCGAAGTACCTACAACAAACGACCGCTACGTTCCATCAACGCGCGGTCGTTTTGTTTTCGCTCGCTGAAATGACATCATCCAATCAGCACTTTCTTTTGGTCGAACACAATGCCTAAGGCATTAATGCGGCGCTTCTCGATACCTCGCTTCACCAACTCTCGGTCATAGGCCTTCGCGGTAATTTGTAGTTTAGCGTTATGTAACGTTTCTTCGAGCGTCGCTTCTCTTCCTGGCTATCGAACCTTAAATTCCAAAATGTAGGCATCGTCATGACGAGGATTTTTTGGCTCAAGCATGACATCGTATCGGCCATATCCGCTCTCTCGATTACTGGAAATAAATACATGGTCAGCTCCCTGTTTGCAAGGGTTGGTCAAATTTTTCAAGG
>CALEAW010000041.1 GCA_937943605.1 uncultured Sutterella sp. | reverse complement strand
CGAAAAACCCCCGAAGACCATGTACCGTTAGTATCTAGTCAAGCGGGGGTTTAGGTTGCTTAAAGGAAATCAGCCCTCAATTTTTTGCGTGCGATCAGAAAACGATCAATCACACCAACGGTTCAAAGCCACTTTTTTTATTTTTTCTGTGTGAAATGAATCCCGAGTCTCATTGTCAAACGACGATAGAACTCGAGTTCATCCATAAGGAAAGCCTGCGTTTCCTCTGGTGGCAACCATGCCAAGGGTTCCCAATTATCCTCGGCAGACTTTCTGACAGCTTCCGCTTCGAACACCTTCTTGAATGCTTCAGCCAATTTATTCACCACTGCCTCGGGCGTGTTTTTATTCACGACTATAACGCGCCAAGAGGTTTGGTCGTAGTCATAGCCCAATTCATGCAGCGTCGGAACGTTCGCCAGCATCGACAGGCGCGTCTTGTTGAACGTACAAAGCGCGACAAAGTCACCGTGCTTTAAGAAGCGTTCGGCATCTGGAGTGTGCGTAATCAATACGTCTGTAATACCCGTCAGGGTATCAATTGCACCATCCAAAGGACTGACCGATTGTGTCACCAACTGCACGTCCAACTTGGCAATATTCTTGATGAAGTGGGTCATGCCAGAGTGAATGGAACTCGGGAAGTTCGTCAAGGCCACACGCACCTTCCCAGGGTGAGCCTTCGCATAGGCTTCGAATTCCTGATAGGTCTTGAACGGCGCCTGCTTGCCCGCTACGAGAATGATCGGTAGCCAGGTAGCGCGACAGACGGCCTTGAAGTCGGCCGGCGTGTGTGCATTGGGCTTGACATTGGGTTTCAGCACCATGGGGCCCAGAGCTGCGAAGTAGATGCGAGAACCGTCCGACGGGCCGTTATAGACTTCTCGATCGGCGCGGCCCATAAGACCATACTCAAAATGCACGGGAACACCCAATTCCTTAGCCAATTCCTGATTGATGACATTGCTCAGCACATCGTAGGGACTCGGTTCAAAGGGATGAAAGACCGTGATGTCTTTGGGAGCAGGTACGGTTTCTTTGGACATAGCTTGAGGAAGGCTAAGACCAACCATCGCAGTTGTGGCAAGAGATTTAAGAATAAAGCGGCGTTGAGGCATGATCGTCTCCGGTTTTTTAAGTGTGAGAAAACATCCGGCGACGGCGAACGTTGAGGGCAGTGACACGATTAGTCCCTACCTAGTCGGACTAGGTGAATTTTATTCATCTGATTTTTGCCGCTCAATGAGGACTTTTGTTAATAGGGAAAGCTCGAAGTAATCCTGCGCGAAAGTGCCACTGAAACAGTAACTTCTTGAATTTATGGGCTAAGGCGGGAAGCGAATCTTTAGGAAATGACGAACAACCCTTCTACTGATGATTGATTTCGAGAAAGGGTTTCTATATTTCTGAAAATTCGCTCATGGATAGTCACTCTAGGACGAATTGAAACAAGTTTCTACAATTGAACACAGTTCGAGAAACCTTCCACAGAAACTCGAAACCACATCCAATTGAGGAACTTGTAATGAAGTCTGCACTGAAAATGAAAGTCGTGGCCGCCATGATTGCCGGCTGTATGCCACTTGCTGCTTTGGCCGTTGGTGGCCCCAGTGGTGCCAAGGTTGACTATCGCGTCCCGGGCAAATTAGGTGAAGTGGTAGCCAACCCATATGATATCGCACCTTTGACGGCTATTATTAAAAATGGTGGTTACGTTCTGAAAAATGTCCATGTGCGCATCGTTCCGAAGAATGGTGGTCAGGAAATTTCGTACAAGGTGGACGACAAGCTCCTCCTCACCCACGGTGGTATTCCCGTTTGGGGTCTTTATGCGGACTACAACAACAAGGTTGAAGTCTCCTACACCCGTATTTACGGCAGCAAGACTGAAGACTTGAAGGAAACCTACACGATTTATGCACCACCCGTCTACGGTCAGCCTAGTGGTGCCGCTGGTGGCTCCGGCGTCTTCTTCAAGACGACCGTAAAAAAGGTTGATCCGGAATTTAAGGATCGCCTCTACCTGATCAACAACCTTCAGGGCAAGTCGGCTGTCGGTACGCGCGTCGTTTGGAACAACCCGGTGGGCGGTGCGCTGGAATGGAACTTCTATCCGATGATCGCCATCATCGATACAGCCGGTGAAACGCGTTGGTTCATGGATCCGAAGTCCATCTACGACTTGAATTCGATCTATCGCGCCGGCGTGATGATGGGCTTCAAGCAGAACGACGACGGTCAGATCTCGTTCGGCTATGGACAGCGTTATGCCAAGTACGACTTGATGGGTCGTGAAATCTTCAACCGTCGTCTACCAGGCAACTACAACGACTTCTCTCACTCGATTGACAACAGTCCCAACGGCAACTACTTCATCCGCGTCGGTAGTGCCAACTACAAGCGTCCGGATGGCAAGAATGTTCGCACGGTTCGCGACGTGATCGCCGAAGTGAATCCGGATACGGGCAACGTCATCGACGAATGGCGTCTGTTTGAAATTCTTGACCCGTACCGTGACGTCAATATGAAGGTGCTTGACCAGGGTGCCGTTTGCCTTAACATCGACGGCAAACTCGCGGGCAAGACCTTGTCCGAAGACGAAATCTCCAAGCTTGACTCGAGCGAAAAATTCGGCGACATCGTTGGCACGGGTCCGGGTCGCAACTGGGCGCACGTCAACTCTGTTGACCATGACACGGAAGACGACTCCATCATCATCTCCTCTCGCCACCAGTCTGCTGTCATCAAGATTGGTCGCGACAAGAAGGTGAAGTGGATCTTGGGTTCGCCTGAAGGTTGGAAGGGCGACTTCGCCAAGAAGGTGTTGACGCCAGTTGATAAGAACGGCAAGCCGATCAAGTGCGAAGACTCCAAGTGTGAAGGTGACTTCGACTGGACGTGGACGCAGCATACTGCCTTCAAGATTGACGAAAAGTCCAAGGGCAATACGATCTTTGTATCCGTCTTCGACAATGGTGATTCGCGCGGCATGGAACAGCCGGCGCTACCATCCATGAAGTATTCCCGCGCCGTGATCTATAAGATCGACCAGAAGAAGATGACTGTTCAGCAGATCTGGGAATACGGTAAGGATCGTTCCGACTGGTACAGCCCAGTGACGTCCTTGGTCGAATACCAGGCCGACAAGAACTCCGTGGTCGCCTATTCCGCCACCTCGGGGGCCGACATCAATCTGACGACGGGCGCTTTGACGAGTGCTCCGAACCCTGTCCTCAATGAGTTCAAGTGGGGTGCTAAAGAACCTAGCGTTGAAATCCAACTTCAGAAGACCTCAGGCTATCAGGCCATGCCGATCAGCCTCCACAAGGCCTTTGAAGTCGCCAAGTAATCTTCCGCTCACCCTCTAAAGGAATGTTCGAGCAGAGACTTTCTGCTCGAACATGCTTCATATGAAAACTAAACTCATTGTCTCTGCCATCATGTTGGCCCTGGGCAGCACTTCCGTCTGCGCAGCAGATGTCACGCTCTTCGGTACGGCTGAAACGAGTATCAACATTCAAAAGTTCAAGGGCGAAAAAACCACCTCCAAGTTAGCCACCGGCGACTACTATGCTGCTCGCATCGGCATCCGCGGTCGTGAGGATTTGGGCAACGGCTACAAGGTTCGATTCACTCTGGAAAACGGTTTTGACTCGGGTACAGGTGAAACCATTGCCTCCTTCGACAAAAATTCAATTTTCAGTCGTGAAGCCTCTGTAGGGCTGATCACGCCCTATGGTGAAATCGGTTTCGGTCGATTCGGTTCCCTTTCTTCCGGTCTGGGCACCTATGCCCTTCAATATTTTGCTTCCCCTTACGGCAACGGCTTCAACGAACTCGGCTTCGGCAACATCTTCCAGTTTGTGCCCCGCACCAACAATACCATTGCCTTGGTGACGCCAAACTTTGATGGTCTTGACTTCCGCGTTCTTTATTCGAACGGCATTCTCGATGAGTCGACCGAAGGGTTCGGCAAGAACACGAAGTACCTCGGCATCGGCGCCAAATACGTGAAGGGCAACTTTGGCGGGACCATCTTCTACGAACGAGTAATGTGGCCCAACATGCTCGAAACTGAAGACGGCGGCAGCCCGGACGATCATCAAAGCTTGACCATGGCAGCGAACTATAAGTTCGGCAACGGCGTTAAACTCTACGGCGGCTACCAGTACTATACGGATGCCCGCATGAACTACGGCATGACCACCTCAACGGGTGGATTCCCCGTGTGGCCGCAGCTGACCTCTGGGTTAGGCAAGAAGACGGTATCCCAACATGGTATGGAAGCTCACGCCTTCATGACCTCCTTGGCCATCCCCTTGTGGGGCGGTCGCATTATGCCCGGCATCGGCTATGTGACGGGTAAGGATAAGGCAAAGGAAGGATCTCCTAAGTACAACCGTTTTGTTGGCGGCGTCGCTTATGAATATCCGTTAAGCAAGAGCACTTTGATTTGGATGTCCTCTCAGTTCTCCAAGGGTGGCGACTTGTTTGACTCCAAGGAAAAGATGAGCAACCGACCCAACAGCCGTACGTATGAACAACAATTTAATTCACGTTCGTTCATTGCCGGGTTAGTCTATCGATTCTAATCCTCTCCTCCATCACGGTAAGCGCGCAGTGCCCTTACCGTGATGTCTTTATAAGGTGACAGTTTCTTATGTTCGATCACGCGCAGTTACCCGAAGAGTTTTCACGATTACAACTTCGTGATCTGATCCTATTCGACCAGCTCTTTCAAACGAGATCACTCACTGAAGCCGCAACCTCACTCAATTTAACACTCCCCTCTGCAGGGAGACTGCTGAATAAATTGCGCGTCGCATTGGATGACCAATTATTCACTCGAGGCGGGACGGGTTTGGTACCTACCGATAAGGCTGTCATTTTGTCGAGCAAGATTTCTCGTCTGCTCTCGGTTTATCACGAAATTTCTGAAGGTGATGTTTTCCTGCCTGAAAAACTCACCAAAACCTTCAACATTGCCATTGCCGACAATGCTTTGGCCGAGCTTTTTCCCAACGTACTGAACGATCTTTTTCAGCACTCTCCAAACATCAACCTGTCCATCAAAGTCATTGACAATACGCTCTACAGTCGACTTCGCTCCGGGGAATTGGACTGCGCAATTTTGCCCAACTTCGATCTCCCCGATGCCGCATTTCACAAAATGATCATCGGCTCCGGGTATTGCTCACTGTATGTTCGCAAGAACCATCCTCTGGCTCTAAAAGTGAAGGACGGACTCCCTGTTTCGGTGGCGGACGTTGACCAATATCCCCAGATACGTATTGCCGTTCGTTCAGTTAAGGGACGCATGCTTGGTTCGATTGACCAGGGTCTCTTTATGGGTAAGGGACATCGCAAGACGGTCATCGAATTACCCTATTTCTTCTCAAGCATTCAATTGGTCGAAAAATCCGACTTTACGATTGTGCTGCCCAACTTCATTGGAAACTTCGCCTCCACGCATCAAAAGATTGTCGGGATTCCAGTGGCTGATGCTCCCGAACGGATCTATCAACAGACTCTCGTGTGGCATGATCGAGTACATATTGACCCTGGCAACCAATACCTGAGATCAACCATTGTCAACGGCGCACGCTTTGCGTTCAAATCGACTGGCCTCGATAAAAAAGACGAACCTTTTCTATGGAATCCTGAGCACGAGGATGCATTAGAAAAAGTCGCCATGGCTAATCTTTATTAATACTTCCATAATTGGGGCACGTCTACACATCCTCTTCATGACGCCTTCACTAACAAACGGGATGTTCTGCGACCCAAATCTTGGTACTTATCCTTACCCAAGCCCCAATAACTATAAGAGATCGTTACGATTAAGAGTCATTTTTAATATTTCAACTAGCACACACGCTTAGAAAGCCTCGTTGTGTCCTTCTCATGGCCTTCTGGCAGCTTCTTTATTCCTGGTTCACCAATTCGATCGTTGCACGTGCCGTACAGCTCTCGTTGATTTTTCACGCCGTCGCATCGAATACACCGCCAACATGGATTTCCGCCATGTTGGCTTCAGGCGCAACGGCCAGTGCCTTGATGACCGTTCCCGTCGGGCGATTGTTTAATCATTGGGGGCCTGGTCCCATTAATAGAATTTCTGCTGTGTTTAGTCTGAGTGCCACGGCCGGGCTTTTTCTCTTGCCGCTGGATTTAGAGCATATCTATTGCTCCATGCTGATTTGGATTTTAGCAGGGCAAAGCATTCTCTTTACCACTGTGGGAACTTATCGAGGTGTAGGGGGATTTTTTGCCGAACGAAAACGCCTCGTAGCATTTGCGCGCATGAGCATCGTCAACAATCTTAGCGACATCGTGACGCCACTTGTCATCGGTTGGCTTTTCTATCTGAATCCAAACCTCATCCCCATCATCATGGCGGGTCTGGCCGTCACCGCCCTCTGCATCCCACAGCCAAAATTGACGGACATTACCGCCAGAAGCGGCTCCATTGCCTCACTCTCGCTACTGACCAACCTCAAGTCGGTGCTCATCAATCGTTTTGTTACCTTGGCCATTGTGATCGGCGCAGCCATCCACTCGTTGCTTTTCATTTGTGACTTGATCATCCCGATCACAGGTAATACCTTCAACCTGACGTCCACTGAGGTTGGTACGATTTTGTCTGTTCTGGCCCTGTCTCAGGCTGCTGCCAGTGCCTATCTATCATTCCGAGCCTATCCGTCAGACACGCTCTTCAAGCACTTCTTGAATGGTCTAATCTTGGGGAGTCTTGGCCTACTGGGAGCTTATGTGACGGAAGGCTTTGGAACACTTTTAGCTGCGACGGCCATCATCGGTCTGGGCTTCGGCATGATTCAGCCGCTCTCAATGAGCCTCATTTACCACCATATGAAGGCTTCCTCAGTAGGTGATGCGGTAAGCATTCGGCTCCTCCTCAATAGCTTAGGACGCATTTTTGCGCCGATGGTGCTTGCCTTGGCTTTGAGCTTCACGACCTCAACCACCCTCCTTACAATAATGGGTTTTGTCCTCATGCTTGCGGCCATATTGTTGAGAGTGATCCTCGCGTGATCAGGCAAAAGCATCAACAAAAAAAGGGGGGTGAGCTAAGACAATCCTCACCTGCAGAGGGAATTGGTCTTTGTTCCAATGAAAGGAAAGGTTGCCGGACGTATGCCCTGAGACCTAACCGCACGAGCGTGTATGCCGAGGCCTATGCCGTATAAGTCTGATTGTGTCAACTGGCGTTCGGCGTTGGTGATCGTCCTACGTTCGCCTAAAAAATCCCTAATCAGTACCTCTTAATCATCACATCAGGGGACTGAGTGCTCAAACCTCGCGAGTCTCGAAGCTTAGAGACGAACTGACGAAATTCTTCCTTTTCTTCGTCATTCATTCCTACATTAGCCACCGAATTTTCCCGAAGGATTTCGATGAACTCACTCTCGTTCTTGGTGAGTCCCCCCATCAAACGCAATTCTTCATCATCATGCCATAGACCAGGTGCTTTGGCCTCAAGCAAAAGGTTGCGTACATAAACAGGATCAGCACCAAAAATTTCTGAAAGTCGCCGGGAATACCCCAATGGAATGTTCTGCGCCCCCTTCTTCCAGGCACAGATCAGCGTTGAGACGACATTCAGCTCTTTGGCCAATGCCACATTCGTCATGTTATGCATATCCAGATTCGACGTGAGCCACTGTGCGGCGGTGAGCGGTGCTTTAAACGTTTCAATCAACTTCTTTGCCATAGTTTGATCCTTTTTTAAACAGTTAGAAAATTGACTAGCAAAGTCTTAAATACCCCTCCATCAGCGGATCGAGAGGTCGATCAGGATCTTATGAAACATGGGACGGAGAAAGTTGGGCGAAGTTGGGCGCGCGTCGCCTAAGTTCGCCTAAATTGGTCGCAGCCGAGACTGATAAGCTTATGGACATGGAAGGACGCGCCGTCCTGAAATCATCAAACTTATGGAGATAAAAATGACGCAATTAAATAACGACTTGCCGGTTAGCACCGACGACGCTAACAAAGAAGAATTTTTCCTCAAAACCAAAGAAGAAGTCATTTCGGCTATTCGCAATACGAGTTACAAGCCGGGTCAAGCCGATATGCTCGCTGATCTTGTCGGTGGGAATATTGATGAGGATCCCCTTGCCTTCATGATCATTTGTGACATTTACAGCACCATTGGCTTCAATCATTTATGGGATATTGATCCGAAGAAACTTGACGAACACATCGATGACTTAATGAAAAAATACCCGAACGCAACCAAACGCGCACTTGAATTAAAGCCTATGACTGGCGATGAGTTTTATGAGAAATATGGTAGCGAAGAAATCTGGGACCGTTGGGAAATTGTTAACGTAAGAACAGGTCTTGAAATCAGCGACATTTTAAAAATTGACACCAATGTACAACATCAACGTTCTGTCATCGAAGCGGGTAATGATCTTAAATCGCGGATCATCTGGAGTATGGCGGGTGACTGGTTGGACGACTTACTGGACATTGAGGACTACAGAGTGAGAATTGCTGAAGTTGCTCATGTTTTTGGTGACGAGTAAGGAATGTACCAATGACCTCTGTTCTCGACGATATCTTTGAAAAAGAGCAACGGTCAATTAAGATCGCTGAATTGTTCAATATAGCCAACATACAATTCGATAGCCATCGAGAGTTTTCCAAAAAATGCATTAAGGCAACATTTACTTTATCTGATGACGGATGTAAAGATTTTTTTAATAAACACGGTTTTGTACTCTACGATGACCAACCAAACAAACATTTGTTAATCATACAAACGTTATTAGATGAAGAATTTAGTGTCTCGGTTGTACGAAACGCTTGGGAAACCCATATTAATTCTCTTAAAAAACAGTTTCTCGAGGCGCTGTACTATGAAGTGGTTTTAAAAGAACTTGAAGATAATGATCCCTTCGAATCGATCTATGAACATTTAAACGAAAGATTTGATCATGGAAGCACAAGTCTTCAAAAGGATTTAAAACCTGTATTGGCCTTGCTTAACGACCATAGAACCGCTCTATTATCAGGCATTTCACAATTAGCTTTGATGCTTGATTTTCAGAATAAAGACTATGCACAAAAAATCGTTACGGCCTTTACTACAGGTAAGATACCTCAAAAAGGTCTTCTTATCGGTTTAACCTTGATTGCTCAAAAAGGCGGTGCCGGAATAACACTTCCTAAAAGTAATATTGAGGCAATAAAAGCTTTATTGAATCCTCCGGCATCTGGCAATTTAACATCAAAGGTTTCCAGGCTTTCCGAGACAAAAACTGTTTTAAGTGCGTTAGGGTTGGCCACGGTTACGAGAGGGCAACACTTCGCAAATCCTCAATTTTCGACTAAAGTCGAAAAGATGTTAAATGAACTCATAGCGAGAAACAAAGGTAATACTTCTCAATAACTCATATACCATTCTCGAATTTCACAAATAGTTAGCCATAAAATAAAAAATGGAGGTTCACGATTGGCTGAGCCTCCTCTGTAACTAGTGGAGCATTCCCACACCGAGCGCAATCCGTCTTGGCTTAGGTCAGTCTAAGCCCAATACCCTATGACAAAAATCATAAGCGGCCGATAGGATCAGGGAAGGTCTTGTAATTTACCTCCCACTTCCCACAACGGAAGCTCAAGGCCCGCGGAGCGGATTCCACTTGCTCGGATTCACGCCTATCCCAACTCTCCCGACGGATAGGAAACTCCGCACTCGAAATCGCGCTATTTCGCGTATAAGCATCTGATTCACCAAACCAGGTGGCTTACTTTTCCAGGTGGCTTAACTTTTATAGCTTGTAGGCACTCATCTCTCAGAGCCTGTGTATGGGTTAATCTTCGGTTTCCTCAACAATCGACAGGTTAAATAAGAAACCTAACTTGGCTAGTGCTTGTTCGATACTTTCGGGACTTGCATTCTTTGAGAAATCGACTAGACGCTGTGCCTGACTATTGGATACGCCAATAGTCTTTCATGCTTAAACCCTTGGTGACGATCGTATTCCAAAGAAGAATGCGAGCTTGAACACGCATCGGGACTTATACCTTCAGCTCACCGTCCTGAATAGGAGTTGGTAAAGGCATAGCCTTCTTGTGTTGGCGATAACTGGACTCGAAGCAGAAGGGAATAGCCTCCCTAGCTCGAGAATATGCGGTTTCCATGTCATCACTCGTATACGTGCATTCGGGAATATCGCAACTGGTAGTTACGTATTTGCCCGTCGACAGCTTCTCAATTCTGATTCCCTAAATCACATAAACCTCCTTTAGAGTGCTTTCCATGTTTACACACGAATTCTCATTAACTTTACTAATGCATTTGATCCTGCAAGAAAAGTTCTTGAGATTCTGAAATCGGGCGCCCTGCGTGAATTCGCCACGCTCAAGGAACTCGCCGACGCCTATCAGCTCGATCCGAAAATCTTGGAAACCACCTTTGCCCACTACAACGAACTGCTTGCCGCGGGTAAGGATGCCGACTTTGCCCGTCGTTTCGACAAGCGCGCGAAGCCTCTGGGCAAGGCCCCTTCTACGTCTCGGAAATGAGCCTGAAGGTGCACCACTGCATGGGCGGCGTAGCAACGAACGTCACAACGGCCGTACTCGACGTCGAAACAGACGAACCGATCCCAGGTCTCTTTGCCGCAGGCGAATGTGTGGGCGGCATTCACGGGGCCTGCGATAATGCTGTCAGCCAAACGTCGTGTATCCTTGTTCATCTTGTCGGCCTTGGTCCAGGTCACCACGACCACAGGGATGGAGCCCTTGGCACGGATGGTTTCGATGTGCTGCTTGAGATACTTCTTGAAGAGCGGAATACGCTTTTTAGCGATGGATTCGCTCGACATGCCCTGCAGGAAAACAACGTCGAACATCTTCGGAGAGTCGGACTGCACGTAGGGATCCATCTCGTGCGCGGAGAGGTAGTACTCGACGTCGTGGAAGCTCAGCATGCCAGCACTAATGGTCTGCAGGCGTGCCTTCCAGGGTCGCTCAGCGGCTCGCGCCAGACCGCGAACATAGCCGTGGACACCGCAGTTGTAAAACGAATAGGAATTGCCGACATAGAGCGCGGTCTTGGGATTGTCGATACCGAGCGTTGTCACCTCGGGCGCCACAGAGGTTTCCAGGGCTTGTGCGCCAGAAGACATGGCCAACGCGGCGCACATCGTAAGCAGGAACTTTTTCAACTTTCTCTCCTTGAATGGGCGTGTAGGACACCACACGCTTGGTTGTACTCAAGGTAAAGCATGCATTCCATCAGGACAAGCCTGATTGGTGCAAAGTGAATTTGTCCAATCCGCAAAGTGCTCAAACACTATTAAGGTGACGTCCTACCGAAATTCATCTGGAATTAGGTGCAAGTTCGCTCTTATCGAGCGTCATTTCCTTGTCGCACACATTGAACTTTATGGTGGTTCCTTCGAGTGTAGGCGCACCATCTTCACCCACGCTTCTACGTCTTCCAATCCTTCCACTGCTCTGCCCTTAAAATGACGATAACTTCTCCCTGTTTTGACGAGGTTATCGTTTGTGGTTCAAGCTTAATAAGCCACCAAATCCACGCCCTTAGGCACAAACAAGGTGCCTGAGAGATAAAGCACCACGCCGTCTTTCTTGGCAATGGCTTCATGAATCAAGGTGCCATTAAAGGTTCGTAATTCACCTAGCGTCTGCCCAACTGTCACCTTGTCACCCGCTTTGACGGATGGGTACCATAAGCCCTCTTCTGGTGCGCCTTCGTAATAGGCTTCCATTTCGAGTTGTTCGTCGTCCGTGCGTCTTTTGTTTAAAGTGCCATCATTTTCAACCACACCTAATGCAGCCAAGACGGAAGTCACATCTCGTAAATAAGTAATCACCTCTCCTTCTGACCAACGTCCTGCACACCCTCTTTCAATCAGAATTGAAGGCGTGCCTCGGTGATTTGCGCTGTTATAAGCACCCGTTTTAGCGGTCGATCGAATACGTACGGGGACATCAACCCATCGGCAGAGTTCTCGGCCTTGGTCAGACACATGGGGGGCACAGTCGCCTTGAAAGTAAACATAGGCAGCAAGGTTCTCGTGCAAATCACCACCATGCAAATCCAAATAGAAGTCATGGTCATCTTGTAAAGATGTCAAGGCCGCAGCGATTTGCTCGGACGAGGTGCCCTCTTCGTTACCAGGGAACATGCGATTGATGTTCTTTTGGTCAAGAGGGTTAATCGCAGGGACACGCGCTTTGAAAGCCGCTTGATTGACACACGGCAAAATCGTTACGCGCCCAGCGATCTCGTATGGACGTAATAAAGCCGTCAGACGGCGTGCGGTTTCAATGCCGACATACTCTGCCCCGTGAATGCCAGCCGTGATCAAGACGGCGGGGCCTGGTTTTTTGCCGACGATGGTGGTCACCGGCATCGTGATGCCTCCGGCAACAAGTAGCGTTTGCCATTTCATCTTTTTTCCTTCCTTTTCGTCTTCAGGTAATCAAACTTCACCGTAGTCGCCACTTCGCTCTGCACGCTTTTGTGCGTCACGTAACGCTTCGAGGTTCGCAGGATGCTCAATCCCTATACCCATCACGGCGTCGAGAAGGTCTCGAGCATATGGTGTTTTGACCTGACTGATCTCACGCATGTCGTCGACACCCTCGACAAACTGCCCTTCTTTCATAAAGCGCACACGATCACAAAAGTACGTAATGGCGGTGAGATCGTGCGTGATAAAAAGGTAACTCAAGCCTCGCTCTTGACGTAGTTCTTTGAGGAGATCCATCACCTGAACCTGTGTAGCCGCATCGAGACTACTGATCGCTTCATCAAGGAGCAAAATCTTAGGGTTCAACGCTACCGCTCGCGCAATCGCTACGCGTTGCAACTGTCCGCCCGAGAGTTCATGCGGATAGCGACCTAAATACGCTTCACTCAAACCCACGCGTTCAAGAAGTTCAATGCTTTGTGCGCGTTCCTCTTGCTCACTAATCTCAGCCCCTTGTCGGCGTAGGGCTCTAAAAGATTCACCCAAAATCCCTTTCACTCGCCAACGCGGATTCACGCTCGTGGTGTAGTCCTGAAAAACAATCGCCATCGGGTGTCCAAGTCGCTTAGCTTTTGTGCCCTTTGAATTCGTCTTCGTCGCCCATGGCCACAAACTGCCAAATGACGGATAAACTGGTTGCCCTTCTAGGTTGACCACGCCGGCATCGGGTTGCAGTAACCCTGCGGCGACGCGCCCAAGCGTACTTTTGCCGGATCCTGACTCACCAATGATCCCAAGGCACTCGCCTTCGTTAAGGGTCAGGTCAATCCCATGCAACACCATTTGACGGTCTCGCCCAAAGAGTTTGGTTTGATGTGCCTTTAAAAACGAGACGCGCACGTTTTCTAAATTAAGGAGCATGACGTTCGTCCTTGTCACTTTGAAAGGAGGCTTGAGCTTCGCCTACTTCGTTGGCCGTCACCGCCACTTTAAAGGCTTGTGTCACAGCACAGTGCTTATCAATCAAAAGTCTTGTATAGGGATCAGTGGCGTACTTTAAGACGTGCTCTGGCGTCCCCGCTTCCACAACGCGCCCTGACTTCATGACAACCATACGATCAGCAATCATGTTGAGTACACCCAAGTCATGTGAAATAAAGATCATCGCGACGCCAAGACGCCTTTTAATCTCCAAAAACGTGTGCATGATCGCATGACGGCTAATCGAATCAATCGCAGTCGTGGGTTCGTCAAAGATAATGAGTTCAGGCTTTAACTTCACTGCTAAGCCAATCATCACGCGCTGGAGCATCCCCCCCGAGAGTTGATGCGGATACTTTTGCAAAACTTCTTCGGGTTCATGGATACGCATGGCTTTAAGAAGTGCAATCGATTCGTCTCGAATCTGAGCTGACGACCAGTCGGTATGCACCCTAAAGGTCTGTGCCATTTGGTCACCCATCTTGTATAAGGGATCAAACGCTGTCATCGGGTTTTGTAGCACCATCGTGATGCGACCACCACGAAGCTGACGACGGGCGTCCTCTGACATCGTGATCAACGATTCACCCGCAAAGGTGGCTTCGCCTTTGATCTCAAACTGGCGGTCTAATAAACCCAATGTCGCTTTGATCGTCATCGTTTTACCCGATCCCGATTCACCTAAGATACCCAAGCATTCACCTTGTCGAACCTCAAACGAGACGTCTTCTAGGATTGGCGTACGGACTCTGCCTTTCCTAAGCGTGAGATCTAAGTGTGAGATGCTAAAGACAGGTGGCGTAGCGCTTTCAGAATCGGTCGGTCCATTATTTATTTTTTCTACAATCATTAACGCACCTCTTTCGGATCAAGTGCATCGCGCAAACTATCCCCCAACAAGTTAAATGCACCTACCAAGATCACCACGGCAATGCCCGGAACCAACATTTGTTCGGGGTTTGAGACCATCACGTTTTTGGCTTCGTTGAGCATAGCGCCCCACTCTGGCATTGGTGCCTGTACACCAAGCCCCAAAAAGCTTAAGGTTGAGATATTGAGAATGGCCCACCCAGTATCAAGGCTCGCTAACACCGCAAGTTCTGCCGCAATGGCAGGCAACATGTGTCGCGTCATGATGAAGCGGTCACCTGAGCCAATCGCACGCGAAAAGAGGACGTAATTCATATTGGTGTACTTCACAACGGCCGTACGAATCATGCGCGCGTACCAGGCCCATTTCACAAGAATGCTCGCGATGATCACGTTTTGAATATCAACGCCCAAAAGCGCAACAACCGCCAAAATCATGATTTGCGATGGGAACGACAGCATCACGTCAACCGTACGCATAATGACTTCATCGACCCAACCACGAAAGTATCCGGCCATGACACCCAAAATGAGCCCCAACCCGATCGTCCCGATCATTGTGAGAATCGATAAAAAGAGCGTGGGTTGAATCCCGTAGAGCATGCGAGAGAAAACGCAGCGCCCGAGTTGATCGGTTCCCAACAAGTAGTCTGCTGAAGGCGGTGCGAACTTCATGAGAATGTTGCTTTCATAAGGGTCGTGCGGCGCAATCCAGGGGGCTAGAGCGCCCAACAACATCGTCCCCCCAATGATCACGAGGCAAAACTGCATGATCGGATCACGAAAGAATGCTTTTTTCATTTGTCTGCCTCATGACGTAAACGAGGATCAACCGCTGTTTGAAGAATGTCAAAGAGCAAGTTGAAGGACACAAAAAGAACACCCATCAAAAGGACGTAGGCTTGGATGACGGGATAATCGCGATTAAAGATCGAGGTAATGCAGAGTTTGCCGAGCCCCGGCCACGCAAAGACGTTTTCAACCACAATGGTTCCTGCGATCAACTGCGGGATACTCATCCCAATGGCCGTGACGCAACTCTGCAACGAGTTACGTAATACGTGACGAAGCAAAATCGCACGTTCTTTAAGCCCACGCACTCTCGCATAAAGCACATAGTCTTCACGCATGTTTTCAAGCATGTTGTTGCGAATGAGGCGAATGTAAGTTGAGATATAAGTAAGAGCCACTGTAAAGGACGGCAAAATGAGATGCGAGAAAGTGCCTGAACCCGAGGTTGGCAACAAATCCCATTTGATCGAGACGAGCCAAATCAAAAGAAGCCCCACCCAGTAAGCTGGCATTGCACTCGTTGCAAAAACCACGCCACGCATGATGCGGTCGAACCAACTATCTTTATAGACCGCGGAGAAAAAGCCAATCGGTAGACTCAAGGCAATCACAAAAACAAGCGACAAGCCTGCCAACTGTAAAGTCGCTGGAAGGCAGCGCAAAAGTTCGCCCGCCACCGTGCGCGAAGGATTCGTGTAGCTCACACCAAAGTCGCCGCGCAAGCAATTCATGAGCCAATCCACAAAACGCTCTAAAAACGGACGGTCAAGTCCCAATTGCTGACGCATGTCAGCAATGGCTTCTGGTGTAATGATGGGGGTTTGTCGCACACGAAGTGCTACTTCTGCGGGATCCGAGGGAATTAAGTGAATAAAGCAAAAGCAGAGAAACGCGATGAGGAGTAGTAACGGCACCGTGGCGAAGAGGCGCTTAATCACATAGTGTTTCATGGGTTTGAGGGAGTCTCAAGGAGACCCTGTCTGAGGGTTGTGCGTTTTTGGGCTCAAAGACTTTGGGGCGCTTAGGTTTTTAAGAGCGTTACCTAGATCTTTGAGCCGACTTTTAAAGAACGGTGCATTGAGGACGGCGAGCTTTAGGCGGGCAGCATGTCAGCAAACGGCACTTCGTACTGGTTCGAGAGGAATCCTACGTTTTTAATGGTCTTTCTAAATAGCGCCTTATTGGTTTCGTACGTGATTGGCAGATAGACCGCGTCTTCGTGGAGGCGTGTGAGCACATTTTTATAAAGCGCACGGCGTTCTGTTTCGTCTGTTGACACAAGAATCTTCGTGATCGCTTCGTCAATCTGCGCTTTGTCAGGCAACCCTTGTTGCGCCGCAAAGTCCCCATACACACGCTGACGCATCGCTGCGAGCGACGACTGTGGGTCATAGGGCGTACCCCAACATATATTGAAGACAAGGTCAAAGTTCCCGTTTTTCATGTTGTCACGATAACTCTGTTCTTCTTCACCACGAATCGTGAGTTGAATGCCGAGCTTACTGAATTCACTTTGTAGGAACTCTGCAATCGTTTTTTCAGAGACTGAATTGCTGTTATATAGAAGGCCTAATGCCAAGGGCTTGTCGTCTTTCATAAGAGGCTTACGCTTGCCACTACGCGTCCACCCTGCTTCAGCGAGGAGCGCTTCGGCTTTTTTGACGTCATAAGCGTAGGGCTTAAGACCCACGTCGCAATAGGGAATCGTGGTCGAATACAGCGTGTCGGCTACGGGTTCAAGACCATGAAAGACCCCCTGCGAAATCACAACCTTGTTGGTGGCATGCTGAATCGCGTGACGCACACGGACGTCTTTTAAAATCGGATGCTGGGTGTTAAGCACAATGTGGCGCGTGGACGTAGGTTGCGAGACGGCAATCCCAAAGGTCGTGCTACTACGGTACTTGTTGAGCGCATCAGCATCTACCATGTTTTTACCCCAAATGAGGTCTGCTTCGCCCTTTTCAAGCGCCAAAATACGGGTTTGATTATCAGGAATCACCTTCACGACCACACGACGAAACGCTGGTTTCTTACCCCAATATGCTTCGTTACGTTCAAATACGGCATATTCATCAATCACATGTTCTTTGAGGATCCACTGCCCGCTTCCCACAAAGGCCGTAAGGCCGTCGCGGGTTTTACCGTCCTTCATAACACGAGGCGACACAAAGGCAAAAGGACGTGTCACAGCGAGTTCTGTGAGCATCGGGTAGTATGGCGCCGACATCGTGATCACAAAAGTGTTCGTGTCAGTGGCTTTGGCAGACACCAAAAGACGCATCATTTCGAGCCACGTGTGGCGCGCCTTATTGTCGATTAACGCATCAAAATTCTTTTCGATGGCATATGCATCAAGCACTTCTCCGTCGGTGAACGTGAGGCCCGGTCGAATCTTGAAGGTATAGACGAGTCCGTCAGGGCTTACCGTCCAGGATTCGGCAATGGCTGGATGGTAGCTTCCATCGTTACCGAGCGTAATGAGTCCTTCAAAGAGCATTTCTTGCGCGAACATTTCGCCACCATAGAGATGCGGATTCAAGTCACGCAAATCACGGTAATTGAGAAAGACGAGCGTATCGCCCTGCTCGACGGCAGCAAGCGCCGGGAGCGGCGTAACGGCTGACGTGAGGCATGCGGCCCCAAAACCCATAAGCAAATGACGACGAGAGAGTGCGTAGTGACCCATGGCGGTATCCCTTCTGGCAGTTGATATCTTCTTTCCAAATGGGAATGATTCCCATTATCGCAATAGGCGCATCTTAGCAGAAAGAATTGAGATTTGTAAAGTGGCTTCGGAAAACACCTAAGAAAGGGTCGTTTGTTTTAGGTGAGGTCTTCGAGTTGTTGAATGTGAGGTTGGAAAATACTGCCGGACAATAAATATTTAAGAAGCTTTCTAAGGCCAGGTTTGGCGTAATTGAGACCAGAACCAATATCAGAGATAACTTCATCGCAGCCTTGCGCTTTGAGGCGCTCTATCTGGCGTCCAAGATCTGCCTTTTGGTCGTGTGAAGAAACGCGTGCATAACCAATATGGAGGCCTTTATTTGTTGCCTCGGTAGGAGAAAGATCGAACCTACGATGGCCACCTAAGGTACGGATGGACTTGGGAATGATTCCTTTGGCTTCCCAACGACGAATGGTGCTGACCGATACGCCGTAATGTTGTGCAACGTATCCAATTGAATAGAGTGCCATGATAGATTCCCCCTCAAATGTGAAAGGATTAAATCTAGTTTGGCAGATTTGGTAGATTTTTGGGCAACTAGCTCAACCCAAGAGCAGATGGTTGAAGAATGCAAAGCGGTGCGCCACTACCACAACCGAGTCATGAATGCACTGAATAGCGACTTCGCTCGATAATCTTTGCACTACCAAAAGAAAGAGGTGTTACCGACCTCAGGGTGACCTGAGATTTGTAGCACCTCTTTTTTGTTGGTTTTTAACAACAGGCTATTCTGGTATTTTCCCGCTCATTCCACTTTCCGGAAGTGTGCCGAACACGAAGCGAACATGAGCCGAATTGATATGGTGAAGGAAAAACAAGTGGCGGCCAAACCACAAAAAACGCCATTTTCGCAAAAATCGAGATTTTTTATTTACGATGCCTGTTTATTAAGCTCCATGTGTTTCACTGTTGCTCTGTCGCGCAGAGCCCCAAACATCAGCCCAGTCACCCGTCAAAGCGCCCTTGGCGTAATCCACAACTCGGTTCTCGAAAAAGTTGGTATGACTCACGCCAAGCATCGCGTCAACCCAAGGCAACGGATTCTTTTTAACACCAAAAATACCCTTCATACCAAGACCAATCAAGCGACGGTCAGCGATATAACGAATATAGGCACGCACTTCTTCACGAGTCAAACGACGCATTTCAGAGACACCAAAGGCAAGGTCAATGAAGCGGTCTTCAAGCTCAACCATCGTTTCAGCGATGCCGTAGATCTTCGCCTTGAGTTCGTCGTTCCAGAGTTCCGGATTTTCGACGATGTATTCACGGAATAACTTCGTCATGGACTCAGTGTGCAACGTTTCGTCAGCAATCGACCAGGCAATGATCTGACCCATGCCCTTCATCGTGCCATTACGCGTGAAGTTAAGGAGCATGACAAAGGACGAAAAGAGCTGCATCCCTTCGGTGAAGGCCGAGAAGGCGGCAATCTGCGCAGCCAAATCCTTCTGATCCTTAGCTACCTCATTGAAGAAGTCATGCTTAGCCGCCATGGCTTCATACTGCAAGAATTCGTTGTAGATGGATTCAGGCAGACCTAACGTTTCAATGAGATGCGAGTATGCTGCAATATGCACCGCTTCGCGCGCTGCGAAGGACGAGAGCATCATGCGGATTTCAGGCTGACCAAAGCGCGGCAAATAGTGGTTAACATAGGCGCCGGAGACGTCAATATCGCCCTGCGTGAAGAAGCGAAGAATCTTCGTCAAGAAGTCGCGTTCGCTATCGGTCAACTTCTGATTGTAGTCCTTCACGTCTTCGAGCATCGGCACTTCAGTCCAAAGCCAATGCATCTGTTCGGACTGCATAAAGGCTTCATAAGCCCAGGGGTACATAAAGGGCTTATAGCAGGTACGGCCCGCGAGGAGTCCCGTCGCTGGTTTCTTTTCAGTCATGTCTTTATCCTTCACAGGCTAAGCAGGTCGTATTGTCAGCTACGGCCTGCATGCTAAATTGTTCTTCAAGTCGACGGCGTTCCACCTGAACACCCACACGGTCTGCCTTACGAAGCTTGTCAGAGCGGTTGTAATAAAGGCTCTTGAGCCCCTTCTTCCAGGCAGAGAAGTGGCAAACGTGCAAGTAAGCAATCGACACATCGGGCGGGAAGAAGAGATTCACACTCTGCCCCTGATCAATAAATTCTTGACGGTCGGCAGCCAACTCGATAATCCAACGCTGGTCAATTTCGATGGCGGTCTTAAAGACGTCACGGACTTCCTGCGGGAGATCCTCACGAATCTCCCAGCGGTGGCGCATCTCATCCGCGAAGG
>CALEAW010000040.1 GCA_937943605.1 uncultured Sutterella sp. | reverse complement strand
TGACCTTCCTACGCGCCTCATAGTGCTTGAGTGCAACTTTTATGGGAAGTTAAGGTTTTAGCACCAAGATTTGCGAAAATAGTAGAACTGACAATTAAAACACACACTGCTCAAAAAAGGATTTCCTCATGGCCAAAGAAATTGAACGGAAGTTTCTTGTAGTTGGCTCGGCTTGGCGAACACTTGCCCAAGGCACTCGCTATCGGCAAGGCTATTTAAATAGCGACAAAGCACGTACCGTTCGAATTCGTACCGTGGGTGATCAAGCCTTTCTTACGATCAAAGGCCCGACAATAGGCGTGACACGCACAGAGTTTGAGTACCCGATTCCCTACGACGACTGTGTCACGATGCTCAATGACCTTGCTGAACAACCAGTCATTGACAAAATCCGCTACAAGATTCCTGTGGATGGACTGATTTGGGAAGTGGATGAGTTTTTTGGTGCGAACGAAGGACTCATCGTCGCAGAAGTCGAACTCACATCTGAAGATCAAGCATTTGAAAAACCTGATTGGGTGGGCGAAGAAGTCTCTGGAGACGTGCGTTACTACAATTCGTCTTTGATTAAAGCACCGTACAAAACTTGGAAAGCCTAATGACGCCCACGAGACCGCCTCACGCCGAATTTCGTGTGTTTCTGCCAGGGCTACTTCCACACCTTCAGAAGCGCCTACCAGAAATGGTTTTAGCGACAAAGCCCACTCACGAAACCACGCAAGACCTCTATATTTTGTCGAATCAAGATCACGTGCATAACGTCAAGATTCGACAAGATCACCTCAAAATGAAGAAGTGGCTCGGTCAGACACCCGAAGGCTTTGATATCTATCAGCCGTACAACAAGTTTGCGTTTCCCGTGAGTCAATCCCACGTCAAAGAAATCCTATCAGCCCTAGGTCTAACGATCCCATTGGAAGCGTCTTGCTACGACAAAGAGACGTTTTTGGCTTTACTCGAAACGCACGACACTTTACGAACTCGTCAAGTCCTAAAAACTCGACACAAGTTCATGCTTGACGGCACGATGTGCGAGTACGCCGCGATTCAATTGGAAAACCGAACAATCGACAGTTTTTGCTGCGAAAGCACTGATCCGAAAGCAGTCGCTAAAGTCATCCATCAATTAGGACTCACCTTTGCCCTCAACACCAACTATGTTGAAGCATTGAAGACGTTATGATCCAATGAAGAAAGCCCGCGGTTGCTCGCGGGCTTTCTTCGTTTTCGTCTACCGTCTAGGCGCAATTAACCGCCATAAGGCTTCCATTCGCCGCCATTCAAGCGGACATACTCACGATCTTTGTACTTAAGAACCTGAGCCTGACCGTTTTCAGAGACAGGATTGGTCTGCGGAAGATCCTTCACTAGATCTTCGAGCGGCACAGATCCACCCTGCTTGCCGAAGTAGTCCGTTTCAAGCGTCTTACCGATCAAACTCGTGAGTGCCAAGTAACTCGTATTACCCGTCACATGAATCGGTTCGGCAGGTAAATCCTTCAAACCAAAGAACTTCACCATCGTTGGGACCTGCGTGATGCGAAGATTCGGAATATCACGTAAGCGCGGCGCCTGAATCTTGTCACCACGCACAGCGGCCCCATGCTCAGGAACGACCACCAACATGACCTTGCGACCCGAACGTTCGAGTTCATTCATGAAGGTATTCAAATCGTCGAACATTCGCTTCGCACGTGGTTTAAACGGTTCACTACGACCACGACCAGGCAAACGGTTACCGTCATGAAGCGCAATGAAGTTCATCAAGGTCACCGTACGACGATCCTTAGATCGAGCCTGCGTACGTTGCCAGTGGCGAAGCACTGCCAAGCTATCCGAAATTTCTTCGTCGTCAAAGCCCATATAGCGAAGCGGGAACTTTGTGTGATCCAGGGTCGCGGTAACGCCAGCCTTATCACGCAAAGACTGCAAGAAATTGTCGTACTCACCGCTATGGTCCATCAAGAGACGCTGTGTATAGCCCAACGTTCCCAAACGCGTCATGACTTCACATTCCGTACGACGTTCGCCATAGAGGTCATTATGTGTCGGCTGACCGCAAGCACCGTTTAACAAACGTAAAAGCGCTGGACCAGAATAACCCGTTGCCGAGTTAAATTCGTCAAAGCGGATATTGAAGCGGTTAAAGACAGGATGTGTATCGAGCTGAGAAGCGACCAAGTCGTCGTTTGACAGCGAGCAAATGCTCAAAAGCAAAATATCAAACGGCGTATCTTTCTCAGAGAGCCCCTGAGGCATCGTGGCACGACGTTCACGTTCATAGTCCACAAACGCAGAATACCACTCACCCACAGCCTTCAGATCATCCGCCTTCGTCTTACCAGGCGCCTGTGTGGTCGTCGTTGTACCTGCAACCTGTACTGGCGCTTCTTCAGGCAACAAAGATTGCACAAATGGCAACGTCACAGCCCCCAAGAAATACGCGATCGTAAAGAACGTCAAGCGCAAGTAGTTACGGAGCAAGAAGTAGAGTAAAAGTGCTAAGAGCGACCAACCCACCATCTGAGGATTGATGAAGTCAATGGCAAGCTCAGCCACATATAAGAGCGAGAAACCAGTGATCCCACCCTTATTCTCAATCATGCTCTCAATCCCCGGTAACCAACTTTCGGAGTAAATGAGAATGAACGCAGCCACAAAACCTAATGTGCCGCGCAAGATACGTAAACCACGGCGCTCAACAGGTAACAAGAACCACGCCATGAGTAACGCATTACCCAAAAGGTTCAAGTTAATGTAGCCAAAGCCCGCTAGGGCAAACTTTAGAACGAAATAAACGTTCCAAATGCCTAAGCCTTTCCAAGGACGGTTTTTCACACCGTCATGCTGATTGGTTTGCATAGGTAATTACCAACCCTTCGGGAAAATCAAACGACCATCACGGTCAAACGCAAATCGACCCGTGTCCCAGCCACGGCCATACATCGCCAACACGCTCGAATAGTAGCTGTCCCCCGTCAAAGGTTCGGACACCACCACTGAACGAATCAATCCTGCCGTACGATCATTACCCAGCATGGGCATCAAGCACGCACCAAAACCAAAAGGTCCGGTATCGTTCACCTTGAGATTCACCGTATGGATCTTTTCGGGCGGCATATTGAGTGCCTTCGTTGCTTCGACCATGGGCTCAAAGTGCTTTAGCAAACGACGACGATTGGGGTCATCAGGCGACATCATGCCTGCCCACAAGTATGTACGAATCGCGTTATAGCTACCAATTTCGTAATCAACACCGTCAGGAGGCACTAAGCGACCGTTCTTATCAAAGAGCGCCCAATCGGGGGCAATACCCGCAGGCGCGGAGCGCAACAGCATACGAAGAGAACCGTCGTAAACATCGTTCCAATACGGATCTTCGAGCGCAAAACGCTTGAAGATAAAGAGCGGATAGTAACTCGGGTTGAGTTTGACGATGCCGTTGTCTTCAAAGCCAACGCGACCAGGCAACACGACAGCCCCAAGGTTATCAACGACACGGACTTCTTTTTTCAGAAGTTCCATCATTGCTAACCCCTTCTTTGTGTACTCAGGATCCTTCCACAAGCGACCAGCTTCTAAGAAGCACCAAGCAATCCACATATCGGAATCGGTGGCGTTGTTAGTATCCAAAATACCCCATTTATCGCCACGCTCCTGCCCCCAAAGCCATGAGGGCAACGTCTTGGTCAAGTCACCACCTGACAAATTGTCAGCCGTCCAAGTCACCAAGCCGTCAAACGAAGCACGATCATTGGCAACTAACGCAAAGAACATTGCATAAGACTGACCTTCACTCGTCGTCACCTTGCGGCTATCACTACGATCAATCACACGACCGTTTTCTACCGCATTGACACGGAATTCGTCCCAAAGATCCCAAGCAGCCATCGTAGGTGCCATGACTGTGGCAAGCACAGCCGTTACTAAAAGTTTTTTAATCATGCACGTCTCCTAACCCAAAGGCGCATGAAGGTAAAGATGCCAAAGCCTACAAAGAGCGCACTTAAGAGCGCACAAACAACAAGCACCACTGGACGATCAATCACGCTCATCCAAACCTTGTGGTACCACGGCAAATTGCCCACTGTGTATTTCTCACCAACCTGAAAACCGGTGATGCCCGCGTCATTCAAGATCGCCACAGCACCCGTTAAAGTTCCCAGTCCAGCAGGATTGACAAGCTCAGCGTTGAGCGTTGCGGCGCCATGTGCCCCTTCAGAAAGCAGTGCAACCACCGTACGACCTCTAGACAAAGGCGATTCCGCAGAAACAACAGCCGAAACACCGTTATCGAGGTTACCAGGCAAGGCTTCAGCCAGTGCACCAACCTTCTTAGCACCGAGATCATCGATCATCTGCTTTTGTAGCTTGATGGCATTAGCTTCATCAATATCTGTCATTTCAACCGGGAAACGACCCACAGCCAAAATATCGCGGTCGACCAACAAAGGCGACTTCGTATCACCCGTCACACGAACATGTAACGCTGGCGCCCCTGTCATCGCAGCCATGCGACCTACAGTGTTGAGCATGGTCGTCATTTCGGTTTCAGATGCCTTTTCAGACATCAGAATCGCCGTCTGCGAGAGGTCAGCGTACTTCGTAAAGGGGAAGCCACTACGAGCAAAAAGCTTCAAATCAGGCAACTCTGCATGGTGATACAGCCCCTTGATCGTCAAAGTGGACGTGGGTTCAATCTCCATCTGATGAGCGATCAACATGACCGAGCGGCAGTTATCCTTCGAACCACCCTGAATCGTACGCTCATAGTCGACCGAGAAGCTCAAGTCATTCAAGTGCGTTAAGACAGGTCCCACTGGATCGTTCACGGCCAAAGAACCGTAGAAAGAAGGCAAATGAACCTGACGGGTGCCACGACCGTCTTTACCTGCTAACGTATCGCTATCTGCCAAGAAACCATTGATGAAAGTGCGGAACTGTGCCGTTTCTTCAGGCATTGGCTTCGCATAGCGATAGTTCACCTGCATACCCAAAACCGCATCACCCACCATATATAGGTCAGGCACCAACTTCACCGGCAAATGCACCTGCGGCATAGCATAACCACGCGCGCTCAATTGACCAGGATACTGAATTAACTTCGAGAACGGAATTTCAACGTCTGTATTGATCCAACGTGGTGCATCATAGGCTTCACGCACAGGTGGAATTTCAACCTTCTTCACCTTGAAGCGCTCACCCACCATCACAGGACGATCGACCGCCAAAGCACGAACAGCCGCGAGTAAATCTTCATCATTACGTCCCGAAATCACGAGTACCTTGCTGTAAAGTGACCCAGGCGCATCCGTAATGCTCACCATCGGTCCTTCGGCACGCGGCAAGTCATGCAAAAATTCTGGACGCTTGTCGTTCGTAGCGAAAACCACATAGTGACCCGCAGCAGGTGTTCCCTTATAAAACACAGGGAAGTCAGCACCGCGCCACTCCGTCATACGGCCAACTACGCTCGATAAAATCGCTGCAGCTTCCTTTTGGGTATCGGTAGGATGACCAGCAAAGACCATCGGCAACACCGTGGGAGCCCCTGTCACCGTATCGACAAAAGGTGCAGGGAAATTAGCCAAGTCATTGGCGAGGCGAATGCGTTGCTTGACCAAGGTCAACTTACTATCAGCGCCAATATCGAGCCAAATCGCAGCGTCGGCGGGATTTTCACATACCGAAGACGTGTGACCAATGAACTCAACGGTCAGCTGATTGACAGTTTCGACGACCTTGGGCGAAAGCTTCAAAGACATGTGGGCGGGCTTACCAACCATGTCGGCCGTCAAAGGTATGGAGCGTTGCAAACGACCATTCAAATAGAAGTTCAATTGCGAAGCTGTAGCAGCAATCGAAGGCGACGGCGTGAAATGCAAGTCCAAACTTGCTTCAGACACCACGTCGTCAGGACGTACACCAAAGTCAAAGGCCTGTAAACGAGAAAGTCCAGTGAGTTTCACAGAGGTTGCCATACCCCCGGGCACCAACTTCATTAAAGGATGAACTTCGGTGCGACTTCCCGTCACGTCCGTACGCCAAACAGGCTGAATATCGGACACAGACTTTAAGTTTTCAGCCGACAACGTCGTGCTGTAAGTGCCGATCGTCATGGCGGCCATCACGGCCGTGATCGTAGTTAATAGCGTGGTCTTTTTCATTAGTAGCGGCTCCATCGGCGCTTTTCACTGACCGGACGATAGGGCAGTAAAGAACGAATACCGTCTCGAATAGCCGGCAAAACCCGGCCAGGTAAAAATTCAATCATGGAACGATAGCCATAAAGTGACAGCTCGCCGAGCTTCAAGAAGCCCGTCAAGAAGCGGTCATCCACCGTGCCTTCTGGCTTAATGGCCCACATACCTTCACGAGAGAAGGTCACACTGTTCCAAGCGCGTTCAACGGTGGTATCAGGCAAATCAATAGCCAAATCTATGCCACGACCCTCAATCGTCTTGATTGTCGTAGCCTTAAAGCGCTGACAATTGTCGCCGTCTGCCAATTCGACATAAACAACTTCACCATCAGCTAATCCTTCAAATTGCGTATCTACGGCACGGATGCGAAGTTCCTTTTGGGAATATTCCACCGAACGCATATTCACGCGCGTCCCATCAGCTTTTTCAAGCACAATTGGGAGATTCAGTGCGATACGAGGGAAGCGATGCTCTTCTTTTTCTTCAACAGCGACAGCCATTGAAGCCCCTAATACCATCAAGTTGTACACAATCCAACCTAAATTAATGACTAAAGTCAGATACTCAGGGTTAGGATCAAAGATCGCTTTATTGATGCCAATGGCCAAACCAATCATGTTAAGCCCCATCAACACCAAGTACGGCCATGAAATGTGCCAATCAAGGTACTTTTCACCAATCGTCCCACCCTTGGCGGTCACGTTAAATTTACCCACGTGCGGGAAGAGCAGTGCCACCGTCGTCGGGATCAAGATGTACCAAGATAAAATCGTTTCATAGACGCCAGATAGGAATGGATAACGATAGCCTCGTTGCAAAATCTGGTTCGTCATAGCCGTATGCACCATGTGCGGCACCACATATGCAAACACAGCAGCGGCTGTAGCATAAATGATGTAAATATCCGCAAACATATAGGGCAACGGCGCGAGCAAGAAAATAATGCGCGGCGCACCATGCAAGAAGTGAAGCATGGCATTAAAGAAGCAAAGACGCTGCGGCAACGTCAACCCCTTACCGAACAACGGATTGTCAACACGGAAAATCTGAATCATACCGCGTGCCCAACGAATACGCTGACCAATATGAGCAGACAGCGTTTCAGTGGAGAGGCCTGAAGCCAACGGTCGATCAATAAAGGCAGACGACCAACCACGACGGTTGAGCTTTAAAGACGTATGGGCGTCTTCGGTCACCGTTTCAACAGCGATACCACCAATTTCTTCCAAAGCAACGCGACGCATCACAGCGCTCGATCCACAGAACATCGTGGCATTCCATGTGTCATTACCCTTCTGAATGAAATCATGGAAAAGCGAATTTTCAATCGGCACCGCACGATCCAAGTGCAAGTTCTTTTCAAAAGGATCGGGACTATAGAAATGATGTGGCGTCTGCACCAAAGCAATGTTCTTATCTTTGACAAGCCATCCCACCGTGGAGGTCAAGAAGTCATTCGAAGGCACATGGTCACAGTCAAAGATCACGATGTATTCACCATTCGTGACCGTCATAGCATGATTGATATTGCCTGCCTTCGCATGATTATGTTCTTCGCGCTTGATGTAACCAGCGCCCACTTCATCCGCAAAGGCAGCGATGTAGTCACGGCTACCGTCGTCAAGCACATAAACATGAAGCTTTTCTTTGGGCCAATCCATATTGAGCGCTGCATAAACCGTAGGCTTAATCACGTCAATGGATTCGTTATACGTCGGAATAAAGATGTCAACATGCGGCCACGTTTCACGATCCTTGGGTAACGGTGCAGGCTTACGATCCAACACCCAGCAAACCTGGAAGTAGCCCAAGACCATCACAGCAAAAGCATAGATTTCTGCGATCAACAGCAAGGCGCCAAAGAAAAGGTCTAAGCCCGATCCCATACTCACGGTTGACGTACAGCGCCACCATAAATAGCGTCCAGACACCACAAACGAGATCACAAAGAGCAGCATCAAAGTAATGCGTGCGCGAATACGTGTCATGACGATCATCGAACAGAACATGAACGTCAAAAACACAATCTGACCATGCAAATTAAATGGTTGCGTAATACAAAGCGCAGCCAAAGCAATGCCTGGCAATACGAAGAGCCAACTCACCCACGAAAGGCCTTTCCTTTCAGATTTAATCGGATAACGTTGCGAGTCATCCGCTAAGTGGCGTACAACCTTTAAAGCCAAAGCTCCAAAAGCGTCACCCATACGATTAATAACAGCTCCAATCGTACGTAAGAAGCCTAGTGTCGTATTAACCAAGCGAGGACCATGCCCACGTGGAGGACAAACCATCATTAAAAAGAGGGTTTGAATCAAAATGCGAAGTGGATCCAACGCTTTGGGGGCAGAAAAGTCAATTTGAGGATAGAAAAAGTTTTTTTCGCGACGTAATGAAGCTAGCGGTTCACGCTCTAAAGGTACCATTAGCCACAATAGGCCAAGCGACACCAGGTTCATCGCGACACTCAGGCGGCTCACGCCTCGACTTCGCCATTGTCGAACCAGGTCACTAGTTTGATGAGTTACGCGCTTAATGAATGAGAAACACATTCCGAAATTGACTTAGTAAGAAAAAAGTCCTCAAACTCGTTGAGGAAATGACGGTTAAGACATTAACCCATTGACACGTACACGTGAGTCAAAACGCCTGTGACGCTCAACCTTCTTTTGCACGCAAAGGCATGTATTCTACCGATAAATTCGACGTAATATTATGTCAGTCTGTCAGACAGATACTGTCTTTTACGAATAGCAAAACACCTTTGACATCGCCCATCTGACAGCTTATGGCTTTACTTTACACCTAATGCTTTATGGCACAGGGCGATTTAGACTTGCTTTTTGAGTGGGTATTTCTGAATTTCCCTTCTCGCCCATTCGTTTTTTTACATTTTTTCGGACAAAAAATGACTTTTAATCTTTGCACTTTTGCGCAAAAAGCCTGCACGAGGCAGGCTTTTATAAATCTGTCAATCCAGCCGAATTAAAGACGAGCGATCGTAGACATCACGCCCGTGACCTTATCACCAATCGAAACTGTGATTTCGGCATCTAACGGTAAGTAGACATCGACGCGGGAACCAAAACGGATGAAACCATAACGTTCACCTTTTTCAAGGCGGTCACCGATCTTTGTATAGCAAAGAATACGACGAGCAATGAGGCCAGCCACCTGAACAAACGTAATGCTTCGACCTTCATCCGTCACAACGCGAACGGCATTTCGTTCGTTGTCCGTCGAGGCCTTGTCGAGGTCAGCGTTCAAGAAGAGACCAGGCGTATACACAATTTCTTCGACACGACCAGCAACGGGTGACTTCTGAGAATGCACATTGAAGACATTCATAAAAATAGACACCATTGTGCAATCTTCGCCCGTCAGCGGATCCGTCGCCTTCTGAACCTTACAGACGCGACCATCCACTGGACTCAACACAGCACGAGGATCCGTCGGCATTTCGCGAGCAGGATCACGGAAAAACTGAGCGCAGAAAACAAAAAGGATCAAGGCAAGGAAAGCCAAAAATTCCCAGTCCAGGAACCAGAAAACGGCAGCCATAGCGAAGGTTCCAATGATAAAGGGGCGACCTTCACGAGCAAAGAAAGGATGCGGATAGATTCGCGAGTTCAATTCGTACTCCGGAGAACTTTAAAAAGTCACGACATTGTAATGAAAATTGAACCCTTATGACAGGGTTTTACCGATCATCTTCTGTCATTCTTGCCAAAAAAAGGCACCTAGCCACAAAGAAATGGCTTTAGCGCCTCTTTTCGACTGTCCTTTTGGCCATTTTAGTTAAGTTTATCTCGGCAGTTCTGCCTGTAAAACAACAGTTAGTGACATTTCTGCCGTGCCCGCACTGACTTGGGGAACCGCTCGATGAGTGGATGCACTCTCCGTAGCCAACATAGGCGCAGCATAATAGCGACGCCCACCATCAGAAATTGATCCCACACGAATATTCGTCACCTCAAGCTCACTCGCTTTTCGACCGATCGATTGCGCAACGACATGCGCTTGACGCATGGCGTCGGAAACTGCTTGTCGAATCAACGCATCCTGTTGAGCGTTTTGTGCACAATCAGACACTCTGAATTGAATGCCATCATAAGTCATGTCGTCACCCGCAGCACTTAAAACCTTCGAAACTAACTTCACGTCTCGCACGGTCACACGTAGCGTTTGTCGGGCTTGCCAAGCACCGATTTCAGACACTTCGCCTTCTTTGGCACGCGTATAAACAGGTTGCGTACTCAACCCTGTCGTTTCAACCACCACATTCGACCCTAAGGCCTTCAAAGCTTTCGTCACGACATCACCTCGGCGAAGCACTTCATCGGTTGCCGCATTGACGTCCTTTTGCTGACTTTGTGCAGTCAATACCACAATGGCCTCGTCGTTAGGCACAGTCATACGTGCTTCACCTTCCATCGTCATCTGGATCGCTTTCGCCGAGACCTCAGTTTCATTCGCCGCCCAACACGATAATGGCATCATAGCAGCCGCTACCAAACACGTCATGAGTTGTTTTTTCATCACATCCTCCTCAACGAGACTTAACCTTGAATTGATTATGCCGCTCATTGGATAAACCAATGTCCGCGTATCCGTTCTGATTGCAACGAGATGTACATATCGTCTCACAAAAAGTTAACTTTAAAAACTGAACAATCGTTCATAAATTAAAAAACCCTCAAAGTCTTCTTTTAAAGCAAAAAATCAAGAAAACAATGCAAAGATATTGATCCCATCGACTATAGATCCTACGAAGTACTTAGACGCAGAATCGTCACACCTGTTACGATTCTTAAAGTGGTGCAAACCATCTCCTGATTTTTGATGCATTTACACCGGCTCTGTTGTACAGAGACGACATAACGCATAAAACCTCAAATCTGGATTATTTTGCACATCAGTTTTTGCTTTCTTCGTGACTGATTTCATCAGTCACACAGTCCGTCGAGAAACGAATAAAAAGCGACGGTTCAGGAGTAATCATTATGTCCGGAGCTCAGAGAAAGACCTGGACGAGTCGAATCGGCTTTGTGCTAGCAAGCGCTGGTGCAGCGGTTGGACTCGGCGCCATCTGGAAGTTCCCCTATATGGCTGGAACGAATGGCGGTAGTGCCTTCCTCTTTCCCTACATTCTTATGACCTTTACGGTCGGCGCTGCTTTGCTCATTGCTGAAGTGGCCTTGGGTCGCGCAGGGCGCGGTGGCATTGTAACGGCCTACCGTAACCTTGCAGGTCGTGCTTGGGTCCCAGCGGGCTACCTAGGGGTCCTTACTGGCTTTTTAGTGCTGTGTTTTTATTCAGCCATTGGCGGTTGGACGCTCGCTTATTTTGCCGAAGCGGTCACAGGCTCTGGTCTCATTGCTGACCAGAATGAGCTTGGTGCACACTTTGGTGCTTTTGTGTCAGATCCTGTCCTGGCTTTAGGATTTCAGTGGCTCTTTCTACTAATCAATGGACTGATTGTCGCCTTAGATGTCACCAAAGGGATTGAACGCATCTCCAAAGTATTGATGCCATTACTCTTTGTAATGATGTTGGTTCTCATTGGTCGTGGTTTGATGTTGCCTGGCGCCACCGCTGGTCTTGAGTTCCTCTTTAAGTTTGATCCTAGCGCCTTTACGTGGAGTGCCCTCTTACAGGCAATGGGCTTTACATTCTTCTCGCTTTGTGTGGGTTGCGGCTGTATGCTCACCTATGGGTCTTACCTTGATAAAGGCTCGAATCTCGTTGGCGGTTGCTTGTGGATCACCTTCTTGGCCGTTGTATCGTCCATCTTAGGTGGTCTCATGATCATGCCTAGCGTCTTTGCGTTTGGTCTTGATCCGACTGCAGGTCCTGGTCTCACTTTCATCACGATGCCAGCTGTTTTTGCGCAGTTACCGTTTGGCCAAGTCTTTGCCGTGATTTTCTATCTCTGCATTGTGGTTGCAGCTGTGACTTCTTCGGTATCCATGATTGAAATTGTCGTGGCGTTCCTGGTCGATGAGCATCGTCTTTCTCGTAGTGCTGCAGCCATGCTTGCCACGCTCGCACTTGCCATTGTTGGTGCCTTGCCGTGCCTTTCTTTTGGGAAGCTATCGGACATCACTTTCTTTGGTGGCAAAACGATTTTCGACATGTTTGATTTCTTCACGAGCAATATCTCACTTCCAATTGGCGGCTTGATTATTTTGTGGCTTGCAGGTCAGAAATGCTGGCCAATGATTCGCGACGATATTACTCGTAACAGCAATCTCTCTGAAGGACAATTGAAATTCCTTCGTACCATGATGATCGGATTCTCTCCGATCCTCGTGTTGATTGTCTTGATTTCGGGGCTTCTCTGAAGTTCCACACACAATTAGCCCTTAGTACCCCCTAAGGGCTTACAATTTTCGATCGATTTTAAAAGTTGGCACTTCCAACCAAAAAATAAAACGGATAGATAATCATGGCAGAACGCTCCATATGGGGGTCTCGCATCGGCTTCATTTTGGCTAGTGCAGGCTCCGCCGTTGGTCTCGGCGCAATTTGGAAATTCCCCTACATGGCAGGTACAAATGGTGGCTCCATTTTTATGTTGCCTTATATCTTTTTCACGATCACGATTGGGCTCACTCTCTTGATCGGTGAAATGTGTATGGGTCGTGCTGTGCGCGCAGGCGCCGCCACAGCTTTTCGTAAACTTGGTGGTCCCTTCGTCAGTGGCATCGGTTTTCTGTCCGTCTTAACGGGCTTTTTAGTGCTCGCTTTCTATTCGGTCGTCGGCGGTTGGTGTGTCTATTACATGGTGCAAGCCTTCCTCGGGAACGGCATCATCAACGATCCTGCGATGATGCGTGGTGCCTTTGAAAGCTTTGCTTCGTCTGGTGCGACACCTGTTCTTTCTCACCTTGCTTTCTTAGGCGCTACTGCTGTCGTCGTCTTCTTTGGTGTTGAAAAAGGAATCGAACGCGTTGCCAAAGTTTTGATGCCGTTGCTCTTTGTCATGATGCTTATCTTGATCGTGCGCGGCCTTATGCTCCCCAATGCTTGGGAAGGCGTGAAGTTCCTCTTTAAGCCTGATTGGTCTGCCTTTACTAGCGAATCGCTCTTAAACGCCATGGGCTTTGCCTTCTTCTCGCTCTCTGTAGGTTCTGGCTCTCAGATGAACTATGGTAGCTACCTGAGCGACAAGGTCCATTTGCCGACATCTGTCTCCTGGATTGTCTTCTTGGCCATCATGTCTGCCATCCTCGGCGGCTTGATGATCATGCCTGCGGTTTTTGCGTTTGGCCTCTCCCCTGATGCAGGTCCTGGCCTCACATTCGCGACGATGCCTGCTGTCTTTGCTCAATTGCCTTTTGGTCACTTCTTTGCCATCACGTTCTACGTGTGCTTGTTTGTCGCCGCTTTGACCTCGAGCATTTCTATTTTGGAAATGTCAGTTCAGTATTTGCGCGATGAATGGAACTTATCTCGTCCAGCCGCCACCCTTTTGACAGGGTCAATCTTGGCTGTTTTGGGTACACTTTGCGCCTTGAGCTTCGGTCCTCTCTCGCACATCACGATCTTTGGTAAGACCTTCTTTGACTTCTTTGACTATACGACGAGTAACATCGGGATGCCGATCGGTGTGTTAGGTATCGCTATTGTGACAGCCTGGTTAGCTTGGTCAACAACGAAGACTCAGCTTTCGTTAGTTCACCCTGTCTCTCCATGGTTCCTTACAACCTACCGCGTGGTGGCTGGCTTCTTCGCCCCGATTCTCATCACAATCGTGACCCTTAAGGGTATTGGTCTTATCTAACGACTTTTAATAACCGTTTGCATATCGGCAGCCTTCTCCCTCGAATTTTGCTGCCGAGTGCAAATCACCCAAAAACAACAATCGGAGTATCCATACATGTCTGAAACGCATAGCGTTAGCTGGGGCTCACGTCTTGGCTTCATCCTGGCGAGTGCCGGATCGGCCGTTGGACTCGGTGCCATTTGGAAGTTCCCTTACATGGCCGGGACCAATGGCGGTTCCGTTTTCATGCTGCCTTACATTTTCTTTACGCTCACCGTCGGTATTTCGTTGCTCGTGGCTGAATTTGCCATGGGTCGTGCCGGGCGCGCGGGTCCCATGGAAAGCCTCACGCGTGTCTGCGGCCGCGGCTGGGGTTTCTTTGGTGGCGTGGGTGTCTTTACCGTCTTTTTGATTCTGTCCTTCTATTCGAGCGTCGGCGGTTGGTGCTTGAAATACACGTTAGATGCTTTCACCGGACACGGCCTGATCAGTGACCCTGAACTCTTGGGCGCTCACTTTGGTAGCTTCGTGTCTGACGGCGCCTTAAGCTTCTTCTACATGATGCTCTTCTTGGGCTTCACAGCCATCGTCGTGCTGCGCGGCATTCAGGGTGGTATTGAACGTGTCGCCAAGATCTTAATGCCTGCCCTCTTTATTTTGATGATCATCCTCATCATTCGTGGCATTACATTGCCTGGCGGCATGGCGGGTCTTGAGTACCTCTTTGCGCCGCGTTGGGAAGACTTCAATGCTACAGCCCTCTTTAACGCCATGGGCTTTTGTTTCTTCTCGCTCTCTTTGGGCGCTGGCACGATGATCACGTATGGCTCCTATTTGAGCCCGAAGGCTGACCTTCCGGGGGCCGTGGGTTGGGTAGCTGTCCTTGCCATCATGTCCTCTGTGCTTGGCGGCTTGATGGTCTTGCCGGCCGTGTTCGCATTCGGTCTTGACCCGACGGCAGGTCCTGGTTTGACGTTTGTCACCATGCCGGCCATCTTCTCGAAGATGCCCTTGGGTCAGCTTTTTGCCATCTTCTTCTACCTCTGCTTGGTCGTGGCCGCCCTCACTTCGTCGGTCTCGATGCTTGAAGCTTGCACAGCTTTGTTGACCCGTCGCTTCAACATTAAGCGTAGCACCGCCATTGGCGTCACGATCTTAGGCTGTACCCTAGTGGGTCTAGCCTCGACGCTCTCCTTTGGTGCTTGGAGTGATGTCAAGCTCTTCAATAAGACGATCTTTGACTTACTCGACTACGTCACGAGTAACGTCGGTATGCCGCTGTCGACCTTCGGTATTGCCATTGCCGCCGCTTGGGTTGCTTGGCCTGCCACACGCAAGGAACTTTGTGCTGCGCACCCGATGTCCGAAGCACGTCTTACCTTCATCCGCCTCATGATTGGTGTGGTGAGCCCACTCTTTGTACTCATCGTTGCGGGCGGCAGTCTCTGATGAAAGACCCTGCTCAACATGGTCGACAACTTGTGTTCACGGTACTCCTCACGGAATACCGTGCGCACAAGTCGCTTTGGTTGGGTGGCCTTGCCTTTGTGGTGGTGGCCGCCCTTTTTGCGCCTTATGTCATCGAAGGAGCTCACAGTGGGCAACTTCTTGCTGGCGCCTTCGGCTTCATCTCGCTTCTCTACTTACAGGTCTTAGTGATTCTGCGTCAAGCCCTCAAACATCGACGCCAAGATATCGCTCAAGACGATCTTGCAGATTTTGAGGCAGGCGCTGCCTCTGGCCTCTTTTTTGCCGCACTTCCCGCTGTCTTGGTTATCATTGTCTGCAGCACGACGCTTTTACTCCTTTAAAGCGTCTTTCACTCCCTCTTTTTTCGCGTGACAATATGACCCCATCACGTATTTTTTTGGCTCGTTTTTCACCAACGGGCCACACGCGCCGTGTGATGCGCTTTTTGGCATCAGGCTTTCATGGCACTGGCCTTCCTGTCGATGAACTCGATGTGACCGATCGCTACGCTCGCGAAACAGAACGTACCTTTGCACCTGACGATTTGGTGTTTGTTGGTGTGCCTGTGTACGCCGGTCGCGTACCGCGTCCCATGCAGCAATTGCCGCAGTGGCATGGCAATGGCGCGATCGCAATCCCAATTGTCACCTATGGCTATCGTGCCCATGAAGATGCCTTACGTGAGCTCGCTAGCGTACTGCGTGCTTCAGGGTTTGTGGTGCCTGCGGGGGCAGCGTTCCCCGTTGAACACAGCATCTTCCCTGAATTTGGTCAAGGTCACCCCAACGACAACGATCGTTATCAAATCGAAGGGTTTGCCAAAGAGGTGCTTACGCGTCTCACCGAAGACCGTCTCACGGGGGAACCCGCCTTCCCGGGCGAAGGTAACTTGAGGCCTTATCCTGCGCAAGCTGCTGTGCCAGTACCTGAAGCCATCTGCCGTCAATGCGGTCGTTGCGCTGAAGTGTGTCCCATGGATATCATCGATGCCTTTACGATGCGCGTGACAGATCCCAGTCAGTGTATTGGTTGTCTGGCTTGTATTCACGCATGTCCAGATGGCGGTCGCAAGTATCCTGAAGCCGTTCAAGCCCATCTTCAAAAGGTGCGTGAGCGCATTGCGCCATTCTGTACACAACCCAAATCGCCTGAGTTTTTCTTTTAAAGCATGACTGAAAAAGTTCTCAAGGTTACTGACATAGCGCCTAGTGGCGCTGGGATTGCGTTTGACGACAACACCCGTATCTTTGTGCCCGGCACTTTGCCGGGCGACGTCGTTCGTGCTGACGTGACGCCGCCCGCCCGTGGCGCACGTTCTGGCATTGCGCAACCGATTAACTGGCTCGAAAAAAGCGCCTGGCGTGATCCCAATCCATGCCCCGCTTACCGAGCATCCCCTGCTTGTGGGGGATGCCCATTAGCCGCGCTCTCTCCTCAAGGACAAGCCTACGTTAAGACGCGTCTTTTGACGGTAGCGCTAGACGAAGCCAAGGTCGTCACACCTACGCCCTTGCCACTGATTGAAGCCGACATCAAAGATGGATGCTTTAGCACGGCCTTTCGTAATAAGGCGGTGCTCTACGGGTCTAAAGAGGAAGACTACGGTTGGCAATTTGCGCTTTATGCCCAAGGCTCACACACACCAGTGCCCGCTTCGGTTGATTGTCCTCAGACACCTCGCTGGATGAGCGACGTCGCAAAAACCACTGCGCAAGCACTCAACGAGACATCGTTGACCCCTTGGGATGAAACGCGCCTTCAAGGGGATGTGCGCACACTCTTGATGAGAGAAGGCGTGAGTGACCATTCACTTGAACGCTTGGTTTGTTTGGTTGTTTGTGACTGGACGCCTGATGTGATGGCGTTTGCAAGTCACTTGGCACAAACACTCGATGTCCACCACGTGACAAGCCTATATCTCTCTCGTCATCCTGCGGCGGGTAATGCGGTTTTGGGCAACGACTATCGACTGATTGCTGGGCGTGAAGCAATCACGACGCAAATCGGTGGCTTAACCTTTGATGTGCGTCCTGAAACCTTCTTACAGGTGAATCCTGGGCAAACCGAAAAGCTCTATGCGCAAGCTCTTCAATGGGCGGATCCGAAGGCTGATGATGTCTTTTTAGACCTCTACTGTGGTATCGGCACCATGACGCTGATGGGTGCACGGCACGCTCGTCATGCCATCGGGATCGAGTGGGTTGAAGCGTCTATTGAACGCGCGCGACATAATGCTACCCAAAACGGCATCACGAACGCTGAGTTTTATGCGGGCGCCGTTGAGAATGTTCTCCCGAAACTGATTGCACAGGGGCTCAATCCCACCACGGCGATTTTAGATCCCGCTTTTAAAGGTCTTGACGAAACCGTACCAGCCATGCTCACAGGGCTCGCACTCAAACGCTTTGTGTATGTGTCGTGTAATCCAAAGAGTTTCGCGCGTGACGCTGCCCGATTTATTCAATTCGGTTGGCGTATTGAATCGATCGTGCCCGTAGATCTTTTCCCGGGCGCCCTACACGTCGAAACTGTTGCGAAGTTCGTGAGAGATTGACCGCTCGCACGACTAACGTCGATAAAGGCCTTCGGCAAAACGTTCTGGTTGCAAGAAAAATTCGAGGGCCTTATCTTCACGACGGGTACGGTAAAAGTCTGGCAAGCTATCAAGCACCAATTTGCCGTACCCCTTTTGCACGATACGCGTGTCGCAAATCACGAGCATCCCACGATCTTCCTCGCTACGAATCAAGCGCCCTGCCCCTTGCTTTAAGGCAATAATGGCTTCAGGCAACGAAAGCACAAAGAAGGGGCTTGCGCCCGACTCTTTGATTGCTCGACTACGCGCTTGATTCACAGGGTCGTTGGGCGGCGCAAAAGGCAACTTGTCAATCACAACGAGCGACAGCGCATCCCCTTTGACGTCAACACCTTCCCAAAAGCTCATCGAACCCACCAAAATGGCGTTGCCGTGTGAGCGGAAAGACTCAATCAAACGCATCTTAGGTCGATCCCCTTGCACAAGCAAAGGATACGGATGACCATTTGCTTCTAATAAAGCCGATAAGCGTTTGGCTGCTTCATCAACGGCTGCGAGCGACGTACACAAAATAAAGGCACGCCCCCCTGCAGCATTAATGAGTGGCCAAACCTTATCGATCATATTGGCCGTGTGTTCTTCGGTGTTGTTCGCTGGTGGCGGCATCACCGGCAGATAAAAGCACCCCTGCTCCCAATATTGAAAAGGACTCTCCCAACTGCGTTCAACGCACTCACCAATCCCAAGACTTGCCTTAAAGTGCTTAAAGTCGCCGCCAGCACTCAATGTCGCCGACGTAAAGACCCAAGCGCCGCCTTCACGCTCACGCATTTCAGCGAATTCACGGGCAAAGCTTAATGGGGTTTGATTAAAACGTATCCCGTGTTGAGAGACTTCAACCCAGCGAACCAAATGACGATTGACTTTTGCATCTTGCTTCGTCGCTGATGCGCCATTCCCTTCGTTCATTGCGTCGTCATCGGTTTTATCGGTGTCGATCAACGAAACGTCTTCTGGCGGCACGCCATCGCGACTTTGCGTCAAGACTTCCATCCAAAGCGTCATTTCGTCTAAGACGGTTGCATGGCGCTCGGCGAGTGTATCGAGTTCGTCATCACGCCCTTTATTAGCCTTCAACGCATCACCCAACACCACGAACGTATCTCTCAAACGAATGAAGCTTGGCGACAATTCGCCAAAGCGTTCAATCTCTTCAACCGCAAAACGGTCGCCTTCTTTGAGACCGATCGTTTGAGCCGCTAAGCGAAGTTCTCGGATGGCTTTCGTGACTCGATCAAAAATAATTTCCCAATCGGCACCATCTCGACATTTCGTGCGACCGATCATGCGTGCCTCAACCGAGACATCTTCAACATCATAGGTCGAAAAGCTCGAGCCAAAGAAGTTCGAGGCAATGCCAGGCAACTGATGTGCTTCGTCGATCACGGTGAGCCCGGCTTGCGGAAGCATGCCATCAATGGCGTCACTTTCGCGCTTAAGTGCCATCGAACTCAAATAGAGATGATGGTTCACCACTACGACCTGACTTTCCATGGCTTCGTCGCGTGCTTTTTTCACAAAGCAGTTTTCGTAATTTGGACAACGCTCTTTACCCAAACAGTTTTCACGGGTACTCGTCACCATAGGCCAAAGTCGATCGTCTTCAGGGACATCAGGGAGTTCAGCGCGATCACCACTCGAAGAAACCGCCGCAAAGCGTTCAATGCGGCGAAGTTTTTCGTAGGAATTTTGTTCTGGCAAACTGTTGCCCGAGCGTGCCAACTCTAAACGATAAAGACAGATGTAATTGGCGCGCCCCTTCAATAACGAAATCTTGAGGGGAATACCTAAAGCCTCGCGCAATGCGGGTAAGTCTTTGGTAAAGAGCTGATCTTGAAGGGACTTCCCGGCCGTTGAGATCACACACGTTTGCCCAGCCAACAAGGCTGGCGTCAAATAAGCAAATGTTTTACCCGTCCCAGTGCCCGCTTCAGCAACTAGCTGACTTTTGTCGTTCACCGCACGGCAAACTTCAAGCGCAAATTCTTTTTGCCCTTCGCGTACACGAAACCCTTTCACTGCTCGAGATAGTGGCCCATTTGTTTCAAAGGCCAGATTCACGCGTTCAGCGAGTGGAATTAATGGATCAAATAAACGTGGATCTCGACGCGCTGTCGACATGCCCTTTCCTTAAACAACACTCAACTTAGAAGAACCGTTCAAGACCCGATTCTCGCTTACCCTTCGTCTCTTCATAGCGCTCTTGCGCTTCACGACGCGCCTTCAAGGTCTCATTAAAGGACTTTTGACGCGCTTCTCGTTCTGCACGGCGCTTCGCGGCTGCGGCCTCTGCTTCAGCCATACGTGCTCGAGCATCGGCCTGCTTTTGCTCATAAGCCTGCGTGTTCACTTCTTCTTGAGCGCGACGCGCATCCATGGTCGCCTGATCATTCTCGACATGATCTTTGCCGGCCGTCTTGGGTGTACCTTGCGGCATCGTTGGCGCCTGCGGTTCACGAGCCTTCATACGAGCGGGTTCGGGTAGCTTATTGGCGCGTTCAGCGGCTTCACGTTGCTTTTTTTCATAGGCACGCAAATTCGCTTCTTCTTTTAATCGGCGCTCTTCGGCCTTGCTGTTATTTTTTTCAACGTCTTCTGCGGTTTTACCCAAATGAGGTACAGGCTTTGGGGCTGACGACGTCATGCCCACAGGGCCTCGCTGGAGTTCACGCTCCGCTTGACGCTGCTGCGTACGCACCGTGCGATCCGTACGAATTACGTCGTCTGCTTTGAGATTAATTTCGCGGATTTCACGCTTACGTACGTGCTGTGCTTCACGTGCCTCATCAATACAAGCGTTCACGAAAAAACGTGAATTACACCAATATTTCATGGCACCAAACGCGTCATCGACACGCTGAAGTTCAAGCTTAGCTTCGCTTTGGGCGCGTTTTGCTTTATCAACTGTATCCAAGGCACCGGGCTTCGACCAGGTTTCATAAAACCCATGATCGTCTAACACCGCTTGCGCTTTATCTCTCATCAACTCGAGCTCGCTTGGTTCACCCGCCTGACTAACGAGCGGCATTAATGCAGCAAAAAGAATGAGGAGACGTGTTTTCATGAATGAACCTATAAAACTTTCAAAGAAGGCCGAACCTATGGCATACCTATGAAGTGACAGTCTATCAAACTCGACGAAAAAACGGCCTTCTTTTCTTTTAAAGAAGACCGTTTCAATGTGTCTAGTTAAGAAACCAAAGCGAGCAACGAGAGGCTATTTAATCACCGTAACCACTTCGTCTAACGGTAAGCGAGACTTAGGACGCGCCGCATTGCTGTCGTTGTCAGAGCGGTACCCAAGGCTTAAGGCCACCACAGTACGTAAACCCTTGACTTCTAAGCCAAGCAATTCGTCCATCTTGGCCATATCGATCCCTTCTAAACAGGTCGAATCAATACCACGTTCGGCGGCAGCCAACATCAAAAAGCCCATCGCGATATAAGCCTGGCGCGCTTCCCAACTCACCAACTCTTCTTCAGTGCCGCTATGAAGCCCGACAAAATGACGTCGACCCGCGTCAATCTTCTTATCGAGGTCTTCGGGGGCAACGCGACCATCGGCTACTTCTTGCTTCAATAAGCGTTCAAAATACGCCTCATCGATCGATTTGCGTACGGCAAAGACAATCAAATGACTCGCATCAGCGACGCGAGGACGATTAAAGTCCAAAATCGCTGGCATCAAACGGGCTTTCGCCTCTTCAGTATCTGCCACAAAAAAGTGCCACGGCTGTGCATTCACGGACGAAGGCGAAAGACGCAACACTTCAAGCAAATCGGCCATATCCTCATCGCTCACACGACGCGTCGCATCGTAGTGTTTGGTAGTGTAGCGTTCACGAATAACTTTGAGCATGTCCATACGCGATCCTCCTTGAATAAGGTGCAAATGTTGCAAGTGTTTCAAACACTATAGCGACTCACACGTATCTTTGCCTACACCAAACGTCCAATTTTCTTGATTGCTTTAAACAGCACTCAGCAGGACTTTCGACGCTGACAAAAGCCCTCAAGCATTCGTGAGTACAGACACAAAAAGGCGGCTCTGAAAATCAGGCCGCCTTGTTTAGTTAAGCAATCAAATCAGGAGAATGCCGCTTTAAGCTTCGCTCTCTTCGACGATGGGCGCTTTGGTGATCTTGACGCGTTCAATACGATTGCGAGTCACTTCAGTCACCTCAAAGATGAGGCCAGACTCTTCAAGGCGCTCACCCTTTTGTGGTAAACGCCCCCAGCGATCAAGAAGCAACCCAGCTAAGGTCACGTAGTCGCCGTCGTCACACTTTAAGTCATCGACACCACAGGTTTGTTCGACCAAAAAGAGTTCAACACTCCCTTCAGCACTCCAACCACCGTCGACCTTTTCAATCGAGAGACGATCGCCTTCATCTGGGAAGTCGCCAGCAATGGCTTCAAGAATGTCATGTGCCGTCGCAAGGCCCTGGATCACTCCAAATTCGTCGGCAACCAACACCAAAGAACTTTGAGAACTCTTGATGTCTTGCATCAAACGAATCACGTTGATGGTTTCGGGCACCGTCAGCGGCTGGCGTTTGCTCGCACGTTCAGCCAATGCCTTCGAATCGGGTGCCATGCCAATAAAGTCCTTGGCCTTAATCACACCGATCACGTTTTCGAGCGTACCGTCGCAGACCGGGAAGCTGCTGTGCGGCATATCCTTCACGCGGCTCATATTTTCTTCAAAACTACGACGCACATTCAACCAAGCAATTTCGCTTCGCGGTGTCATGATGGTTTTGATGCTTCGTTCAGCCAAGGTCAAGACACCTTCGACCATATGTCGCTCTTCTTGGGCAAAGCTTTCAACACCTTCAGACGCGTTTTCTGTCACGGTTTCATCTTTGACCGGCGGCGTACGAGACATCAAACGTACAATCGCTGAGGTCGTACGTTCACGAAACGGCACGCGAGCCAGATTCTTCGACGCATTACGTGCAGCCAACTGATTAAAGAACTCAATAAGAATCGAGAATGCAATCGCAGCGTAGAGGTAACCCTTTGGCAGATGAAAGCCCAAACCTTCGGCAATGAGGCTACAACCAATCATCAAAAGGAACGACAAGCAAAGGACAACCACCGTCGGATGCGAATTCACAAACGTAGTGAGCGGACGACTTGCAACAATCATCACAATCATGGCAACCACCACAGCGGTCATCATGACGTAAAGGTTATCCACCATACCGACAGCCGTAATGATGGAGTCAAGCGAGAAGACAGCATCAAGGACAAGAATCTGCGCAATCACAAACCAGAAACCGGCTTTGCCTTGCGAAGCGCTTTCCGTATGAGGCAACGCCTCAAGACGCTCATGGAGTTCAGTGGTGGCTTTATAAAGAAGGAAGAGACCACCGCCCAACAGAATCAAATCTCTCAGAGAGAAAGGATGTTCCCAGATCGAGAACACAGGGTCGGTGAGTGCGACAAGCCAAGACATGATGGACAAAAGTCCCAAGCGCATCACGAGCGCAAGGCCCAAGCCCATATAAAGCGCCTTATCCTGCTGAGAGGCCGGCAACTTTTTGGCAATAATGGCAATGAAAACGAGATTGTCAATCCCGAGAACAATTTCAAGAACGATTAGGGTAATCAGACCCACCCAAATGGTCGGATCAAGCAAAAATTCCATTGTGGTACAAGAAGAAAGCACCCGACCCGCGGATGCTCGGAGCGCGACAAGCAAGTCGATTCTCATCAACTGCGCGAAAAATTGTCGCGTTCGATAAAATTAGCACATTTTTGAGGACTTGCTCCTCATTAGAAGACGGAATTTTCCCGAATACCCACTTATGAGTCTCACTGAAACCTTGCGCCACAGTGTTATCACTGACTGTCTTACGATCCCTTGTCAACCGATCAAAGGTTGCCCCATTGTGCTTGACACAAACGTCATCCTCGATCTGATTTTTTGGCACGACCCTAAGGCCGAGCCGATTCGCCAAGCTTTGGACACAGGTCTCATTACCGTCCTTCGTGACGAAGAAACCATCATTGAGCTCGCTGAAGTCCTTTCTCGACCTCACTTTTTAGGCGATGAAACCAAGGCCATCGAAGCGGTCAAAGCCTGGTGCCAGCAAACGGCACATATCGACAACACAGTGATTGCTACCGCCCAAGACCATATCAGTGTGCGTTGTCGCGATCCATTGGATCAGAAGTTTTTAGTGTTGACGCTCGCTGGCAAAGCGCCTTTATTGGTCACCAAAGATAAGTTGGTGCTCAAAGCCGGTAAAAAGATGGCACGCTATGGCACGATCACCGTAAAACCAGACGGCGTACCCGCAGCTTTTATTGCTCTTAAACTACAGTAGTCTTAACTGATCGCGTAACGAACCATCGCGACCACGTTAACGAGTACCCAAAGGGCCACCATCGCAAAAGCCACATAAATAGCACCGCGCATGAATTTGCGAAGCATGCTTTACTCCCAAAAAAAGGCAATTAAAGGCCGAACATTGTAATCGATATGCGTCGTTTGGCGTTTAAACGCTTGTCTCAAGCCTTGGAAAACCCTTGTTATTGATACACATCAAAACAAGCCTTACGTCTATGACACAAGGCCTTCAAGGCAATTCGTTAAAAAGGCACTGTTATTTTCTAAGCAATCTGCGATCCCCTCTTTACGTTAGTCGCCCATAGCTCACTCGACCGATGCGCGCGTACAATGGCATTTCGGGTTCCTCCTGAGGTCTCGAGACCGGGCCTTTTCTTTATATATACATCGTTATTGCAGGGTCGTTTCCTAGTGTCCGCATCCTGCCGCCCGGCCAAAACAAAAACAAGCTAATGGCCAACGTCACGCACGTTGTGCCCTATTCAAGCATCATCGGGAGTTCTATCGTGGATCAAGCCACACACATTGTGCAGAGCATTAATAGCCTGCTCTGGGGCATTTATTGCCTCATCCCGCTCTTAGTAGGAACGGGGATTTACTTTACGTGGAAGCTTCGCTTCGTACAAATTCGCCGCTTTACCAAAGCGATGAAGCAAGTCTTCGGTTGCATCAACCTCTTTGGCAAAAAGGCCGACAAAGACGGGATGTCCTCCTTCCAGTCGCTCGCCACGGCCATTGCTGCTCAGGTGGGCACGGGTAACCTCGCTGGTGTCGCCACAGCCATTGCCATGGGTGGTCCTGGTGCCATCTTCTGGATGTGGATTGCGGCCTTCTTTGGGATGGCCACGATCTTTGCCGAAGCCGTGCTCGCGCAAATCTACCGCACACGTGACTCACATGGCCATATCACGGGCGGTCCCGCTTACTACATCAGCCAAGGTTTGGGTAACAAGACCTTAGCGGCCTGCTTCTCTGTCGCCATTATCATTGCGCTCGGTTTCGTGGGCAATATGGTGCAGGCAAACTCCATTGCTGACGCCTTCAAGACGGCCTTTGGTATGCCGACCTGGTTGTCTGGCATTCTGGTCTTTATGCTCGCTGGATTCATCTTCATTGGTGGTATTCGTCGCATTGCTTCGTTTGCAGAAAAGATGGTGCCCATCATGGCTGTGGTCTACATCATCGGGTCGCTCACCATCATCTTTACGAACTGGGATGGCGTCTTTAAGGCCATTGAAATGATCATCGTCGGTGCCTTTGACCCGGTCGCTGCCACTGGTGGCGTGATTGGAGCTGGTATCAAAGAAGCGATTCGTTATGGTGTGGCGCGCGGTCTATTCTCTAACGAAGCTGGGATGGGTTCGACTCCGCACGCACACGCTGTCGCTCGTGTTCGTCATCCAGCCGAGCAGGGTTTGGCTGCGGTTGTCGGTCTTTTCTTTGACACCTTCATCGTGGTCACAATGACCGCCTTCGTGATTCTTTGCACAGGCGCACTCGACGGAACGACGACGGGTATTTCGCTCACGCAAAAGGCCTTTACACTGGGGTTAGGCTCGATCGGTAACGGGTTCGTAGCAACCTGCTTACTCTTTTTTGCCTTCACAACCATCATTGGTTGGTACTTCTTTGCTGAACAGAACGTCAAGTATCTATTTGGCGTTCGTTGGGTATCGGTCTACCGCGTGCTCGTCTTAGGCTTCATCATGCTCGGCTCCTTCTTGCACGTTACCCTGGTTTGGGAGCTCGCCGACCTCTTTAATGGTTTGATGGTCATTCCGAACGTCATTGCCTTGATTGGTCTCTCGAAGCTCGTAGGTCGCGCCCTGGAAGACTACGACACGAAGTTTACGCAAGGTCTCACACCTGAGTTTGGTGAACTCGCACCCAAGCCCGTCGTTGAAGCGCCGACGCCAGAAGAACAAAACGACCGTCGTCCGACGCACCATCGTCGTCAAGGGTCGCTTCGCAATCGCTTCCGCCGTCGCTCTCGCACGACAACCAACAAAGAATAACGTTCTTTAGCATCTAAATGCACGCCCTCGATTTCAACCTTAGAAATCGAGGGCGTTTTGTTTTTGTCGCATAGTCGGCGTTCTATTTGACCAAAGAAAAAGCAGTGACCTCATAGCGAAATCACTGCTTTTTCTAAAGTTACTTAGCTGGGGATTGGTTTGAGGTTTGGCTCGAAGAACCGCCGCCACTACTCCCTGCGCGTTCGAGTGCAGAACCGACATGTTCAGCACCTTTCTTAAGGTCAGTGCCGAAACCCGCGACGGTGTTACAGCCTGCAAGTACGATGGCACCGCTCACAATCATGGCGGCAAGCACAATCTTTTTCATGTTTTTCTCCTTATTTGGCCTTTTGAAAGGCATAGGCTTAGTTTAGCCCTTGGGAAGCCCGATCGGTGTCAGACTCAGGTTTTTTCTCGCCTAATGACATCGTTTGAGTTGTTTCTGTGAGTAAACCGACGGTTTCAATCGCGCTCATTTTCTTTTGCATGACGTTTTGGCGCGTCTTCATCGCATCAAGACTCGATTGCGCTTCACTAAATTTCTTTTGCACCTTCGCAAAGCCATCGGCAAACTGCAAGAATTCACCCTTCACTTCACCAAGCACCTTCCAGACTTCACTACTACGCTCCTGAAGTGCCAAGGTCACAAAGCCCATCTGCAAACTATTAATCAACGCGCTCACCACGGTGGGACCTGCCGGCGTGATGCGATAGTCACGTTGCAGACGTTCAAAGAGCCCAGGAATACGAATGACTTCAGCGTAAAGCCCTTCGCTAGGCAAATACATCACTGCAAATTCTGTCGTGTAGGGTGGCTTCACGTACTTATCGTGAATGGACTTCGCCTGCACCAAAACGGCTTTCTCTAGGCCACTGCGCGCTTGAGCGGCCTTGGTCGCGTCGGCGGCATCTTCAGCCTCTAATAGGCGAGCATAGTCTTCAACCGGGAACTTCGAATCAATCGGCAACCAACAAGGCACATCTCTTTCGGCGCCTGGCATTCTTACCGCAAAGTCAACCACTTGGTTGCTCCCAGGTATCACTCGCACCTGCGCCCCAAACTGATTGGGAGTCAAGATGTTACTCAGGATCGTTTCAAGTTGCGTTTCACCAAAGGTACCACGCGTCTTCACGTTCGTGAGCACCCCCTTGAGGTCACGCACACTCGCAGCCATCTGACGCATTTCACCCAAACCTGTTTGCACAAGGCCTAACTTTTCGTCCACGGTCTTAAAGCTTGCCGTCAAACGATCGGCTAGAGTGCGATCCAGCTTTTCTTGAACCGTCGCGCGCATTTCTTCGAGTTTCACTTCGTTGGCTGTACGCACTTTATCGAGGTTTGCGTCGACCGTCGTACGAATCTCGTTAAACTTTCCTTCTAAGCGCGTACCTAAATGCTCACTCGCATGCGCATTGGCTTCAATGATGCGGGCAAAGCGCTGGTCAACCAACGTTTGAAGTTCCATTAACTGTCGATGCATCACTTCTCGCGTTTCAGCCAACGACTGACGTGCCGTCTCGTTCAAGGTACGCACTTCAGTCGCACTCTTTTGTTGCTGATCCATCACAAAAGCCGTCAAATTGGCCATAGCTTGACTCAGGTTACGCTCAACACTTGCCAAAGCCATCTGCCCTTCTTGGCGCTCGCCACGAACGCCCGTCAAAATCGCTTCGATGATTTCATCTTGTTCGTCGCGTCGCGCACGCTCGTCATGCATGAGGTTTAATAAACGCACCTGTACAATGAGCCAAGCAACCGCGCCAATGAGTCCCACCAAAAGGAGCGCAACCACCATCAAAAGTGTCTCTGTTGTCATGCTTTATTGTCCTTGAACGCTATCCTTCGTCTCGGGCTTTCCTTCAGGGGGCACTGCGGGCGTCACGTCAGCCTTTGATGCTGCCGTAGCCACATCCTTGGGTTCAGACTTAGGCGCCTCTGAAGTCTTCTTTTTGATGCTAATCGATACTTCGGGTAACGAGAACTTCGGTAAGTGCCACTTTGGCATCTTGATCTTAGGCACCTTAACAGGCGGCACTTTGATCTCCGGCATTTTGATCTTCGGCCCCTCAGGCATCTTCACCTGATGAAGTTTGGCGCGAATCACTTCGGCAAGATCAGACTCACGCTTAGCCTCTTCGAGTTCTTTTTGCTCTTCGGGCGTCAACGCATCATCGTCGTCATCATCATTACTCTTCAAGGCCGTCGGTGGCAAACCATAGGTCTCATGAATCAAGTTCGCCAAGGTCGTCGAAGCGATGGCTACGTCACAAATGACGGTCACGTATTTGTCGTTTTTATACACCTCTACATCATCAGGATGCACCACACGAACGATGACCGGCAAATCTTCTTTGAGCCCACGCACAGCCGTTAAAATATGTTGATTCACCACCGTATCGGCCGAAGGTAAGACCAGTAAAGACGCGGACATCACGTGCGCCTTCACCATCAAAATCGGATCGGATGGATCACCCACAATGAGAGAGCAGTGCTTCAATTCATTCATCCCGTCAGGGATTTCTTTTTCGTTAGGCACAAAGCACACGGAGTTGATGTTGCTCGCCTCTAACTTCGGCAAAACCGTGGCAATGACTTCACCTACTTCAGCAATGACCACATGCCCCTTCACATTCGCTGGCCCAGCCACTTTAGAGGCTAGTGGCGAATCACGCATCGCGGCCTTACGGAAGAATTTGCCATGCCCCACTAAAAAGTGACGAACGCGCGGCACCACGGCAAACATCAACGGATTTAAAGCAATCGTCATAATGGAGGCCGCCACGATTAAGCTCATCGTACGCTCAGAAGCGATCCCTAAAGCAATCCCTTGACCACACAAAATAAACGAGAATTCACCCAACTGAGAGACGCAAGCACCAAGCACCAGCGCCGTATCTAAGGGCCAGCCCAAAGCCATCACCAAAAAGGCTGACACGGAACTCGTGATCACCATGATGATCAAGACGACCCCGATCACAGCGAGCGGCTCTTCGACGAAGACCTTGAGATCAAGCATGAGCCCCACTGACACAAAGAACAACACCGCGAAAGCGTCTTGTAGCGGCAAACAGTTTTTGGCTGCTCGATGCGCAAAACTCGACTCACGCATCACCATGCCTGCAAAGAAGGCACCCAACGCGAAACTCACGTTAAAGATCGCACCCGCACCATAGGCAATCCCAATAGCAATAGCCAAGACACACAGCGTAAAGAGTTCTCGAGAGCCCGCCAAGGCCACGCGTTGCAAAATCCACGGAAACACACGGCGCCCCACGATCAACATGCTCGCGACAAAAATCACCAAACCGAGCATCGTCTTGGAGAGCGATACAACGATTTCGCGAGGATCCATGGGACCGCTACCCTGCGTGACTTGGGCAAGAATCGGCAAACACACCATGATGAAGACCGTCACCAAGTCCTGCACCACAAGCCACCCAATGGCTACCTGTCCACTTGGCGCGCTCGTCAAACGACGTAATTCAAGGGCTTTCATCACCACGACCGTCGACGCACAAGACAACGTCATCCCAAAGACGATCGCAAGGGGTAACGACCAACTCCAAGCGAGCAAAGCAACTGCCGTGCCTGCTGAAGCCGAGATGGTCATCTGTAGAAGTGCCCCTGTGACAGCCACGCCTTTGACTTTCACAAGGTCGGCCACAGAAAAATGCAACCCCACGCCAAACATCAGCAACATGACGCCGATTTCGGCAAACTGCTGCGTCACACCGTGGTCAACAGGTGGCAACAGCGGAAATAAGCTCACTGCAACACCTGCAATGATATAGCCCACCAATGCCGGTGTTTTTAGAAATCGTTCGGCTAACCACCCAAACACTAAGGCTAAGCCAAAGCCGGTCACAAGGGTGGTAATGATGGAAAAATGGTCGTTCACACGATCCTCCAAGACATCAACTTTATCGCACGCTGCTCTAAAAGCGTATAAGAGCGATATTACTTCAACAGTACTGAATCGTTCTTGGTACTTGCAATTGGCTACACAAAGACGAAGAAAAGCCTCCAATCCAAAATGAGAAAGGAGGCTCATCGAAGTGCGACCGATCGCCGCACTTCTTCATCCGATAAGATCGGCAAATTACTTCTGGGTCGGCACCTTGTTGGCCACACCTTCGACGAAGTACATCATGTTCTGAAGTTCAGCGTCGGTAGCGGTCTTGCCAGCCGGAATCATTTCCTTCCCTTCGTTAGAAACCACAGGACCCGTGAACGGATGGAATTCACCCTTTTCGAGGCTCTGATAGGTCTTCACGATCTTGTCGGCCACTTCCTTCGGCGCGTTCTTCGTCACGTCGGCGAGTTCAATCATATGAACGTTGGAACCACCCCAAACCGGCGTATTGTTCCACTTACCATCCAAAACGGCCTGGATTTCACTGGTGTAGTACTCTTCCCAACGGTGAACCACACCAGCCTGGAGCATGGTGGGCGCAGCCTTATGCATAGCAGAGTGGTAAGAGATGACCGGGATCTTGGCTTCTTCGCAGGTAGCGGCGACAGCCGTCGAGTTGGTGTGATGCGTGATCACGTCAGCCTTCTGACCAATCAAGGACTTCGTGGCGTCGGCTTCCTTACCCGGGTCATACCAAGAAGACGTCCAAACAACACGAACTTCAACGTTCGGGTTCACCGTACGGGCACCCATCGTGTAGGCATTAATACCCTGGAAGACTTCAGGAATTGGAATAGCGGCCACATAACCCAAGACATTGGTCTTCGTCGTCGCGGCAGCGAGCATACCAGCGAGATAACGAGCTTCATAGAAGCGAGCCGTGTAGTTCTTCACGTTCTTGTCGGTCTTATAGCCCGTCGCATGTTCAAAGTAGACATCCGGGAATTCCTTGGCGACCTTGAGGACGGAATTCATGTAACCGAAGGATGTGGCAAAAATCATCTTATTGCCCTGCTGAGCGAGGTCACGAATCACGCGTTCAGCGTCAGCGTTTTCAGGAATATTTTCAATCCACGTGACCTTGATCTTGTCGCCAAACGTCTTTTCGACGTGCTGACGAGCAAGGTCATGCTGAGAAGACCAACCTTCTTCGTTTGCTGGGCTCACATAAACAAAAGCAACCTTCATCGGTTCGGCAGCGGCCTGAGCAGCAGGTTTGGCTTCCGGCGCAACCGGCGCGGTCTTAGGTTCTTCCTTACCACAGGCAGTAAGCAACACGGCGGCGGCACCTGCGATGCAGAGCTTGAAAGCAGTACGTTTTTGCATAAAAGTCGGTCTCCAGTAAAAACGTATAAATGAAAAGAGTATCTTTTTAGTTTAGCCAAGACGGCGCGTCTTGCCTACCGTCTTAGCCCTACAAAAGTTTGTCCAAATTTAGCTTCTTGGCGCGAAGGGTTTGCCTAAGGACGCGGGCACATTCAGGCGAATCCAAGCAGGGTTACGACTGATCAAAACGAGCACCAAAATTGTCGCTAAATAAGGGGTCATCGCCATAAACTGAGGCGGTATTGCAATGCCTGTCCCTTGAACAGCAAACTGCAGCATCGTGACGCCCCCAAAGAGATAAGCCCCAACGAGCACACGTGCAGGTCGCCATGTTGCAAAGGTCACAAGTGCCAAAGCAATCCAACCGCGACCAGCGACCATGCCTTCGACCCAAAGCGGCGTGTAAACAAGCGATAAATATGCACCAGCCAACCCCGCCATCGTCGCCCCAAAGGCAACGGCATAAAGACGGATCTTGCGTACTGGGTAGCCAAGCGCAAAAGCGGACTCAGGCGACTCACCGACGGCACGCAAAATCAAACCAGCACGAGACTTAAAGAGGAAGTACCAAACTCCTACGAGCATCAACAAAGCGCCATAGACCAACCAATGCTGCGAGAAGAAAGCTTCACCCAAAAACGGAATATCTTGAAGCCCCGGGATCCCCAAAGGCGCACGTGAGGGCAATGCCGCCCCTTGTAAGGGTTGCCCCATAAAGGCCGAAAGACCCGTACCAAAAAGCGTCAATGCCAAACCAGCGGCATACTGATTGGCACGAAGCCCAATCGTAAAGAAAGCAAACAAAAGCCCCAAAAGAAGCCCTACGCCCATGCCAGCTAAAAAGCCGAGCGCAAAACTGCCCGTAGCGTGGGTCACAGCAAAACCAGTGACAGCCCCCATCAACATAATCCCTTCAATCCCGAGGTTAAGTACCCCAGACTTTTCATGGATCATGATGCCCACAGCCGCAATCAAGAGCGGCGTCCCGGCATTGAGGGTAGACGAAATAATCGAAGCAACGAGACTCATCAGGCGGCCTCCTTCTTAAAGCCAACCCACTTGAAGTGATAGAAAATCATGGTGTCGCAGGCGAGAATGAAAAAGAGCAAAAGCCCCTGATAGACGCCCGTAATTGAAGACGGCAAGCCCAAACGACTTTGAGCCAATTCACCGCCCAAATAAAAGAGCGCCATGATAAACGCGGCAGGAATGCAACCCAACGGCGTCAAACGACCCACAAAGGCCACGATAATGGCCGCAAACCCATAACCCGGTGAAATCGTAGGTGTTAACTGTCCCAATGGTCCTGCAGCTTCAATACCACCCGCCAAACCAGCGAGCGCACCGCAAATGAGCATCGAGCGCCAAATCAAGTGACCAGGACGATAACCCGCATAGCGTGCAGCCAAGGGCGCCATCCCAGAAATCTTGAATTCCATCCCCATTTCCATTTTGTCCATCAGGATCCATATGCCTAAAGCCGCAATCAAGGCCATCAGGGCACCAGCGTGTAAGCGTGTCCCTTCTAAAAGGATGGGTAAGAGTGCGCCGCTTTCAAACATTGCGGTCTGCGGAAAGCCAAAGCCCATCGGGTCGCGCATCGGCCCCTGCACTGCCCAAGATAAGAAAAATTGGGCCACATAGACCAACATCAACGAAACAAGAATTTCGTTGGCATGGAATTTGTGTCTTAAAAGCGCCGTCACAGCACCCCAAAGCGCACCACCCAAGGCCGAAGCTAACATGACTAAAATCACAAACCATGGTCCCATGCCACTGTCGCACGTCAAGGCAACCGCACCACCCGCAATGGCACCAGCAACCAATTGACCTTCAGCACCAATATTCCACACATTAGCTCTAAAGCAAACCACTAAACCGACAGCACAGAGGAGTAGCGGCGTCATTTTGACACCGACTTCAGCCCACCCGCGCAAACTATCGAGCGGCGCCACAAAGAAGGTCTTCAAAGCCACAAACGGATCTTGACCCAAGGCCGCAAAAATGATGCCGCCCGTGAGCACAGTCAAGCAAAGCGCTAAAAGCGGGGAGAACCATCGAAGATAACGCGCAGCTTCCTGGCGTGGCGTCATCGCAATCGGGAACGTCTTACTCATGCCTTTTCTCCTTCTTGACTTGCAGGGCCATTCGGCCAAAGGCCAGACATCCAACGACCAACGATTTCAATATTCATTTCAGACTTTGGCATCGCGGGCGACAAATGTCCGCGATACATCACCGCAATACGATCACAAATTTCAAAAAGTTCGTCGACTTCTTCAGAGACGACCAACACACCCGCGCCATCATCACGCAATCGCATCAAAGCATTACGAATCGTGGCCGCGGCCCCTACGTCGACACCCCAGGTCGGTTGATTTACCACTAGGACGCCTGGGTTCTGAAGAATTTCGCGACCCATAATGAACTTTTGCAAGTTGCCGCCCGAGAGGCTACCAGCATTCTTTTGTGAGGACGGCGTCTTTACGTGGAAGCGTTCAATAATAGTTTCGGTAAAGGCGCGTGCCTTGTCTTCCAAAATGAAGCCATGCTTCACAAGACCGTCGCCCGTCAAATAGGTATTGGTCTGGAGAGAAATATCAGGCACTGCCGCATGACCCAAACGCTGTTCAGGGACGTAACGCAACCCTAAGCGACGACGTTCACGGGTGCCTAAATCCCCCACCGGTTGGCCAAAAAGCTTGACGGCATCGGCAGGCACATTGGCTTCGCCTGCAGCCACAGACATCAAACGCGCCTGGCCGTTACCAGAAATCCCAGCAATTCCGACGATTTCGCCCGCGCGAACAGACAGAGACACGTCTTCAATCCCGCACACACGAAGCGTGCCTTCGTAATTCACGTGCTTTAATTCAAAGACCGTGTCACCGGGCGTCCCGCTCGCCTCACGAATCACAGGTGGCTCGGCCCCAATCATGAGACGAGCAAGCGAGGCTTCTGTTTCTTTTTTAGGGTCGACGGACGAGACAATGCGCCCTGCGCGCAAAACAACGCAACGGTCAGCCAACTCGCGAATTTCGTCCAACTTATGAGAAATAAAGAGAATCGACACACCTTCTTGAGCCAAGCGATGCAAGGTCACGAATAGCTTACGCACCGCTTGAGGCACTAAAACCGATGTCGGTTCGTCCAAAATCAAAAGCTTAGGATTCGTCATCAAGGCTCGGATAATTTCAACGCGCTGACGTTCACCCATCGAGAGTTCATACACAACAGCGGCAGGATCCACCTCGAGACCATACTTTTTGCCTAACGCTTCGACTTCAGCAGAGATCTCAGCCGTACTACGACCACCGCTAAGACCCAAGGCAACGTTTTCGGCTACCGTGAGCGTATCGAACAAGGCAAAGTGTTGGTGAACCATAGCAATCCCGCACGCACGTGCTTGGGCAGGACTATCAATGACGAGCGGTTGACCGTCGAACTCTAAATGTCCCTCATCAGGTCGTACAGACCCGTAAATGATTTTCATGAGGGTGGACTTACCGGCGCCGTTTTCACCTAAAACGGCCAGGACTTCACCGGGCGCAATATCCATGTTGATGCTGTCATTGGCAACAATCCCGGGATATCGCTTGGTGATATTTTTCAGGCTGAGTCGTGGATGCATGCTGAGGCTGGACCTAAGGTCTCTTTCCTTTGCAAGGTGTGGAGGGCTATCGGTTGTTCTTTCATCAATGAACAACGCGACGATAAACTCTAGATTTTACTGATTGCTAAGAAAACTGTCTAACGCAAATAGCCTTGAGCGCAAGCCCCTCTTCAAAAGTACATTCACCCGCATCTCGTTATTTACATTTAGTAACATTATGAAACTTTCTTTTTTTAGGGAAAGTATGTATGATTCAAATCCTCGAGTGCGGATGTAGCTCAGTTGGATAGAGTATCTGGCTACGAACCAGAGGGTCGTGGGTTCGAATCCTGCCATCCGCACCACCTATTCAGAAACCGTCGATGATTCATCGGCGGTTTCGCTTTTTTCAGGAAATTAAAACGTCCGCGAACTTTTTTAAAGTTTTTTTTGCTTTTTTTCTCAGTTCGTGTTATGCTTCGTTTCCCTGATACTTGAAGGACAAAGCAAATTTGATCCGATGCTGCGTCTGATTGACAAGTATCCCAATGTGCGCTGCCTCGACCGCGGCAAAACATTGGAAGGATCCCTGCGGAGAAGTGGCAGAGAGGTCGAATGCACACCCCTGCTAAGGGTGCAGGTCTGAATAAGGGCCTCGGGGGTTCGAATCCCCCCTTCTCCGCCAAAACACCGAGCCAGGAGCGTTAGCTTCTGGCTTTTTTCTTATCAATTTCAATATTTTTCAGGCGTTTCGAGGCTATTCCAGGAAAATCGCTGAAATTTGATGACAAATCGTAGACACGTTTTTGAAAGTAGAGTGTGGTAAGAAGTGTGGTAAAGAATGAGGTATAGTGGTTAAAAACTACTTTAGTACACACTCATGAAAGCTCTCGTCACATCAAAAACAGTGCGCACCTTACCCAAAGGACGTTACTCTGTCGGGGGAGGATTAAGCCTTCTCGTATCTTCTGAAACTTCGCGCACATGGACCTTTAGGTACCAAATCGACGGCAAGCGTCGTGACATGTCGTTAGGCTCTGCAAACTCAATCACGTTGACTGCCGCTAAGACGCTTGCTGATCGTGCCCGCACGATGGTCGCAGATGGCAAAGACCCAATAGAGGAAAGAAGAGCGCCGAAGCGTGAAGCATCGTCTCACCTTTTTCGTGATGTCGCCAGTGAAGCTATTGAACTTTTTCAGAGCGTGAGAAAGTGGCGTAACGCAAAACATGCGGCTCAATGGACATCAACGATCGAAACATATGCTTTTCCTGTTATTGGTCGTTTAGATATCAAAGACGTCACAAGAGAAGACATCCTGCTCATATTAAAGCCTATTTGGGAAACAAAGACAGAAACTGCCGACAGGCTTAGAGGCCGTCTGGACAACATCTTTGATTACGCAATCTCTAAGGGCTATTGCACGACCAACCCCGCTAGATGGAAGGCGAACCTTGAGTCTTTCTTGCCAGCAGCATCAAAGATCAAAGTTGAATCTCACCATGCTGCCATGCCTCTTGATGAACTTAAAGAATTTGTTAGCAAGCTCGACACTAAGCACGTGTCTCATGCGGCAATCCTCTTCGGCATATTGACAGCTTCTAGGGCACAAGAGTTTTTGAGCATGACGTGGGATGAAGTCGACCTCGAAAGTGCAACGTGGTCGCTAGACATGAATAGAACAAAGACACTCGTGCCTCATCGCGTGCCTTTGTCGAAACAAGCAATTGAAATTTTGAAGGAAAGAGAGAGATCTTCTGATTTTGTTTTTCCGTCACCTTACACCGGGCGAGCTATGTCAGTTGATACGCCTCGCACGATGCTCCGAAAAGTTTCAGGCACGGATTACACGATGCACGGTTTCAGAAGTAGTTTCAGGGACTGGGGAGAAGAGAACTTGATTCATGACACGCTTCTCGAAAAAGCGCTAAGTCATTCGCAGAAAACAAAGACAGTGAGAGCCTACCAACGCTCAGATTTGCTCGAGCAAAGGCGCCCTGTTATGCAGATGTGGGCAGATGAAATACTGCCTCAGAAATAAAAAAGCCTCGCGTCACTGCGAGGCAATTTGCTTGGAGCGGGTGAAGGGAGTCGAACCCTCGTCTCTAGCTTGGAAGGCTAGGGTAATAGCCGTTATACGACACCCGCTTCAGAGAAAACGAATATTACCACAGATTTCACGGTTTTGCACATCATTTTCCCATTTACGCACGTTTTATGTCATTGCACAATTCGTACAATTGCGTCCTTATCTATTGCAATGCTTTGAGATAGCTCGACACCTCGTTCAAGTAGTCCGCCACCTCTCGCGAGTAGTTCTGCGCATCTGGCAACTTGCTGTCGCTCACGCTTGCAGGTAGCGTCACCGGCTCTGGACAACTTACGCTTAACTGCGTCTGCTTCGAGGCGCACCCGGTTAGCATCAGCAGACAAGTCGCGCATGCGAGCATAGGCCGCATCACGCTGCGCCCATGCGTCTGCAACTGCTTGTTTTGATAAAGCTTCTTTTTCACGATACTCAGCCTCCAACAATTGAGCTTTCTGCGCATATTCTTCGCGCATTTTGGCAATGTCTCTTTCTGCAACAACGGTAGATGCTTCATAGCCACCAATAAAAAACACCGTTGCGCCCACTGCTATTCCTGCAAACTTCAACCAGTTCATAGGCCACCTACGCACATCTGATACTCAAGATCACGCCTTTGAACGAGGCCAGGCACTTTCTTGCCATCAGCATAGACCCACCGCTTTAGCTCTTCGCAAGCACCTTCATAGTCTTGTGCGTTAAGTTTTCGAACCAACGTAGAAGAGCAAAAAGCCTTTCTCCCAACGTTGAACGAAAACGATGTGTAAGCGTCGTATTCACCTTGTGTCAGAGGCACGATCACACACGCGTCAATAGCCGACTCAGCCACACCAACATCTCGGTACAGACGGTTGAGCGCACCAGTGACGGTAATCGTGTCGCCCATCTTCACGCCTTCAGTTGAGCCAAAACCAATAGTTGGTACATCCCCTTCAACTGGAATGTAAGCTTCAGACCGATAGCCCTCATATCCTGCCAAAGCAAGAAGCCCCGACGCGCTTAACGTCAGGGCTCCAACGGCAAGTCTTTTTCTTAGACTCACTCTTTTTTCTCCTTTGCAACTTTTGACAAGGCTTCGATCATTGCGACACGGTCGTCACGCTTGTCTAACGGTATGACAGTTTCTGTTCGCTTTGGTCGTGCAAGTCGATAGAGATATAAGACCGTCTCTACAACTTTCGGCAAACAGCCAACAATCATAAAAAGAAGGTACGCACACGTAAGGACGCTTACCCACGTTTCAACCGGATACCCGTAAACAGACATGCCAGTGATAGCAACACCTGGTGAAGCTTTCACAGCACCTGATGCGGTACCGGACGTCACTGTCGCAACAAAGCGTTTTACTGGAGAAGTTGGCTCATCACACATTGGTTACTCCCGATTAAAAAACGGGTTGCACATGCCAGTCCACATCGCAACGCCGTGTCCTTGCTGTTCTTTGCACCACAATTTCCAACCGAAGCTCCCCCTAATACACCGCTTAGGAAACAGACCAAACGGCCAAGTGATGCAGAAGTAATAGAACCAAGCCTTGTACTTCCCGTCTGCCGAGTACAGCTTTCGCATGCAAGCCCCTGGCTTGAATGGCCTGCGACCAGCATCTGCCACGCCATCGACAGTCATAGTGTCAGAGCCGTAGACCTCAACTCCAAGAACCTTTCTGTCAAAGCCATAAGCGCTGTTGCGCCAGTACCACGCGGTACGTCGTTTATACGTAGACCATTTGTCAGTGCCTGGCCATCTTTGCTGATGTGCAGGGTCACCGTCGGACGTTGAATTCGGAGTGTCGAACCAACTCAGCCACTTAGGCAGTTTGCGCGTTTCCTCTTCGACAAAGAACGGCAAAAGCCAACAAATTAGTTTGGCAAAGATCGTCATCGGGATTGAGATCAATCCCTGGAGAGTCCACTTTAAATAAACCATATCGACCTCACTTCTTTAAGACAGACGGCAATTCCGGCCAAACAACGTCAAAAGGAAAACCGTCTTGCTGAGGCACGTCTCTAAGCGCCGTACGGTATTCCTTCACAGCTAACATATCCTCTGGAGTGATTGGATAATCGGGTGTCAAAAGGTAGTCAGTATGAGAGATCAAAGCGTCTCTCTTAACTCGCACTTGAGACTCAGCTTGAGCACGCTTTTCTTCTGGCGTGAGTTCTGGAATCTTTTCGATAGACCACGAAAGATCTTCTCCGCGCTTCTCGCGATACCCTTCAGTCTGAGCAAACTTTTTAACAAGCTCGCGCATTTCAATGTCATGCGACGTCATGCTCGTATGACTGACGACCACGCCAACGAGATCTTCGGCGCACGTAGGCTTCTTTTCCGTCGTCCACTTTCCGCCAATGAATCGATAAAAGACAGTCTTGTCTTGTTCACCTGCGCCCCAAGGAACGATATCTGTCGTATCAGGGACAGGCCAAAATTCACCATCGATAGCCTGCCACACGGTTGTGCCATCGAGATAGCCGTCTGCGTCGTATGCGTAGACATCTTTCAAAGAATTTTCAGGAACAGACATGCTGACCTCCAAAAGGATAGAGACTCTAAAGCCTCGTGAAAAAAGATATGTCGTGACAGACAGTCACGGTTTAACCCTTCGCGTATACCCAACTGGCGTGAAGGCTTGGTACTTGCGCACGTGCTTTCAAGGCAGATCGGCCGATACTTTGCTAGGGCACTGGCCTGAACTGTCTTTAAAGCAAGCGCGTCAAGTAGTTCGTAGAAAAAGAAAAGCCCTCGGGCTTGAACTGCCTAAGGGCTTCGTTTTTCGTGATGCGTTTCGCATATGGTGCGACTTGAAAAAAGGACGCATCGTGTCCTACAAGAACGAGAGGCGAATGATTGAGCGTTATCTCTTACGCCCCCTAAGTTCAAAGCAACTTGATGAAATCAATGCACCGTTGATTATTCAGTTGCTTCGTCCGATTCAAGACTCAGGCAAGCAAGTCACACTCAAAAGAGTGCTCATGCGCTGTCGTGAAATCCTTGACCTTGCGGTGTGCGCTGGCTACATCCACCACAATCCTATCGAACGACTTAGCAGAATCTACGCCGTTCCAGAAGTCACACCAATGCCAGCGATAAAGTGGCAAGAGCTACCAAAGGCAATGCAAGTTTTCAGCACTGCCCCACGAAAGATGCAAGTACTCTTTCTTTTTTCGCTTTGCTCAATGCTCCGTCCAGGCGAGATTGCAAAACTTCGTTGGGGCTGGATTGAAGGAGACCTTCTTACCATTCCTGCTGAGATCATGAAAAAGCGCCGCGAGCACAGAGTGCCACTCACAAAAGAACTGCTTTACCTTCTCGGCGAAGCCAAGCGTATCTCAAAACACCCGAAATCTTCATTCGTTTTCGCCGGTACAGGAGGATCTAAGCCAATGTCTTCGCAAACACTAGCTAAGTTCCTTCACGCCAGTGAACTCAAAGGAAAACTCGTCGCCCACGGGTGCAGATCGATCGCAAGATCGTGGTTAGCCGACCACAACATATTGTATGACGCTGCCGAAGCCTGTCTCGCTCATCTGACAGGATCGGCTGTATCAAGAGCCTATCAAAGATCCGATTTTTTAGACACTAGAAGAAAGGCGATGGAGCAGTGGTGCTCCTACGTTTTCGACTGTGCCCGCTGTGCCGACATTTTGCTTGAGTAAAGCTGTCTGACAGGAAAACTATCCGCTTCGGCATAGTAAGAGACACTGTGCCGAGCACAGCCATAAAAATTGCCCTTTTTTCTGAGGCTCTGATTACTTCCGATAACCTGACATCGAAGGTTATGCTTGGCATCTAGGTGGCATCAACAACGAATCAAATGGTGCGCTCTCATTCAATCCGCAGACGCACCACTCCTTACAAGATGGTGGCGTAATTGGTAGCGGAAACATAACGATTAAAGCCTCGAAAGCAAATGCAATTTACAAAGGTACAACTTTTCAAACTGACTCTTTGCGTCTCCTTGCAATCGTGAAAATCTAAGCCCTGACATTACGGGTTCAGTCGCGGCAGCAGGTGGTGTGGCTTGGCAATCACCATACGGAGCATTTTATTTTCCTAATTCAGTCCAAACTGCATACCAAGCCCAAAATGAGGTCTTAAAAATGTTCCCTGTGACGTTAGCTTTTGACGCTTCAAAATCAAATGCCCTTTACAAAGGCTCCGAATTGAGAGTCGCGAGTCTGAGAATGCTTGCGATCATCAAAACCTAGCCCCTGACATTACAGGTCGATTTAGCGTTGACATTGAAGGGCATTCACGCTTTGGCGTTAATAGTTTCAGCGGAGCGTTTCGCGGAATTGGTCCTTACTCAGTAAAGGCACCACAAGGCGAAGTGATTCAAGTCGATGCGACTGGTGTTGAAATAAAAGCCTCTAGCGTGTCTGCCGTGCATGGTAAATCAAACACTGTTCAGAACAATGCTTTGAGGCTTCTAGCCATCATTAAGGTATAGCCCTGACATTAGAGGTGACCTGTACCCTATTTATTCAGCAGATAGAGACACTATAGTATCTGGTGCATTAAGTTTCGGATCACTGCAATCCAATGCGGCAGGCGAGTCACAGGTTACTGGCAACAAGTGGAAATCCATCGCATTTAAAGCTAGTTCCTCATCAGCTCTTTTCGGTCGATCCGATACTAACCAAATGGCAAGTTTGAGACTCATAGCAATCATCAAATTTTGATAATTGCTAACGCTCTTAGCGAAGCCATACGCACCGTATCAGACCTGCCGAAGATCGAAGAGCTACGAGAGGCTAAAAAGCCAATTGTATCTTTCGTGTCATCTTTGGCAGGGGATGTTCCTAACCCAGGATGTCCCTGAGCACCCGTTTGATATAGCGCACCTGTACTAGTTTGGTTGACTACCCAACCCCATGTGTGCTGAGTGCCGCTAATGTCAGGACTAATACTTCACAATGGCTAATAGCCTTAAAGCATTAGTTTGGACGGTGTTGGACTTGCCGTAAACAGGTGAGTCAAGAGAGGCTTGAAAGTCTACCCAACCAACACTCTCAGCCCCTTGATTCACTACGTTGCGGTTAACAGTTTGAGGGTTGGATACACCGACTTTATAAGCGCCTCTGACCTCTTTAGTCCAGACGACATAGCCAAAGCCGCCATTGATGTCAGGACTTTATGATTGCAAGCAATCTTAGCGACGACATTTGGACTGTTGTGCTGTTTTTATAAGCTGCATGACTCAAACTGGCAGTGAATTTTACGTTCTTATTTAGATTCGGATTGATTTCACCGCCTACGTACGTCGAACCTGTTGAGAGCATCGCAAACGCACCGTCTGCAGTAGTCGCTTGTGAGTTAAAGCCAACCACACCAACGATGTCAGGGCTACCACTTGATGATCGCTAGAAGCCTAAGACTGGCCATCTGATTGGTTGTAGATTTGCCGTGCAAAGGTGAATCTTTAGATGCTTTAAAGCGGAAGTTTTCTACGGCTTTCCATTTATCGGGACTTGTTTCAAACAGGATGTGATTATCGGTGTATACGCGATCGAAAGAAAACGCTCCACTTACCGATGGCGACCTACCCATGTCGACAAAGTTAGCTAAACCTGTAATGTCAGGTAGTCCCGCTTCCATGACCTGACCGACTTCCGAGATCGTCGTAGTAGCCTCAAGAACTTGATGGTGCGCTTTCGGAATTGCAAAAGTCGTCGAACCGTCGCCGGCACCATATCTTGTGCCGATCGCAGAGAACAAACGCGCATACTTCGCGCGTGGGTATACGCCGCCGTTGCACGCCAACCATCCGTTAGGAACAACGGTACCAGCATAGAACATAATTACGCCGGCGGGCAAAAGTGCTTGAAGAACCGCAAGTAGCACATCGGACGTCACGATCAAACGAGGCGTACCCTCATCAACGTTCTGAGACGTTGCAAAAATACCAGCTGAAATTTTTTCGTACGTTACTGCGCCAGCAACAATCTTTTCAGTGCTAATCGCACTGTCAGCGATTTTGGTGCCTGGAATCTTCTTGTTGTCGATCCAGTTCAAAGACTTCAAAGCAGTTAAAAATTGATCTGCGTCCGGCTTCGGTGTAATGCCTGCCGCTTTTACAAGACTCGAGCGCATTTGGTCGATCAGGTAGTACCAAGCAGCGCGAGGCTTTGTAGCCGGAATACCTTTAGCGGGGTCGCCCGAGGTCGGATAGCCTTCGGAAGTTAGCGTAGACAAATCGGGAGGCGTATCAACTGCACCAGCGCCCCAAAAACCTTTAATCCCCATGATTTTCACCCTCATTCATACATAAAAATGACTTCTACATGCGCCGGAGCCAAAGCTCTTATCAGGCACTCAAGCAAAGAATTTCCCCATCTCGCAAGGGGCTCTTCTACAGACCACTCAGTCGTAAGCTCATCAAAGCCTGAAGTCGCATCGATCGTGATTCCCATCGTGAAAACTGGAATCCAACGGTCGTCAGTCAGTGGCGATTCAACGTCATGCTCAACGTCGTGCTCTGTAAAAGTTGTGACGACTACTTTGTAGCCGAGCACTTTCGCAAGCTCTTCGAAGTACTTCGCAGTAAGGCCTGAGTTCGACGTGATCTTTGCTATCAGCTCTTGTCGCATCTGTTCAAGAGATGGATCAGCAATCGCGGCAACACACTCGCTAGGAATCCCGTGGTCAGCGAACCAACGCTCTATCTCTTCAACCGACGTACGAGGGTCTGACTCTTCAATCAGCGCACGTGCTCGAGCGTCAACTCGTGCCGCCTCGCTAGATAAAGAAAAAAGGATGGAATCTAAAACTCCACCCTTCTTACGGTTCCAAATCAAGCCTCTCGGCAACAAGGTATTAACTAGATGCTCATAGTCCTTTTCATAAAGTCCCATGCGTCACCTCACACAAACGTGATTTTGCCTGGCACGAAGATTTCTCCCTTAGCACAAGCAATATCGTCGGAAGGCACTGTAATGCGGTAACTTTGAATCTCAGACACACTAGCAACTGCACGATCAAGCGCAGTAAAGAGAATTGCGCCTGAGGGTTCAGCCTCAACGTAGATTGCTGAAGCTATTGCGCCTTCAACTTTCTTACGGATCTGAGACGTATCCGGAAGGATATCGATCGTCATATCAAGCTTCTTAGGCACTGGAGCGACGACGTGCAGAACAGCAGTCACAGGCATCTCTTCAGTGATGTGATCCGTAACCGCTTTGATCATCGTTTCATTAGGCACGCCGTTTTCTGTCATGCCGTCGGTCATGAAGCGCACAGTAACGTGACCTTGACCTAGTTCTTTCGGAAAACACCATGCACGCGTAACGCCGGGTACTTCTAACGCCCACTTTACGTAGTCGGCCTTAGTGCCCGCTTTCGGTGGCGTCTTCTGTCTGTACAAAAGTCGCTCTCTTAACGCTTCGTCATCTTCAGCATCAGCACCGCCTGTAAGTTCACTGGCGACACATACAGACTGAATGCCCGCGATCGGAGAAACTAACGTGAGCTCCATGCCTGCGTCGGCGTTACCTGCCTTACCGGCAACAGCTGCACTAATTGGTGCTGAACCTTCAGCGCTGTCAGCAGTAGTAACGTAAACCGCACCGTCTTCCGTTTGTATCTGAGCACCCTCAGGTACTACGCCAGTGCCTGTAAAAGTAACAGTCCCGACAGCGGGCGTTGCTTGTTTTCTATAGATCCCGTACTCCGATGCACGACGCTCAAGGTATGCGCCTTCAGCCGTTGAACTAAAGATCTGTCGAAGTACAAAAGCAATATGCCCATGAAGGGTGTGCGATACGCCAGCGATGACACGGCTCAACACAGGGATAAGCGTCCAGCGCATCGCCTTTTTTCCTAACCTGCTTTCCGCGTCGCTTTGCACGCGAGCGATAAGCTCAGGCAAAGTTGGTCTTTCAAACGCCATATCTAACCCCAAATATCTTTAAAAACCGCATCAAAAGCGCGTTCACTGTGAGGCTTGTAGCAAGTCACGTGCAGGTCTAGCTGATTCGTGCCGCCGCGGTTTGCTTCGACAACGACGCGCTCAACAATGCGATCTTCAATCAGCCATTGCAGCGACTGCTCTGCATAGTCCTTAGCGCGTCTCAATACATCTGGCACTAACTTCTCACGCTGTAAGAGCCAAAGCCTCGAACCGATACGGTCACCTTGAACGATTGCAAACGTATCGCCCCACCAACCTTGTCGCTTCGGTGCCTTGATGCCATCGTCAACTTCTGATTTGCGCCACGAAAAAAGGCTGATCAGCACAGCCTGAGCCAGCTCATCAGCCTGAAAGTCAGAAAGGTCGGCTTCCTGACCGTTGATCATTAGTTCCATCGTCACCTCACTTAGGTGCGGAAGTGTCTGCGCCATCGCCCTGCTCTGTGTGAACGTGCGACTTCAAGCTAATGCCATCCGCCACAACATCACCGCTAACCGTAGCGCCACCGCCACCACTGACAGCCAAGCCACCCGAGCCCGTGATCTTCTTACTAACCGATAACGTCTTTTGGATCGTGACGTCACCAGTAAAGGTTGAGGTCGGGGAATCGATCAACACCGAAGCGGCCTTCACGGTTGCGCCTTGTCCAACCGTCGCAGTTAAAGTCTTCGGCGTTTCGATCTCAATGCCTGAGCGCGTCAAGTGAACTTTCTGCCCAAGGTCGTCATAGAGTGCAACCTCGCCACCTTTGAGAGGCTTCAGCCGGTAACGACGGTCAGCGACACAAAAAACAACCCCGTGAGACCGGTCACCACCAAAGAAAAGCGCAAAAGCTTCCGCTTCTGGCAAAGGTTCTGACGTGAAACCATAAGGTTCAACGTGCTCAAGGTCGTCTCTTACTTCATCAGCAAGTAAACGAACTTGAACCACACGCATCTTCTTTTCACCATCGGCAAGAGTGACAACGCCTCGAGCCATGAAATCATCAAGTTTGCTCATAAAAGAAAAGCGACCACATTTCTGTGATCGCCTCGAATGATTTTGCGGATTGATTAACGGGTGCGCTCCCAAGTCGTTTCGTTTGTTTGCTCCCACTCTTCGGTATCAGGGCTTCCGTGACGCCAAACGGTTACGGAGCCGTCAAGGTTCTTTTCAACCTTTTCGATTTGACCAACGCGCCTTGCATCAACAGGCCTACGACCTTCTGGAACACCAGCTTCTCTATGCCACTTCAGACAAGTAGACCAAGTGCCGAACTCATTCCATCCTGCTTCATCACACACAACATTAGCAAAGCACGCACCTTGCAAAGATAAAAGCGATACAAGCATAAGAATCGTTTTCGTCATTTGACAACCCCTGCCCACGGATTTGCTGACTTGTCTGTTTCCTTTGCGTTGCTCTTGATTTCTCTCGTATAGCCGTCTCGACCGACTACCGTGAGGGATGTAGTAGACCCTTGATTCGTCAAAGAAAACGATAAGCTAGAAATTAATAAACTATCTTTTATGCCTAATAGTTTATCAACTACGTTAATCACAGAGTTGACTTTCCACAGACTTCCATCACTTTGTCGCCACCCCTGTACGGTGTACGTTGCAGAGTGATAAAGAGCCTCTTGGTAACGCCTTTCAAAGTCCGCTCGTTCTCCGCAAGTTTTTTTACCGCTTTGGCCTTGGTCTTTAATAACCTTGAGCCTTGGACGTGTAACAAATGCCGAATCAACAACGCCCTTGTCTTCAGAGGCAGAGCGACCAAAATCGGTATCAGTGCCAGAATGTTGGCCAAGCACAACATAGCGACTGAAAAGCTTTGAAGCGTTGAACTTCGCGTCACCAGAAAGAATGTTTTTTCCTAGCTCTAGCGCATCAGTGCAATCGCCAGCGTCACCTGGTTCGACAATCACTAAGTCGCCTGCCTCATCATCCATAACAACCAAGTTGTCTTTTGTGATCAATCTGTTGATTGACTCAGAAACAGTCTCGCCTGGCACAACCGTATGGTTAGCAAGTTTGTTACCAACTTCGCCGATTGAATGAACTGCAATTCCGTAAGGTGCCGCCAAAGAAGCCATGATCTCGGAAGTCTTGAGATTCTTCCAAGAAGTCGTTTGAATGGCAGAAGGTGGAACTTCCTTCTTTTGGCCATCCTTCCCAATGACGACGCCTTTCCACGCGTTCTCTTCTTGCTTTGCGCCAACGCCATACTTTGCGACTGGACAGCATTCAACAAGGTCAACAGTCTTTGATTTACCTTGAACGTCAACGGTAATTTGTTTGCCGTTGTAGTTCACTTTGACTTCGTCAATGTACCCAGTACAAACCAAGTCTTCGCCAATGTAGAGCTGAACAAGGTCGCCATTGCGCAGGCGATGAAAGTCAAGATTGCCAGGGAATTTGTCGGTGACAGAAAGACCAAAAGCACGAGCAATTTGATTCATGCTTATTGAGATCTTCACCGACTTCCAACCGCCATAGATCTTGCCGCCAACGCGAATAGTTACTTTGTTTTGATCAGTCATCAAGCACCTTCAAGACGTTAGCAGAGCAAAAGCCCTCATGCTCCAAGCCATTGCGAATGGCGATCTCTTGATCACGCGAAGCGTCATCGTGATAGTCATACGCATGAACCAATGCGGGAAGCACTTCACCAGGCTCAACGACCACGAGTCGACCCTTCTGGTCAGCGCGTTCAGTGACTACCTCAAAGACAGCCACACGCGCTTTTTCAAGAGCTAAATAGCTTTCATCTGAGGTAGTCATCAAAAGCTCTGCGTCAATCGCGTCAAGCACTTCTTGTCGTAGGGTAATGAGGTCTTCATAGGACTTCGTTACCGTGGACTGAAGTGCCTCAGCAGTTTCAACATCATCATCAACCGGCATCACCTGATCAGACTTCGTACCAACGACAGCAGTCACGCCAACCATTTGAGCGATCAGCGTTTGACGAATCAACGTCTCAACAGCCGCACGGTTCTGAAGAACAGCGCGTTGAGTATCAGAAAGCACCGTACTATCGGCAGTTGCCTTAGCTAACGCCTTCGTGCCTTCGCTCATCTTGTCGTGCTTCGTCAAGTTCTTCAGTTGCTTAGCAACGCCTGACCAAGCTCGAGCAGACGAAGCAAAGCGAGAAAGGCCTAAAACACCTACGAGCTTCGAGGCAAAACCTGCTGGTCCACCACTGATAAGGCTCAACCCTTTAGTTGCCAAAGAGCTGATCTCGTCAACCTTGTCGAACACAGCGGCGATGTCGGCATTACTAATGATCCCCAGCTTATTTAGAATGTCACCTTGTAAAGCCGCATCAACCCAATCGCTAACTGATGACAAATCGATGCTGTCACAGAACTCTTGAATTGCCGATTTCTCAAGTTCATCAGCCGCTACAAGAACCTTTCCAGTTGAGTCGTTGCCAGTCTTCGGAAAGTCAAGCTCGCCCGACTCAATGGCTTTAAGCGTGACGCTTGCCGTGCGAGTCGAGTTAGTGAAAGTAATCGTTGAAGCCTGCTCGAGGCAACAGCGCATTTCACCTAGGTGCGGATGCACAAGCAAGCCTTCCCCGGGGGTTTCGATCGCACCAATGAGGCGTTGAACCTGTTGGATGTAATCATCGCCTACGACAAAGGCCGTGAACGTTAGCTTACGCGTAGCACGCCCGATATCCTCAACATAAGGCTTATCACGCTGAGGGTATTCGTGCGTAACAGTGCGTCGACCAACTGTGAGATCAACCTTTGTGACATGAAACGGAACGCCTCTAAAGGACGCTTCATAAAGCTTCTCAGGCATCAAAAACTATCCTCTAAATAACGATCCGAATACCCAACGTTGCCGGTCAACTTCATACCGTCAGCGCTCATCTGGTCAAGCTGTGCCGTCGTGCCAGGCGAGGCCGCAACGCGAACCACCATCTCGCCTGTCATCCGACCGGATTGCTCAGGAATCATTGCAGGCGCACCAAAACCAAAGCCTGTACTTTCGCGTCGCACAACCAAGCCGTCGCCGTTATCGGCAGATGCTTTAGAACGTTCTCCACCACCTTCGACGCCAAACATCTTCTTCGCCCAGTCAGGCATCAAAGATGCGAAGTCAAAGTTAGTAATGAAGTCACGAATGATCTGTCCGACACCTTGTACGGACTGCTTGACACTTTCGTACCAAGCGACCACGCCTTTAGACCACACGTCAGGCAACAAGTTGATCGAAGAAACAGCTAGGTCGTCAAGCCCCCCAAAGAGCTCAACAAAGTCACCTCTGAAGAGTCCTTTGGCGATTGTCAGAACTGAACTAGCTACGGCGCCAAACTTTTCTTTACAGACATCAAAAGCGCCAACAGCGAAATCAACTGCTCCGCCAATGGCTTCTTTTACGGAGGGTCCGATGCGGTCCCAATTGGCAATCACAACGCCAGCCGCAACAGCTAGAGCACCAAGAGCCCAACCGATCGGCCCCATCGAGGCAGTAGCTACCGCCCCAAAGGCTTTAGCCGCCGCAGCAACTGCACCGAAAGATTGCACCAAGCCAAAGAGGCTCGACCCTAGCGACACAACGGCCATGATGCTCTTACCCGCGATTATCGCTCCCATGCCGTAAAGCACAGTATTGAAACCGCCCACTGCATTGAATGCCCGAATCGCATAATCAGCAATTGTGAGCACCGCTGATGCAATGCCTTCAAAATCGATCTGGTTAATCGTCTCAGCAAGAGACCGAGCAACCTTCTCGACTTTCGCACTAAAAACGCCCTTGTTGGCCGCCGCAAGGTCACGAAAGCGGTCAGACATGGTGATGACAATCGGTGACAACCGATAACCGATCTCATGCCCGATAGCGGTAACGCTAGCTCTCATGTCGTCCATGTGGTCGGTCATTGTGGCCGCTGCCGAAACAGCATCTTGATTCATGACGAGTCCAAGCTCATTAGCTTGCTTAGCCATGTCTTCAAGACCTTTTGCGCCACCAGAAAGCATTGGGATCAGCTTTCGACCGCTATCGCCCATGAGCACCATCGCCATTTTTGTGCGAAGAGCAGGATCTTCGTTGCGCTGGATCGCGTCCGCAACGTCCTTAAAGACTTCTGACGAGGGTCTAATCTTGCCAGTAGCGTCTTTGACTGAGATGCCTAACGCCTCAAATAGTTGAGCCGCGTCGCCAGTGTCACCCGAAGCGACTTCTGCGATCTTTTCAGACAAGTCTTTTAAAGCGTCTTCAAGTTCTTCAGGCGCGGCACCTGCGTGAGTTGCAGCAAAGCTCCACTCTTGAAGCGTCACTGCTGAAATGCCCAAACGCTGTGACATCTTGTCAAGACCGTCGCCTGCCTGAGCAAATCCGGTGATTGCGGACTGAATGCTAAAGCCAACCGTACCAGCTAATGCGGTGAAGGGTGCGGCAACCGCCTGCGCGGTCTCTCTAGCCTCTTTCTCAAAATTCGTTAAAGCTTTTTGAGCAAGGCTAAAGTTACGACTGAATTTTTGAAACTCAGTCGATTCAATTGCTACCTTAAACCCTTCCCACTTTTTCGATACCGACTTCAGGACTGGCGACATCGTATCTCGAAGCGCCAACACTGCTGTTAGGCGGAAATCCTTATTCGCCATCTTTTAGTTTCTCCTGAATTCTGTTCCACTGAGAAACATAGAGCTCCAACTCTGAGAGAGGGAGCTCTAATGCCTCTTGTGGGCTAATTCGCCACCAATAGGCGGCCTCAAACGCGAGATTTGTCAGCTCTTCTGCGGTACATCTGTGGAATGAATAAAAAAATTCATAATGATGTACAGGAGTTGCATGTAGTCCATAACGTCGATCTTGTCTACGACAGACGGCGGAATGCCAGCGAGTCGAGAGATGTACTTAGCGCAGACAGCAGGAACGGGATCTGGCAAAAGATCTGCGTTCATGCGGAACGGCATACCAAGCGCATTGACGTCTTTCGTCGATGGCGTGCGAAACTCAAGCTCAGTGATCTCCGTAGAGCCATGCGCAATAGGACGAGACAAAGTAAAAGTCGTACTCATTAGCCAAGTTCTCCATTCGTGCCTTCCCACTTGATGGACAGCGTGCCATCAATCGGCTTGTAAGCAATCACATCAGTGACGTAAGCGTCAGAGAGCGTGTAAACCATGCCATTGGCGCACTCGACCGTGATCGTCTGAGCGCAGTTTTCCTTGATTTCCTGAATCGGAAAGTCCTTCGGAACAATGAAGTCGCCAGACACATACGGTGCAACGACCGTTTCTTTGTAGCCAGCAACGCCAGTCGTGGAAAGCATCGTTTCACGCTGAACGTCGCAAAGCGGAAACTCAACGTTGCCCTGAAGTTCCAACTGATTACCGTTGACCTTAACAAAGCAAGTACCTGCTAATTTCTTACCCATTTATCATTCCTCCGCATACTGAAGACGGAACTGGTTCAAAACCGCAAAGATACGCAACTGGTTGACGTAATCAGGCGGGAACAAGACATCAAGTCGATTCGGATTGTTCACATTGCGCTCAACGATCAAGTACTTCTTAAACAAGTCAGCATTTTCGACAATGCCTTCGAGCTCAAGACGACGATAGAGAGCGATCAACTCACCGCGAATGACAGAAGGCGTGACAATGGCCTGACCTGCACCAAAGCGCGTACCGTCCGAAGCGAGCTTGTGACGACCGTACTTGCTCGTGATAATGCTCTTCATCTGACGAATGACGTAAGCAGACGTGTGAAGCGTTTCACTATCAAGATAAGAAGCATCAGCGTCGCCAAAAGCGTTCTTCTGATACGTCGTGATAGCGCGCTCAATCATCACAGAACCGACCGTAGTGGTCAGCGTAGCAATGCCGTTTTCCAAAAGCGTCTGACGTTCGTTCTGGACGAAGCGACTGCCAGCAGGGGAAGCCATTACGCCAGTCAATACACCCGTCTGAGTCGGGCGTGCAGGATCAGCACTGATGAAAACAGCCGTACGAGCGACATAAGCCGCAAGCACCTCAGCGGTATGAGTCGGCAAAGCAGGCTCAACACCAACAACCGTTTCATGTTGGTTGTTTCGGTTCTTACCGAAAGTCGTCAGCGTATTGACATCACCGCGCTTCGCCGAGTAGACGTGACCGAAGATCATTTGGAAAGGACTCCAACGACCGCTCGTGTCGTTCATCTTTTCAGCAAGCTTGTCAAGGGTTGCGGCTTCACAGTACGGCATACCGATGAAGTCATACTGCTCATCGCCCATCGCGTCGATTGCAACGGAAAGATCGGGGTCAGTAGCGCCCTTCGACATTTTTTCGATCTCAACGCCAAGCCCCATAACGTCTTTTTCGCCATTGATCGCACCGCGAAGGTTCACAGCGATAACGATGTCATTGCCGAGGGTGCCCTTATTCTTAGCGGTCAGCGTAACAGCACCAGTAGAAGCTTGAGCAGTTACTGGTAGGTCTTTATTGAGAGCAATCGCATCAGCAATAGCCTTGGCCGCGTTCTCAGCGGTCATCTTTTCAGTGACGGCGACCTGAACCCGGTCAGAGCCGATGTAAAGGCTAATCGTCCCTGCTTCAGCAGCGGTACCCGTGCAGGTGACCTTGCCAGTGGCGGCAGTACCTGCGCCATCGGCAACGGGAATCACAACCAACTGACCGAAGCTATCAACCTTGCGGTAGGCCTCGACCATGCGGGCAATCATAGACCCACGGCCAAAGAGTTCCTTCGCCATCGCAGGTGTTGAGACGTAAACGGGCGTGCCCGCGACGGCTTTACCGCCTTCGAGCATCTGCCCGATCAAGAGAGATGCTGTTTGGTTCGTCGGCGTAGCGGCCGCACTGTTATCCATCTCGGCATAAAAAAGCGGCACTCGAATGCCGCCAGGAATAGTGTTAAAGCTCACGCTCATTTGAATTCCACCTTAAAGTGTGCTTCTGGTCGACCGTCTGGCTTCCCAGTAGCGGAGGGTTCAATTTGATCTACATCGACGTTCATGCCAGTGAAGTCGGGGTATTGCTCAAGCTCGACGCTCTGATACGTGTCGCTAAAGTCCAAGTAAGTCTCGAACGAGAACTCAAACTGAAAAGCTAGACGCGCATCGTCCATATAAAGCAGAGAACCGCCTTCATAGACGATTTCAGAGTGCTCGTCTCTTGGCTCTTGTTGCCAAGACAGCAGAGCCTTTAAAAGCTCAGGTCGCAGCGTATGAAGGGAAGCGGTAGCGCCTTGCCCTCGCACGTCAGCAACGTTACTCACCAACACGATCACGCCAAAAGTGTTTGTGACCGTTTGGTAGTAGCTATTAGCACTCTGATTTTCAGAAGCGTCTTCACGAAGAGGCACGACATATGCAGCAGGCATCGCAGGCGCTTGCTCTATCGTCAAACCTGCCCACTCTGCCGCGCCAGCGAAGCGCCTTTCAAAGCTCGGACAACGTTGTCGCAAGGCTTCGATGATGGGAGTTAAGTTCATTTAATCGCATCTCCTAACGCGTCAAACATCTCTTTTTGGAAGGTGTCTGCATACTGGTTAGCGGCTTCAGGCACGAAGTTTTTGCGAGGTGCAGCGACCTTCTTGCCTGCGCGAGCCTTATGCGAACGCGCTTCCTGAGTTGTTTCGCTGTGTGGCGCTCTATGACCATAAACGACGAAAGCAGGATAGTAAGCAGGCATCTTGGCAGTCTTGGTCGGCATGACGCGCACGGAATATCCAGAGCGCGACACTTTGACCTTGATGCTTCTAGCCATCTCGCCTGTGTCCTTACCCGGGAACTGCCCAGCATCAGACACTGCTTTACGTGAGATCAGCTTTCGAGCAATCTTGCGAACCGCGTAGCCCGATTTACGCAAAGGATCTTTTAATGCTTTACCGTCATAGTCGACGCGCTTAAAGCCATCGTCCACCGATACGCTTACCAACATTTGAGACTCCCTTTTCTTCACAGTCAATGACTGTGAAACGCTCTGCTCCACCTAAGTCAGCAACACGACGAATCAGGTATTCGATACCGTCAATCGTGAGCGTGCTTGCGGTCGTTAGGTCTTGCGGACGCGTTCTACCTGGGACGCTTCGCACGGTCACTCGGTGAGTAACAGTGCTTTCAATTTGCTTCGTGCCGAAGTAGATACCAGCTCCAACAACCTCCAATCGTCCCCAAACAGTTTTCTGCTTTTCAATATGTTGAGAAAAGCCTGCAGATGCGTCTGGCACATGTGACACGATAGAGATCGTTACGCGTCGATTGAGTCTCCCGATTTCAGGCATTTCCATCGTCAAGCACTCCAATCGATGAAACCATCAAGCCCTGCTGCACGCATACAGCGTGCACGAAGCTCGTCATCAGTTGCGGATCGGTTCTCATACTGATAGGCAACGAGAGACAAGATGACGGACTTAATCGAGCCCGGCACCTTGTCAATCGTGGCCGCAATACCAGTCTCCTGTCCACGAGTCACAATGGCTCGACGCAATCGCGTTTCAACCATCTGAGACGCAGACAGGATGAGCATGCTGATGAGCTGATCTTCTTCCGAATAATCGACACGCAACCACGCCTTCGCTTCTTCAAGCGAGATGGCTGACACGGTCTGAGAGAGATCAACCATCTTTCACTCCTTAGACGATCTTGAGAGCGCCACCAACGAAGCAGTCAACAACGTCAACAGAGAAAGCAATGCGCTTTTCTGCACGAACCGTAATAAGGTTCTTCGTCACGTTGTCACCATCCTGCTCAAAGGCCTGAAGCTCGATGCCAGTTCGTTCGTAGACCGTACCTCCCATCAACGGATCAGCGACCATAAACTGCCCCTTAGTGACCTCAGGAGAAATCACTGGCTGAAGTCCCCAAACGGTAGATCCTGCAGACTTGGATGGATCACCAAAAAGGTAACGTCCCTGCTTATCCTTCTTACCAAGAATGTCGTCATAGTCGAGCGGATTCAAAATCACGTGAGATGCGTGATAACCAGCCACCGACATCACTGCAGCAGAACGACGAATTGCATCGAGACCATCGAAGTCTGCACCCTGATCGTCGGCTGTAAAGCCATGCGGCACAAAGTTGCCAGACTTAAAGATGCCGCTCAGGTTGTCACCAGAACCGTCACCACTCAAGATCTGCTTTTCAATTGCTCGGGCAACACCATATGCCATACGCATATCAATGAAAGCCGCTACAGCTTCAGAGTCCTGAGCAAGTTGCTTCGTAATACGAATCCAGTGCGCAATAGTGCGTACTGGCGCTTCCTTCTTCGAGAAAGTGATTTGACTTTCTGGCTTTTCGGCACCTTCGGCGGTAGCTTTTGCGCCATTCGTGAAAGTGTTTTCTTGCAAGTACTCGATCAAGTTCGAAGACGTCGCAACGTGGGGGAACATAGATTCGACCACGTTTGCAAGATTCGGCTTGCCCTTAACGCCCGGGAGACGATCAGGTGGCACAGAGCCTGCTGGCGTGGTAATTGCAGCAAGGTCGACAGAGAGCGTTGCACGCGCACTCTTGCCAGAAACGAAGTCCTTGAACGATCCGGACTGAACAAAGCGCTGACCGAGAGAAAGTTCCTTCTTGGCGCCAGCGGGGTTGCTTTCACCAGCACGCTGAATGTCAAGGAATTGTTTAGCAAGCTCGGCCTGCTTTGCACCGACAGATGCAAGCTGTTCCTTGAGGGCATCAGCGTCCTTGAGCTTTTCAGCAGTAGCTTCGATGCGAGTAATTTTTTCTTCGATCTTTTCGGCGGCATCGAGAATCGCCTGGATCTGAGATTCAGATAAAGCCATTTGCTTATTCCTGCGTTAAGTTTTTATTTGGCAGCCTTCATAAGTCGGTCTACCAATGCCTGAGCGCGCTTAGATTCGTCAGCATCCCGCTGAGCATCTTCGCTTAATGCGCTTTTCATCTTTGAGATCAAGCTTTGTGCTTGTCTCTTTGAGAAGTGCCCGGCATCCCGCAGGACAGCTTCAAGATCTCTAATCGTGCTCGCGCATTCAATCGACTCATCGATCTCATCTGCGCTAAGCGTTTCACTGACTCGTGCTTTTCCGTCAGCTGGATAAGCACAAATCGAAATTTCAGTAAGTTCTGACACAGAGGTAACGCTAAACGTACCATCTTCACGTTCGTCGACCTCATCAATCGTGACACTGACGGACAATCCGTCCACCGTCCCTGCTTTCAGGGCTGCATAAACATCAGAAGCCAGTGCTACACCTTTCGTGAGTTCGCCTTCAACCTTTAAACCAATCTCGTCTTCTTCTAACTTCGTCCACTTTCCAATTGGCACACCAAAGCGAGTGAGATGGTTGTAAAACATCTTCGGCTTGACATTCTTGCCAAGGACACTTGTATAAGCGCCTTTCGAAATCGAAAAACCGTAAACGTTTTCGTTATCAAAGACGGTTGCATAGCCTTTCACCACCCACTTGTCGCCATCATCAAATGCCGACAGCTTTGCTAGATCGACAGACAAATCGATGGTCTTCTTTCCCTTTTTATTGCTTAATGTCATCTATCTTTTCCTTCGGTTTTTCTGTCGACACGACCTTCCCAAGCGCACTGAGCGGCGCTAAGTTTGTTTGAGCAGTTAGCACGTCACCGCCTTCGACTGGGTCAAGCTTTTCGAGTTCACGGACTTCGTTACGTGTCATCAGTCCGTTCTGCACAGCAGTGGACCATGTTCTGAATCGGTCTTCTGGCGTCATACGCATCAACGCGTCTTTACTAAACTCGATCTGATATTTAGCTATCTGAGCATTTGTCAGAAGGTCTTTGATGATTGCCTGCTCGATATTTGTGAGCATTGGACCAATCGTGAACTTGACGAATCCTTCGACAATTTCTGCAATACCACTGCCCCACGTCGTCGCTCCTTGAACACCGACAAGGACAGGCGGCACACCAAACCAACGACACACCTCTTCGTTTGAATACTTGCGAGTTTCAAGGAGTTGTGTTTCAGCCGGTGTTAGCGACATCGGAACAAACTTCATATCAGCCTCAAGCAAGACAAGACGATTGCCGTGCTTCACAGAGTCGATCATTCGACTTTGAGCGAGCTGTCTCTGTTCTGAGCTAAGGATGTGATCGACTGTTAATGCCCCCTGAGGCGATCCGCCATGAGCTGACAAGGTATTCGCAAACCGTTGCGCATCGAGCGCTTCTGCTGCAGTACCTGACATATAGCTAAGAGGCGACAGACCAATACAACCGTTCCCCATACCCTTGATGTGCAAAACATCAGATCGAGCAATCTCAAACATCTCACCACTACGGTTGTACACGTAGGACAAGTTGCCTTTGTCGTCGACAGTGACTGTCATCTGGTCTGCCGAGAGAGGCCACATAGAAACGACCTCGCCAGCAGAACTTCGAACGATCTGAGCGTAAGCATTCCCTCTCAATGCGAGCTGAGTAATCATTGCTACCCAAAACTCATAGCTAGTCATCGATGAGTTAGGGGAGCGATGCAACACCTCATAAAGAGTTGTTCCTTCTGCAGGAACACGCTTGCGGCCTCTCCACTCATAAACTTGTACTGGCATCGATGCAATCGTGCGAGAAAGAAGCCCAACGCACGCGTATACAGATCCAACCTGAAGCGCTTCATCAAGCTGCACGCGTCGGCCAGATGCGACTGTCCACGGGAAGAAGTACTGCATCCCTCTCTCATCTTTAAGGCCACTGCCCCAAGAAAAGAACTTTGATACAGACGATAAAAAGCTCATACAACCACCATGCTTTCCAAGTAGTCGGACATAGAGCCTTTATCTTTTGACTCTTTATCCATTCCGAGAGTTCGACCAACAGCCATGATCAGAGCGACCGCAGGGTCAATCTTCTTGTCAACTGTTTCCTTTCTCGGATAAATGTTTGAATTAGCGTCTTCTTTACAGACGACGTTACTGATCCCCCATCTAAAAACAGGGTCACCGTTATGTCTTAAACGGCCATCTTGTACTAATGCGTGCGTCCATTTCATTGGTTCGCTCATGTACTGAACGCGTTGCTTTACCTCAACGATCGGTGCACCATCATCAGATAAAGCACGAATCATGTGCGCCGCTTGCCACGGGTCGAAAGCAATCGCCTGAACCTCAAAGCGACTCAAACACTCTCTAATGTCAGCTTCAACAACACTTTGATCGAGCATTGCGCCCTCAGTCGTTGTAATCAACCCTTCATCACGCCAACCTATGTACGACGCATTCTTTGGTCTACGAGACGCGGCACCATCGACAGAGTCACCTAGAGCCGCCGACGGCAGGTAGTACTTACCAAAGCAAGCCCAACCATCACGCCCGTCTGACAAGATCACCGGGAACAACAAAACCACAACAGCTAAGTCATCCTTTGAAGCCAAGTCGACTGCCATGTAGCAGTCCTGACCCTCGAAGTCATCAAGTGTCATTGCTTCGTCTGAACAAGCGTCCCACGCTTCCATGTCCATCCAAGGCGAACGTGCTGCGCACCAAACATCGAGGTACTTTGTTTTGTAGTTATTAGCTGACGCAGGTTGACGAAGTGCTTTGGCCAAATGGTCAGCGATCGTCTTCGGCATAACGCTGACGCCCCAATTGGGATTAGCTTTCTCTGCTGACTTGATGTCAGTCCAGTCATCGCCCTCGTCAATCGTAAAAATCACGCCAAACGTAGCATCACCACCAGGCGCACCTTTCAAAATGTCGATTAAGTCTGATCTGACTTCATAACAAATACCGGTCGTGTCAAAACCTGCAGTGGTAATCGTCCACAGCAAAGGTTGCTGGCGTTTACCCAAAGCAGTTTCTACCACGTCATATAGATCTCGCGTTTTGTGAGCATGTAACTCGTCAACACATGCGAAATGAACATTAAGACCGTCCAGTGTTGTCGAATCAGATGCGAGCGGTTTAAATACGGAAGCTTCTGACTCGATTGTGATCGCATGTGCACCGACATGAGCTCCGACACGCTCAAGCAAGTCTGGTGACTTGCGAGCCATCTTTTGTGCAACGTCAAACACAATGCGAGCCTGATCACTAGTTGTTGCTAGTGAGTACACTTCAGCACCCTTTTCTCCGTCGGCCATGAGCATCACGAGGCTCACAGCTGATGACAAAGCACTTTTACCGTTTCCTCGAGGTACCTCAACATACGACTTTCTAAAGCGTCGAAAACCTTGCTGATCCACCCATCCAAAAACAGTCGTAAGGATGAAAATCTGCCAAGGTTCAAGAACAATTCTTTGTCCTGCTAGAGCACCTTTAATGTGGCGAAAATATTCGACCAAAGCACAGACCCGATTCGCCTTCTTTCGATCAAAACGATAGGGTGCTTTCGTCCCTTTCCAACGTGCGAGATCGTCGATCTGTCGCTGACATGCGAGCTTGACGTACTCGCACGCGACCTGCTTACCCGAAACCACCCGGCGGCAGTATGCGAGTGCAGTGCGACAGTAATCTTTCATGACCTCCCCTTATCCGTTTCAAAAGCAAACTACTTAACGAAGCACTGAAACTTATCCGAGAATGTCGTCGAGCTCAGACTTTTCTTTTTCCTTCGCTATAACTGTGACCTTTGACCTCGATGCAGGTGTGAAGCCAAGCTCACTCGCAGCCTTCAACATCAGATAGGCTGCATCATTCATGATCGAGATCGCAGGATTCTTTGTCGGCTGTCCCATCGAACCTTCAGACATAAGGCCAGTGCGAGCGACTTCCTCTCTTGCTTGATTGAAAGTGTCAACGGCAACGCACCACACTGCAAAGACGCTGTAATCAATCGCCGCAAGTACGTTGGGTGGCGCGACGCTTAATGCATAGTTCCAAATGTCGCGTACCGATTGAGGCAACTCATCAGGCGCTTCTTGAAGCATCTGCGTTGGCTGAGGCTCAAGCGGATTGGTTCTGCACTTTTGAAGCGTTCCCTGCAACTTTTTGAGCGCTGTAGGCTTTCGTGGCCGAGCCATCGTCACCTCCTTCAGTCATTTTTGCGACCCGAAAAAATTGGGACAGTTTTGCACGCACTTGTAAAAGCCTGGGGGCGCGGTCTCAAAGGCCTTCGGCGTCACTTTTGACCCGCCCTACCCTGAAATTAAAAAGAGCCCTGTTTTTATGCAGGACTCTTTCGAATTTCAGCCATTAAGGCTGTTCTGTATTGTCTTTAGGGGGCTCGTTCTTTACATCTGGCTTTTTATCAACAACGGGAAGCCTCCACTTTGCAGAGAACAAACGCTCAAGCATCTCAAGCAACGGATGCCCTTCATCTTTGGTTTCTACAAAACGCAATGGTGGTTCATCAAATCGAGTAAGCGCGGATCCCAGAACCTTTTCTGCGAAACCTGAGTCATCAAACTTGTTAGCTTCTCGACGGTAGCCTTCGTAAGATGTTGATACCGCCGCCTTAAACTCGTAGTCTTCAACCAGCCTAAACAAATGCGCCACTCTTTTGGCTGCAATCCAGGCCAACCACATTGGAGCAGCAACAATGAACAGAGACATGAGCATATTAAGACCAATTAAATTTGGTTCAACACCAACCTCTTTAAACATACTCAGGATTTCTGAAGCTCGACACAAACCAAGCTTGACAACGACTACCAACGATGCTACCAAGATTCCTAACCACAAATAACTTTGCTTCGTCAAAGCTTTTGCTCTAGCAGAAAACGCTTTGGCCAATCCAACCCCTGTTGAAGCTACAATCGCCTCTGAGCATTGCTTCAAGATGTAATCTATCTCTGCTTGTCTTTGAGCTATATATTTTTTGTGGTCATTTGCTGAATCAGCGAATTCTTTGAGAACCTTAGAGCTACTATCAGCATCATCTTGTAACGACTTTGCTTTATTGCGAGCCTCTTGCAAAGACGTTAGGGTTTCAGGCAACGCCAGGGCCGCTCTATGCGCATTGAGGATCTCTGTAAGCTTTTCGTGAATATTCCCTGCATCTTTCTCTTCATCTTTAAGCTTTGCCGATAAAGTAGAAATCTCTCCACGTATTCGCTTAATTTCCATGAAGTAAAAGTCTGTCGAAAACGGCTTAGTTTTGGTTAAAACAAACTTCTCAATATCATCAAGCAACAAAAACAGGGATAGTGAGACCGTCGTCGAATAAGAACTATTCAATAAATTATTAACCGCCTCTGAGCTCCAACGATCTAACCTTACTGCATAAGAAGCAAACTCCTCTTTTTGGAGCTTCATCGACATTTCATCTCTTGACCCCAACATCTCCTTCAACATGTTGATTTTCGAAATCAAATAGTTTTCATCGATTTCAGGACCATAACAGGATCCCGTGCATTGAGAAATCGTCTGCTTATTTTCGCCAAAGACGTTTTTTATGGCCTCAAGAGCACCATCAAGTGCCGTAAGAATTACTCGCCAGCCCTTATCATCAGAGTACGCTCCCTATACACGTACTTTTACAATTTGGCTTCTCAACAAGGTCAAAAAA
>CALEAW010000039.1 GCA_937943605.1 uncultured Sutterella sp. | reverse complement strand
CGTGAATTTCTCTCAAACGGGTACACTCGGCGCTCAGAACTAGCGTGAATATTTTGTTCTGAACGCCGAGAAAGTCATTCTACCGCTACTCATTTTTGATGCGTCTACGTATGGAAACCCGAGCAGATTTTGGCTCTGGTTTCGCATTTTCTAGCTCCAGTGTTTTCTTGTTTTTTGATCCTTTCGGACGACCCGGCCCTCGCTTAGGAAGTAAGCTTTGAGCCAACAAAGCTTCACGTTCGAGTGTTTTCTTGTTTTTACTGCCTTTGGGTCTTCCTGGCTTGCGCTTTGGAGCCTCTGGCATGTCTGCCATTGTAGCTTCACGTTCCAAAGTCTTTTTGTTCTTGCTACCTTTAGGGCGCCCAGGTTTTCGCTTTGGCTTTTCGGGTTCATCAGACTTCGGTTTAGGAGGACGACCTCGACGAGGTGGCGTTTCCTGGACCACTTCTGGCAGATGGCGCACCTGCGAATTTTGTGCGACAGCATTTTGATTTCCAAGCGTTTGAGCTAAGTATCGAAAATGCTCAACGTGCAATCCCCATTTCGCGTAAAGCATCTTGTCGTCTGCTTTGAGGTTATCGATGAAACGATAAGATTCATCGGGCATCAGTTTGATCATGCAATGGTCGAGCTGACGAATAACTTGGTTGGTGTTTCGATCAAGCTGACGGCAGAAGCGCATGATTTCGGAGCGAAGAATGCTCGCCACAAAAGCGACTGCGAACTTATTTCGAATGCTTTCATCCGAATGCACACCTAAAGCATCCATACCGAGTTCGGACTTAAAGATAGCGAATTGCTTCTCTGATGCATCACGAAGTTGGTAAAGGCGATAGATCTCTTCGGCACTTAGGTCATCTGAGGCAGCGATGGCGAAAAAGCCCTTAGATTCCACGGCCTTTTGCCATGCTTGTGTTTTATATGAAACACTGAAAATTCCGTTTTCTTCGACGATTTCAAGGTACTTTCTTAGGGATTGCTCGACAGTAGCAGTTCTACCGCAAGCTAATGCTACTTGCAGTCGTCGTGCTTCTTGACGGACCTTTTTGATAAGTCGTAACGAACCAACTGTGCCAGTGTTGGCGTCAAAGTACAGGCCAATACAGTGAGTCTTGGTACTACTTTCAAAGATTGGCTTATGGTCTGTGACTCCGAAAATACCGTCATCCGTGAACACATTTTCTACCTTCCATCGCACCTCATTCAGGTGGTCATTGAGCATTTCACGAAATCCCTTGTGATTGCCTTTGAGCATGAGGACGTAGCGAAGTTTGAGTTCCTCAAGAAGATTGAGCAACTCTTGGCTACAAAAGCCACGATCCACAATGACGCCTTCCACAGTCATGCCTGAGTGGCCTACGAAATCAACAATTTCTCGAATGGCAACGGCATCAACAACGCCACCACGATTCACAGACCATGTTACAGGTGTCCCATCCTGGGCATTGACTGCCCAAATGTAGCTAACGATTGGAACTTGCTTACTAGACTTAGCCTTACCGAATTCAGCTAAGTCAGAATCGTGCACCACGCAGTCATTGTTAGAACCATCGACGCATAGCCATACTTTCTGCGTATTGCCTTTGGCACAACGTTGAATATGGTTGATTTTGAATCGATGAACGGCCTCCGGCGTCATGAAGCGCGAGAAAAGTTGGGAGAACCAAGAGTCAGTTGGTCGATTCTTGGAAAAGAGCATTCGAAGCGCCATTGAGTCCTCAAACAGCTGCGTCGATGAACTTCTTTCAGCAATGGAAAACATTGCGTAATCCATGATGCCATTGCCATACAGCGGACCAAATGCATCGGAAACATCTTGATAGAGTCCGGTTCTTTGAGCAATGGCGAGCGTCGCTGCATAAAGACCAGTTTTGACGATATGTTCTGCCAAACCTTGGTCGCCATAAAACTGGCTCCATAGCTCAGGGTACTCAAACTTGAACGAGCCGTTAGGGTGCATGTGTGTTGCGCTCGTTGCTCGACCAATGACCTTGCGTCTACGTTCGCCATTAGGACCTTTGTAAGTCATATAGACACGCGCGTCATTTCGATTCACTAATGCAAATTTAGGAATTGGAATTTCTTTAAGTTCCCAGTAAATATGGCTCATTTTTAATCGCTTAAAATGTGTACCGATGTGTCTTTTTATTTTAGCATATTATGAGCAATTTATGTTGAAGATAATAAAAAAGGATTCAACCTGATACACAGGCGAATCCTTTGAGTTGAAATTATCTGATTTACTAATTTTTTAGAGAAGATGTGTACCCGTTTGAGAGAAATTCACG
>CALEAW010000038.1 GCA_937943605.1 uncultured Sutterella sp. | reverse complement strand
CTATCGGATTCTCCGTCGCTCTTCGCATGGCACTCCTCTCCGCTGTGGTTGGTGTTAACTAATCATTGGTCACAAGTGTCTAGTTTTAAAGGCCTCACTTAAAAAGGTGAGGCCTTCCAGAAATTCTCGCTTCTATCATATTTCAGGCAGGACATTCAAATGCGTCTAGTTATCGCTCTTGGCGGCAACGCCCTTCAAAAACGTGGCGAACCCATGCGTTGCGACATCCAACAAGCCAATGTTCGTATTGCGTGCGAAAAAATTGCAAAGGCATACGAAGGCAATGAACTTGTGATTACGCACGGTAATGGTCCACAGGTTGGTCTTATTGCACTTCAGAACAACGCATACAAGGAAGTTCCTATGTATCCGCTTGACGTTCTTGGTGCTGAATCTGTTGGAATGATTGGTTACTTGATTCAACAAGAACTGGTTAATTTCATCCCGAAATCCGCAACTGTTGCAACTGTGCTCACGCAGACGCAAGTTGACCCCGAGGATCCTGCCTTCAAACATCCTACTAAGCCTGTTGGTCCAGTTTACTCTAAAGAAGAGGCCGAAGAATTAGCAGAGAAAATGGGATGGACTATCGCACCAGATAACGATAAGTATCGTCGTGTTGTTCCTAGCCCTGATCCTAAACGTATTTGGGGACTTGATCCTCTAAAGACTCTTGTGAAGAATGGCCACGTTGTGATTTGTTGTGGCGGTGGTGGTGTACCGACCTATTTCGATAAGGACGGTAAGCTGGTTGGTGCAGAAGCGGTCATCGACAAAGATCTCGCCTCATCTCTTCTAGCATCTTCGATTGAAGCAGATCTCTTTGTTATTGCTACGGATGTCAATGGAGCATACATTGATTGGGGTAACCCAACTCAAAAGCGTATTGCACAGGCTGATCCAGAATCACTTCGTGCTTTTGGATTTGCTAAAGGCTCTATGGGACCGAAGGTTGAAGCTGCTTGCCGTTTTGTGGAACGTTCGGGCAAGACTGCAGTCATCGGAGCGCTAGATGAAATCGACCTTATTCTTGAAGGTAAGGCTGGCACACGCGTCGTACCAGAAAAAGGTGTCATCTATGCTGACTAATTAGGATAAGAAACCCGAAACGTGTTTTGATGCCTCTCGTGTCACGCTTTTGCAAGGCTGATTCAGTTTCGGATCAGCCTTTTTTGACATGTCATACTTTTGTTAAATCCTCATAGTATCTTAAAAACATTTTTCCCTAGTGATGGAGAAGTTCTGACTCTATGGGAGGAATTTCTTGTTTAACTTAATGATCTCAGTGGTAAATACGGATTGTTGCGTAAAATTTTCACTTTGTGTTCAGAAAAATTGTGTTGAGCTGGTAAGATACGCATGTTGCTAACGACTGTGCAAGCGTTGATAACAGAACTTTTATAGCGTAGGATTTGTTAGGAGACGATGAATGCCAGATGCTAAATCCTTGGATAGTTTTTACAGTCATCTCAAAGAGGACTCACGTCTTCCGTTGGGTGATAGCATTTTGGCTAGTTGGATTCGTTCGATTTGTCAGACTGCTCGTGGCTATGGTCTCAATCCTGAAGATCTGATGAGGAAGGCAGGACTTGATGTGGCGATGCTCACTGTGCCAGATGCCCGCTTTCCAGCGATGAATGTACGTCGATTTTGGGAAAATTTAGTCACTGCCACACGAGATGATTTAGTCGGTATGCGCTGTGGGCATGAAATGCAAGTGGCTACATTACACGGTTTGGGCCTCGCTATCGTCACAAGTCATTCCCTTGCTCAAGTGCTTGAACTTACAGCGCGCTATTGCAAAGTTATTTCTAGCACAATGGAAATGTCGCTAGCGCATGACCGTCATGGCACAACGCTCGCTATTGAGACTCTTCATGGCTCTGAGGCGAAGCACGCTGCTCAACTTGCGGTTCTTGCTTTCGTTTTACGACAGGCAAATTCTCTATCTCAGCATCGAGTTTGTCCTATTTCAGTACATATTCGCCTGCCTAAGCTGACAGGCGAAGATCGTAAGAGGCTCAATGATCATTTCGGATGCGAAGTAGATACAACAGGCGATGCCCCTGGTTCGATTCGCTTTTCCTATGCTGATGTCATGGAACCTTATGCGGGTTCAAATGCGATGTTGCGTGAAGCAAATGAGCAAGTCGTTCGTGCTTACATAAACCGTGTGCGTCAAAGCTCCTACACCACGCGAGTGGAGGAGGAGATTCAAACGATGATCGAGCATGGTGAGAACGCTAAGATTGAAGCCGTATCCAAAAAGCTCAATTTGTCGGCACGAACGTTGCAACGACGATTAGAAGAAGAGCAAGTGTCTTTTGGTGAACTGTTAGATGGTCGTAGACGTCAGCTAGCTCATGATGCTCTTGCTCATTCGGAAAAGAGTATCACCGAAATTGCATATACCATTGGTTTTGCAGATCCAAGCAATTTTTCACGATCATGTGTTCGTTGGTTTGGTACATCTCCTGCGAACTATCGCCGACGTATTCGTGGTGTGCAGACATAAAGACTTACGCTCAAACATAGGTGGCATGCAGTGGGCACACAGAACGCCCCTCAAAAAAAATCAAAGCGAAATCATCGTAAACCTGATAAAATGCGTCTCCTATTCCTCAGGGGAGTAGCCTTTGGTGCTCGCAATGAGCGTCAATTTCGTGTCAACATACTTGAAATAATTGCATTTCATGGCACGAAAGGGTTGGCTTACTTTAAGACAGACCTTGGCAAGACCTGCGGACAGATGCTCTGAGATTGGCAGTTAAAGGCACTAAAGTGTCGGACGACGATCGAGCAGGGAGCAGGCTGTCCGTTGGTTTTTTGGTCACTGCTCGTCTCGTCGTTCTTATCCCTGTTCATGCTCGAATCTCTTCAGACCCTCTTTTTGTCAACGGGCGTTGTTGCCGCTTCTGAAATTGGCGACAAGACTATGTTGATGGCCATTTGTTTGGCTGCTCGTTTTCGTCGATCGGTTCCGATAATTTGGGGTATCTTTGTTGCCACCATTTTGAACCATGGGTTAGCAGGCGGTGTTGGCGCGACGTTGGCGTACTTGATTAGCGACGACGTTTTACGCTGGGTATTGATCGTATCGTTTGCTGCGATGGCCGTGTGGATGCTGATCCCCGATAAGCTCGATGACGATGAAGGGATGTCGACTAAGTTTCAACGTTTTGGTGTCTTTGGTACCACAGTGGTCTTATTTTTCTTGGCTGAAATGGGTGATAAGACTCAGATTGCTACAGTTGCGATGGCGGCTAAATTTTCGAGTGACTATTTGTGGGTCATTGCCGGTACTACCTTGGGCATGATGATTGCCGATGCACCAGCTGTCTATGTGGGTAACCGTCTTGCCGAACATCTCTCGATGACTTGGATGCGTCGCATTGCGGCTGCGGTCTTTGCGATGTTGGCAGTGGCAGCGTACTTTGAGTTCTAAGTTAAACGTTCGATAAAACACAAAACGGGTTGGTTTCACTCTATACCACCCGTTTTTCGAAATCGTGTCTTAACGCTTAACAGCAATGACCGTCACATTGCGGATCGTCGCACTGGTCAGGCGTCACTGTGGTTGGGAAATCGATGTCCGTTAATTGCGTCACGCGAATGCCGGCGCGCTTCAGGAACTCAAGTCCTTCAGAACTACGATAGAGTGTGTGATAGTACACCTCTGTGATCCCACATTTCTGAATCAAAAGGGCGCAGTGAATACATGGGCTGTGCGTAATAAAGATGGCTGCTCCTTTGCTCGAATAGCCGTTTTCGGCGAGTTTGGCAATGGCATTGAGTTCGGCATGCTGAACTTCAGGGCGTGTGACCAACTGGCCGTTGACTTCCATCTCACAACAATTGTCATAACCCGTTGGCATCCCGTTCCAACCAAACGAAATGATGGAATGGTTTTTGACAATGACACAACCGACCTTGAGTCGCTTGGCGTAGCTACGCTGCGACGTAAGCAAGGCGATCTGCATGTACATTTGGTTGTCTTTCTGAATATCCATGATGAGCAAACCAAGAGTGGGACCAATGAGTAAAAAGTTTACCGCAATTTCTAGCAATAACAAAAAACCCGACGCCAAAATTGGACATCGGGTTCTTTGTGAATCGACAAACGTTGTGAATTACTTCACGCGGTTACGGTATTCGCCCGTACGGGTGTCGATTTCGATCTTGTCGCCGGTTTCAACGAAGGCCGGAACGGAGAGTTCGTAGCCCGTGCCGATCTTGGCAGGCTTCATGACCTTACCAGAGGTGTCGCCCTTGACAGCCGGTTCCGTGTAGGTGACTTCGCGAACGAGGATCGTCGGGAGTTCGATGGAGATAGCGCGGCCTTCGTAGAACACAGCTTCAGCAGCCATGCCGTCTTCGAGGTACTTGAGCGCTTCAACCATGACGTCAGCTTCAACTTCGTACTGGTTGTATTCTTCGTCCATCCAGACATAGTGCGGATCAGCGAAGTAGGAGTACGTCACTTCCTTGCGTTCGAGGATGAGGTCTTCAAACTTGTCGTCAGCACGGAAAACGGTTTCCGTCATGGCGTTCGTGAGAAGGTTCTTCATCTTCATCTTGACCGTGGAGGCACCACGGCCACCCTTCGAGTATTCGGACTTTACGACGACCATGGGGTCCTTGCCGACCATGAAGACGTTGCCGAGGCGAAGTTCCTGAGCGGTTTTCATTTATCTATTCCCTAATTGCAGTGTTGCGAGAATTCTTTCTCGCGCCCATTTGCAAGAGGGCGCAAGAAGCAAAAATCAGTAGCCCAACATTCTAACAAATTTTTAATCGTCATGAATGCTTTTTATGGAGTTGTAGGTTTACTGGGCTCCAAATGGCGGATTCGCCACTTTAAATCAATCAAAACTACGCGTGCTGAAGCGAGATTTCATCGACGATGTGGCGAGCGAGATCGCCTCGACGAAGTAATTGCTCGCGCCAACGTTCGGCTGCTTGACGTTGCACTGGGAGGGCTTGCCACCAGGCCAAGAAGTCGTCGGGCGTCAGGTGACCTGTGACCCAATGGCGCGCGGCGATGTCAAATGCATCGCGTTGCTCAGCGTGCGTAGCGTCAAAAGTCGTTTCAAAGCGTTGTAGCCAAGCGTCCAACTTGATTTCGTGGGCTTTATCTTCGGTGGGGTAAATCGCCCACAAAAGCGGGGTACCTGCGAGCTGCGCACGAACAAAGCTATCTTCACCACGAATAATGACCGCGTCCGAGGCACGCAGAATGTCGTCAAATGATTCTTGCGGCACAAAGGGTAGTCGAACCAGATGAATGTGTTGGGTGCCTTCTAGGGCTTGGGCTAAAAGGTCGCTTGCGGCACCTGGCGCCAAGAGAAGATTGATCGGTTCATCAAGCCTACGTAAGCCGGCGGCGAGCTGATCGATGGCATTCACAGGATACGCAAAGAAAAAGAGCGTCTTTCGGTCAAGCTTGGCGCCATATTGCGTGAGCCACATCGCTCGATCAAACTGTTGACGAGCTTCATCTAGACCATCCTCAATCAAGACGCCACCCGTCTTGTCGGTAAAGCCCGGGAAGTACCAAAGCTTTTTGATGGGTAGCGAGGGGTGTAGTCCCCAAATTTTGTGTGAGCCTTCTACCCATTCTTCGGCCGAGAGATAATCAAGATTCATATAGAGACGCTCAAGCCCGTAGCATAAGCCTTTTTCGACGGCGTCAGGGAGTCGGCAACCAAAGGTTTCTAAAACGAGATTAGGCCAGGTGCCGCCAATGGTCTCGAGGTTACCTTGATTGACTTCGGCTTCAAAGGTATCCCAATTCACGATACGAATGCCTCGCACGTCTGCGCGGGTCTTTGTGGTATCTAAATCATGGACAAGGGCGCCCAACGTTTTAAAGTCATCAATGACGAGCGTTACCGGAAAGGCCAGGTCACGAAGACGTTTAGCAAGACGCCAGGTGACACCAGCATCGCCAAAATTATCAATCACTCGACAAAAGATCACAGCCCCTTTGGGCGCAAGGTTGATTTGAGACATAGCTTTGAAATCTGTAGATGGAAGCGGCATTCTACCGCGTCTTGTCGAGGTACAATCTGCGAACGCTGATTTGCGAGTAACCTATGACCAACGAAGAAAACGAAGACGTTCTCACGCTCACGGAGGGTTCTGAAGAGCGAGTCCCTTTTGACCCGTCTAAAGAGTTAAAGACTTTACCCAATCTACCGGGGTGCTACCGCTATTTTGACGCCGAAGGCCAGTGCCTTTATGTGGGGAAAGCGCGCGACCTTAAAAAACGCGTTTCTTCGTACTTTCAAAAGCATGGCCTCTCGCCTCGTATTGCCATTATGGTGAGTCAGATCGCACGACTTGAAACAACTGTGACGCGATCTGAAGCTGAAGCCTTGTTACTCGAAAATAACCTCATCAAGACGCTTAACCCTAAGTACAACATTCTCTTTCGAGACGATAAGAGCTATCCGTATGTGCGTTTGGGTCCTGAAAAATTCCCAAGGCTTTCATACTATCGTGGCGGCGTTGATCGAAAGTCGCGTTTTTTTGGTCCGTACCCCAATGGGACGGCCGTGCGTGAGGCCATTCAGATCATGCAAAAGGTCTTTGGTCTTAGAACGTGCGAAAACTCTGTCTTTTCTAATCGTGAACGCGCTTGTCTTTTGGGTCAGATCGGCCGATGCTCAGCCCCTTGTGTGGGTGCCATCACTGAAGAAGATTACGCCAAGGATATTGAGCGCGCTGCGGCCTTTTTAGAAGGACGTACCCGTGACATTGTCTCGGACTACGAAAAGCGGATGTGGGAAGCCTCTGAAGCCTGGGCTTTTGAAAAAGCAGCATTTTATCGCGATCGCATTGCAGCGCTCACGACCGTGCAACACCAACAAGCCATCGAAACTACCGGGGGCGATACGGATGCCGACATTGTCGCGGTTGAGGTGCACGGGGCGATTGCTTGCGTCAACCTCGCCATGGTGCGAGGCGGTCGACATTTAGGGGATCGTCCGTGTTTTCCGAAGTTGGGTGTCCGTAGCGAAGCATTGATGCCATCCAAAACCGACATCATGGTGGCCTTTGTGCGCCAACACTATGCCGACGGGATGCCGATTCCGAATGTCTTGATTTTGGACGGCAATGCGATGACGCCAGAAGACCGTGATGAAGCTGTCGCAACCGTGACGGATGCGCTCTCTGCGATGGCAGGACGTCGTGTGACGGTGGTCACTGAACCTCGTGAAACGCGTCGACGTTGGTTGGAGATGTGCGTCAAAGGCGCTGAAATTGCGCTCGCACGCCATTTGCAAGAAGAAGGGAGCCAAATGGCTCGCCTCAAAGAATTGATCAGCATCCTTGAATTCATGCCTGACGACGGCGATCCGCTTAACTTCCGTGTGGAGTGCTTTGACATTTCGCACACGTCTGGCGAAGCCACGCAAGCGTCGTGTGTCGTCTTTGCCGAAGGTCGTATGCAGTCGTCGTTATACCGTCGATTCAATATTACGGGCGTCGAACCAGGGGACGACTATGCGGCGATGCGTCAGGTGCTTGAACGTCGCTATCGACCGGTCACCCGTGGGGAAGCTAAGCTCCCTAATGTGGTGCTCGTTGACGGAGGTAAGGGTCAAGTTGAAATGGCGCGTCAGGTCTTTGAAGAATTGGGGCTTGATCTTTCAGTGATTGTCGGTGTGGCCAAAGGCGAAGGTCGAAAAACGGGTTTAGAGACCCTGATCTTTCCGATGATCGATGGTGAACGTCGCGAACCGTTGGTCTTAGGGACGATGAGTCAAGCCTTGATGCTCATAGCAGAAATTCGTGATGAAGCGCACCGATTTGCGATTACTGGGATGCGCGCCAAGCGAGCTAAGTCCCGTCAAACGAGTCGACTCGAAGATTTAGAGGGGATTGGCCCCAAACGCCGAGCCAAATTGCTTAGTCACTTCGGTGGATTTAAGCAAATTTCTAATGCATCGGCTGAAGATATTGCTAAAGTTGAAGGCATTTCTGCCTCGCTCGCGGCTAAAATTTACGCACAGCTCCATGGGAGCCATTAAAGAACAGGAAAAAACATGGCTAAACTCAAGCCCCCTTTTAAACTCAATGTGCCGATGCTCCTTACCTGGATGCGCATCGCGATGATTCCACTGGTGATCGGGATTTTTTATTTGCCCGAAAGCTGGATGAGTATGACGTGCAAGAACATGCTTGCCACCGTGACCTTCATTATTGCGGCTGCGACCGATGCGTTAGATGGCTACCTGGCACGTCGCTATCAAGGGTGGGCGACACCCATGGGAGCCTTCTTGGATCCAGTGGCCGATAAGCTCCTCGTGAGCGCTGCGCTCGTGGCGTTGGTGGGTTTGGATCGTTGCGACATGCTCGCTGCCATGATCATTATTGGTCGTGAAATCACGGTCTCTGCCTTGCGTGAATGGATGGCCAAGGTAGGGGCTTCGGGGGCAGTCAAGGTGAATTGGTTTGGCAAGATCAAGACCATTGCGCAGATGGTTGCGATCCCGATGTTGCTCTGGTGGGATCCAGTGATGGTCGATACGTCGATCTTTACGGGTGAAGTGAGCGTCGCGATGTTGGGTCACATCTTGATTGTCGTGGCCGCTGTGCTCACGATCTACTCGATGTATGTCTATATGATGGCTGCGCGTCGTGCTTTGACGGCGCCTGGTGTCCAGGAACCCGAGGCATAAAGTCAGCCTTTAGACGCAATAGAAAATTTAAATGGCCTTTTTGAGGCATATGACGGCCGACGGTGCGGATCAGATTCCAAGCTTTCGGCCGTTTTTTTGGCACAAAAAAGTCCTTGGCACAACTTCTAGTGACAAGGACGCATGGCGGAGGCAGATATAAAGAGGGCCGGCTTTCGTCGAAAAACCGGCCACCCTTTCCCCCAAGGGAGTCTTCAAACGCCTTACTGTCGAAAGACTCTCCGCACTGTTTAACACAGTGTCAGGCTTATGCCCGAAAACAGCAGAACTGCTTAGAGTCAGTCTGCGGTATGGACTGAATCATACACGAGTTTTTTCTACTTGTCGAGTATTTTTCACTAATTGTCGGCAAATAATTTGAGAACGACAATTTGTGGGGGTTAATTTTCCTGTAAAAGAGGGCATTTAGCTAGTGTCATAAGGGTTCTTTAATTGTCGACCATTGGCGAAAGAATACTTCTTGTTGTGTCAAAATGTCGTTTTGGTTCGTTTTGTGGCTTGTTGCAGGTACAATGGTTGCAATCATTTACAGTTTTTCTTTGGTCTAAATCCGCTTATGCTTAGCCGTGATCCGACTCAGTTAGCCACCCGTGTACGCCGCCAGCATTGGATCGATAACGTCCAAACGATTTGTCGGTTTGCTGTGGATCGCATGGCTGAAACGCAACTTCAGGAAGTCGCTTCTTCAATGACGTTGACAACCTTGATGTCGTTGGTCCCCATCATTGCCGTTTCGTTGGCCGCGTTTGCATTGTTCCCGAGTTTTGCAGATGCTCGTCAGTCTTTGGAGCATCTTATTTTTTCGGGGGTCTTGCCTCAGCAATATAGTGAAACGATTGTCGGATATTTGAGAAGCTTTACGGAACATGCATCGGGCCTCGGAATTGTCGGTTTAGCCGCTTTATCGGTGACTGCGCTTCTTTTGATTGACAAGTTTTTTGTGACAGTTAATCGTATTTTTATGGTGAAGCGTATGCGCCCTTGGGCTCAGCGTGCTTTGCTTTATTGGGCGCTCGTCACGTTAGGCCCCGTCTTTATTGCGTTTTCTTTAACCGTGACCACGCAAGCTTTTAGGTCGGCCTCTGAAGGGATGGATCCTGGTGCCATGTCTTGGCTCATGCCCATGATTCAACTTCTTTTGCAGGTGGGGGTTTACACCTTCCTCTATAAGTTTGTGCCTAATTGCCATGTGCCCGTCTCACATGCTGCCATTGGTGGAACGGCTGCCGCTGTGGCAGGACTCGTTTTACGAGAAGTCTTTGGTCATTACATTGCCGCGGGCACGTTGACATCGATCTACGGTGCCTTTGTGGCCTTCCCGGTGTTACTGCTGTGGTTTTATATCTCGTGGCTCATTATTTTTGGGGGCGCAGCGATTGCGGCCACCATTCCGCTTTTGACCTCAGGGCGATTTTCAGATAGTTACAAAGAAGGGAATGACTTTTTGACAGGGGTGGCTTTACTTAAAGTGCTTTGGGAGCATCGTCAAAAAGGTGAAACATCTGTTTCGATGACTGTGCTCTGCGACGAAGTGGATAGCTATCCTCAGGCTGCACGTCGCATTCTCGAAAAGCTCTCCGAAAAAGACTATTGTGGTGAGATCACCAACGGTAAACATGCGGGTAACGAAAGTGAATGGGCACTTTTGTGTGACCCAATGACCACGTCTCTAAAGGATGCTTTCTCGGCCTTGTTGGTGGATGCCTCTAATCATTTGGTGTGCCCACGACAAGTGTCAAGACGCCGTGATGAAGGAATGCTTTTTAATTGGTATCGAGAGCTTAGTCAAACGCAGATGTTGGCACTTCCTTTGGCCACTGTTTTTGAAGTTGATGCAGAGGGAGTCAAGGTGGCGGATGTTGATGAACCGACAGATAAAGTGTCTAACGTAGCACCTAAAGCCACAGAAGCCTAAAAACACAATGCCCTGTTCGGATGAGCTGGGCATTGTGTTTTAAAGAGAAGTGAATCAATTACTTGGCTGGTCGTGCCATTGCTAAGATCTTTTCTACTTCAACATAGGTCACGTGACCACGTTCACCGACAGCGGCGTGGCGCGTCTTAAAGCGTTCGACAATCGTTTGATCAACATTTACGTCGACTTTGGCTTCTTCAAGGCGCGTAGCTAAACCTAACGAGGCAAAGAAGGCTTCAAGTGCGTCGATGGTCTTGAAAGCACGTTCGCGCGGCGTGCCTTCAGTGACGCCAAAGACACGTTCACCCATCTGAACGAGTTTGGCTTCTTTATCGTCAATCATGACGCGTAATAGGGCTGGGTAGACGATCGCGAGCGTGGCGCCGTGTGCAATGCCAGTCAGTGCCGTGATTTCGTGCCCAATAGCATGCGTAGCCCAGTCTTGAGCGACACCCATGGCAATCATCTCGTTTAAGCCTAAGGTGGCCGTCAACATATAGTCAGCCATTGTGTCGTAATCGGGCTTAGGTTCACGAAGCAGTGGCGCAATGTCTTTAAGCGTCAAAAGCAAACCTTCTGCCCAGCGATCCATCGGACGGCTTTGGCCTGGCCATGTCATGTACTGCTCAAGGGTGTGCGCAGTAATGTCCGCGAGCGAAGCCGCAATCTGCTCAGCGCTTAACGAATAGCAACAATCTGGGTCAAGAATGGAGAACGTCGGGAAGTTTGGTGCCTGGAAGGCAAACTTTTCTTGCGTTTCAAGACAAGAAATCACGCTGTTGGCGTTCATTTCGGAGCCTGTTGCCGGAAGCGTCATGACGCTTGCGTAAGGGATGCATCCCACAGGGCGACGTGTGAGTACGATATCCCATGGGTCTCGCGCTGGATCATCGGCCAGGGCACAAGCAATGAGTTTGGAGCCGTCGAGTACTGAGCCGCCGCCCACCGATAAGACGAAGTTCACCTGCTTTTCACGACCTAAAGCAATGGCTTTACGTAGCGTTTCAACCTTAGGGTTGGCTTCGATGCCCCAAAATTCGACATGTGGAATGTCTTTGAGCGCAAGGGCGACTTGATCGTAGACACCGTTACGCTTCACGGAGCCACCACCAAACGTGACGAGTACATGGGCGTTCGCTGGGATATGGTCGGCAAGCCGAGCAATTTCACCGCGACCTAAAATGAGGCGAGTAGGGTTGTAATAGGCAAAGTTTTCCATTTTTAAAAAGCTCCAAGGTCGTCAATAGTGTTTATTTTAGGCGTCAAAAACCGAATGCGCTAGACGAAAAAAGGTGCTACAGCCACCTCGCACAACCGAAACTCCCGGATCACTAGATCTACATCAGCATGAGATAGATCAAATAACAGA
>CALEAW010000037.1 GCA_937943605.1 uncultured Sutterella sp. | reverse complement strand
CGTAAAGCACAGAATGTTAATCATATCAGATCAAACATTCTTTGTCAAAAATAAAGTCGTTGTCGACTCAGCGTCGCAACGAAGGATTCGTATTACATACCCTTTTTTGGGATTTGTCAAATTTTTCTTCAAAAATCGCTCACTTTCAGTATTAATACTCACTTATTACCATCTTTGACCCTACAATCATCTTGAAAGCTGTCGAAACTTCTTTCTCAACCTCAAAAAATCGCGTTTACCCTCAACTGCTACTAGTCACCCTAGGAAAATCCCCTTTTGCTTAATCCATGTTTTGGGTTTATCTTAACGTTGACTATTTACAACGTGTCGATCACCCTTTCTAATGTCGACACCTTCTGATACTGAGGAGAATTCGTCATGGCCAATATTTTGAAGGTCGGCCTCGCTGCTGGCATCAATCCAGTCGTTGCCCCATTTATTAAAGCCGCCCTTTTCCGTGCAGCCGCTGAAGCTGGTCGCACGATCGAACTCATCGAAGACGAAACCGAACTCCGTCAAGACGCTCCTACCGAACGCCTTGCCCTTGGCGATAGCAAGATCACCGCACTCGAAAGCGTTTGGCGCCTTCAGGAAAAAGGTTGCGATGTTGCTTTGATTGCCAACCTTCGCTCCGAAGCCTACCTTGCCGAAGTGCAAACTGAAGTCCAAATGCCGATCGTTTCTCTTTACGCCGGTTTAACGGAAGCTGTACAGACCTTAGGCGCTAAGAAGGTGGGTATCGTCGGTTGCGCACTTCCAACTGAAGTGATTCGTCGTCATCTCCCGGATGTTGATTTCGTCGAAGGTGAAAAGCTTGACTGCCTTAACACGACCGATGAAGCTGTTGTTCGTGAAGAAGCTCAAAAGTTGCTCGCCGCTGGTGCTGAAGTCCTTATCCCCGCTTGCGGTCGTGTCGCTGGTGTTGCCGTTAATCTCAAAGCTGAAGGTCTCCCCTTCGTAGACATCCTCTCGCTTGCCGCCAAGAAAGCCATCACTGAAACGCCGGCTCGCTTGCCGAAACCCTTCAAGGTTGGTTTGATCGGAGGCCTCGGCCCCGCTGCCACGGTTGACCTTTATGACAAGATCGTCAAGGCTACCCCGGCTAAGAACGACCAGGAACACTTCAAGCTCGTCGTCGAACAGAATCCGCAGATTCCTGACCGCACAGCTTGCCTTCTCAAGGGTGGTGACGATCCTACGCTCGCCATGTATGGTTGCGCCCGTCGCCTCCAGGCTGATGGTTGCGACGCTGTGATCATTCCTTGTAACACCGCTCACGCCTTCATTCCGTACCTTGAACGTCATCTTGGCATTCCGTTCATCAATATGCAGGTTGCCACGATCGAAGAAATCAAGGCCAAGTTTGGTGATGCCGCTCGCATTGGCTTGTTAGCTACCTCTGGCACAGTTCAGACGGGCATCTACGCTGAAAAGGCTAAGGCGCTTGGTCTTCCGATGTTTGTGCCTGATGAAGAACATCAGGAACGCGTCATGGCTGCCATTTATGGTCCGGTCGGCGCCAAGGCCGGCTTCACCACGGGTCAATGTCGCGATGACCTCGTTAGCGCTGCCGAATACCTCGTCAAGACCTACGATTGCAACTGCTTGATCCTTGGTTGCACGGAACTTCCGCTCATTCTTGATGAATGTGACGACTTCCCGTGCGGCGGCAAGGCAGTTTCTTTGATTGACCCGACGTCTGCCCTTGCTCGCAAGGTCGCTCGTGTGGCTCAAGAAACCAACGCTGAACGCGGTACGCGATAAACCCCGCACCTAAGCACCTTAGGTCATCAAAAAAAGGCTGTCAGTTTTTGCTGACAGCCTTTTTGTTTTGGTGATATTTACTCTTCAGAATCGCCAAGCAACACCTGTCTTGCATAAGTACCTGGCGTCATACCAAATACCTCTTTGAACACCTTGATGTAAGCAGAAGTATTTCGATAACCTGCTAGCGCTGCGACCTCATCCACACTCAACTTTTCAGCTAGATGTTCAATGGATCGCAAGAAAAGATGTTGCAAGCGCCAGTTATAGAAGGTCATCCCAGTTTCACGCAAAGCGTTACGTCCCAACGTACGCTCACTCATGTGAACGTGTTCAGCCCATTCAGCCATGGTCCAACCAGCCTTATCTGGATCATGCAATTCGCGCAAAATCTTCAACAAGTAAGGCGACTTAGGTAAAGGCGCGAAATTTCTTGGCAATTGCTTAGCATTAACCACATCATCAATCATTACCCGCGAGAAGTGATTGCGATATTCTGGTGATCGCTTTGCCCATGCCGGCGTCGCCGATGCCAAGATCATTTCGATCGTCAGTGGCTTCACCATCATTAAAGTCGACTGCTCGGGTAACTGATCTACCCAGGCCGGCCCCACGTGGAGACTCACGCTCTTACCTCCCAATCCCAGGACACCTTGGTGAGCCACATTGGGTGGCACCCAAACACCGCACCGAGCAGGAATTGACCAGTAACCATCCTCAAGTTCAATACCGACAATCCCCTCGGTTGCAACTAAGAGCTGCCCTGTTGGATGTTTATGTAAGGGCTTTGGTCCCACGTCACTTCCTGAAACACCCTCGTCAATAATGGCCGATACCGTTAAAACATCAGGGTCATCAGGATTAAACCCTCGGGGCCACTTCGTCACAAATGATTTTCTTCTTGGCATAGTTCGATTCATCCTTGAGCGCGCACAAACGTTAAAAAGTCAGCTTGACGCCTGCGCCTGCCCAATCCACATCATCAAAATTTTTCGAAAGCAAAGCAGCGGCTTTAAATCCTGTGCAATGATTCACACGCCACCGACGAATGGGCATTAAACGCCGAAGCGTTTCCATCCACAACGGTAAATCCTCAGGATCTGCGCCACTCAAATGCGTGCCCCCTGTAACCGTATCCAACGCATCAACGCCTATTTCTTGAGCGATGAACTTCAAAATATTCGGTACTCCCGCGTGTGCACAGCCTAGTACCAAGGAGTAACCACGGTCGCCTTTCACCAAAAGTGACATATCGTCTGAAAAAGTATCAGGCACCCTATCACCCTCACTATCTGTCTCAAACATATGCTTGGCCGTCACGAATCTCTGGTCTCGATATTCTTCAGGCACCGTAAAGGCAATCACTTCAGGCAAGATAAATGTAGGTCTAGTCACCTTTCGAATCGGCAACGATGCAAAAAGCGGACCGCCACCACTGGCTCGACGGGCATTTGCATCACCCCAACGCATCCGAACAATATCTGGCGAGGCCCATAGTTTTGCCTCAGGCGCCAAGCGAAGCACATCGATCAAACCCGACGTGTGGTCAAAATGTCCATGCGATAGCGCAATATTTTGAATGCTTTCTGGTTGAATACCTAACGTTCGCAAGTTATGTTCCAACACGTGCAAAATGCCGCCTGTATCCCACAAGAGATTGCCCGACGGCGTCTCGATAAAGACCGAAAAACCCCATTCTGCATATAGGCCTTGCTTTTGACAGTGATTATCGATCACGATCGTGGCACTGACCATGACAGACTCCTTTTTGGACACAACCAATCTATGCTAGCACGACAAACTGCTATGCTGTACGCAAGATACCGACAAATTTCTTTCTCCGAGAGACTACTTTGCCTGACATTTTCAAGATTCTTATCGGTTTACTTGCAGCCATTTGCATTGCGTTTATCATCTCGGCACTAGCGAGTTTGGGAGACCGTGCTTTAGCCCTAGGCATTGCCTCTTTTTCACTAGTGTTCTTAGGCATTGGACTCAGAGAACGGACTAAAGACGAAGAAGGTCGCGCTGGCACGCTACCTATTGCTTTAGGCACGATTGGCATTTTCGTCCTGATTGCCGTACTTGCTTGATTAAGCATCATCAGCCTCGCCTAACAATGCCCTGATATAGTCAGCTTGCTCATCCAACCTTCTTTCGTTTAGAGGCTTTTATGAAACAAATTTTAGCCGCAGCCGCCCTTGTCGCCCTTCTTGGCGGTTGCACCACCACGCAACAGATCTCGTGGAATGGTGAAGAGTATTTCCGTGTATTTGAAGTCATGCCTGATAACCAAGGTACACTTTTACGTCGTTGCACCAAAATGACCGAGGGCGGTCTTTGCGTCGGCGAACCTGTTTTAGTGCCTGCCGGCGTCATTCCGAATCCTAACGTCGATCAGATCGTTCATTTAGCCAAACCAGAGCAGGATGGCTTCCAGACGTTGCAGCTTGATAACGGTCAAAAGAAAACCGTGCGTAAAATGAAAGGCACGTTCGTGTCTACAAAATAAAATCAAGCAAGATCAAACAAAGCTGGCGTTGCAAATGGCCAATAAGCCCAAATTTTGCAAATCTAGTTCAGTAAGATCTGACACCTAAACACAAAGCGGC
>CALEAW010000036.1 GCA_937943605.1 uncultured Sutterella sp. | reverse complement strand
CGGACAACAACCAGATCCGTGCCTTGCTTTTTGCATCATACGACAACACGCGCAACCGTCATCGTATCGGCCTCATTGATTTAAGAGATAACCAGCTCCAACATCACACACCGCCAATGCACCATCCCGACGTAGGATGATCATAAAAACCTACCATGGAGAAAGTCTAAAGTTTACAATGGATAAACTCTAAACTATCCGATGGACAAACTCTAAACTTTCTCATGGATAAACTCTAAACTAGAAACACATAATCGCCTGAGAGAAAGCCAAAGGCTATGTTTTGATTTTTGTGCAAATCTAGCCTCAAAACTATGCTACTTTTGGCACCAATCAAGACGCCAAAAGACTACCTAAAACGGTCAAAAATCGGCTTGTATGGATCCCATGCAAGTTACCAAAAAACAGCAAAGGCACGGACAACAACCAGATCCGTGCCTTGCTTTTTGCATCATACGACAACACGCGCAATCGTCATCGTATCGGCCTCATTGCTTTAAGAGATAATCGGCTCCAACATCACACACGCCGCCAATGCACCAACCCATGCCCTTTAAGACGAGCGCTAAGAACATCAAAAACAAAATAAAAAGGATCAAACGAGCCCACGCCGACTTTTTCTCTTCTTTCATAATACCTCCCTTGTGTGATGAGCCTCTCTCCTTTATACATATCCTACTACTTTCTACTTAGCATCGTAAGTAAGTATTGATACCCATAACTGCAATTTAAATCGCTCTCTTAACGGCTAAAGGAGAAGCGATGTGGCGATACCAATAATTAAACCATGCTCCTTTTTTGATTATCACACTTCGGTTTTACGGCATCGCCAAACACCTGCTATTTCACAAAACCACAGGCGACTGCGGTAGGATGTCGTTTGAAATATCCAATGACCTTCTTTGACATAGAACACACTGTGAAAAAGGCTTTTTTTCAACTTCATCTCTCGATTTTGCTCGCAGGTTGGACGGGCGTCTTTGGCAAACTCATGACCTTGTCACCGGGCCTAATCGTCTTTTGGCGCATCGTGATCGCTGGTGGCTGCTTATGGCTCTGGGCATGGCTCACAAACCGCCTTGAAAAAGTCACACGCAAAGACCAATTCGCCATCATGGGTGTAGGTGCTTTATTGGCCTGCCAATGGACGTTGTTCTATGCATCGATCAAAGCGTCTAACGTCAGTATTGGCGTGGTCGCTTTTTCATCCATTGGATTTTTCACGGCACTCATCGAACCCATGATGAACCGCGCACGCATCTCTATGCGTGAAGTCCTCTTTTCGTTAGTCACGATTGGCGGCATTTCACTCATCTTTCATTTTGACGCACAGTATCGTCTTGGCATCATCTTAGGCTTGATTGGCGCAGCCGCCGCTGCCCTCTTGGCGGTCTACTTTAAACGCTATCGCGCAAAATATTCGAGTGTCACAGTGATGAGCTGGCAGCTTTTTGGAGGCTTCCTGTTTTCGATTGTCGCGTTACCGATTTATATGGCCCTGATGCCCGCTGAGCCCTTTTTTCCAAGTTGGCCAGACACACTCTACCTTCCGATCTTCGCGATCTTTTGTACGCTCTTTATGTACATCTTGCAGATCCAGTCGTTGGAGCATATCTCAGCCTTTACGGTCAATCTCTCGTACAACCTTGAACCCATCTATTCGATCATCCTTGCCATGATCATCTTCGGTGAAGCCAGAGATTTGGGACCGTCCTTTTATGCTGGGATTGCGTTGATTGCCCTTTCAGTTGCTTTGCAAACGAGTACTGTCGTTCGCGGTCGACAACGCCAAAAGAAGATGTTGGCAAGACAAAAAGCCAAGGCTACCAAAGAGAATGGCACCTAAACTCGATCCCATCAACATGGGATCGGCGTCATCCGTACAACCGAATTCAGCGACCTTTTAACACGTCGTTAAGATGCTACGATGTGCGCACTTTGCAATTCAACTACTGAGGTTCTCAATGCCAATCCTTCGTCGTGCAGCCTTGGCTGCGTCTTTATCGGCCTTACTTTTCTCTGCAACGCAACTTCAGGCTGCTGAAGCCATGCAGATCGAATCGATTCACTATGCGCCGACCACCGAGGTCGCTGGTGATTCGCTCACCTTGAATGGTGCCGCCTTACGTAAGAAGCTCTTCTTTAAGGTTTATGCGGCCGGCCTTTATGTCAAGACGCCCACGCAGGACGTCAATGCCGTCATGAACGAAACGGGTGCCGCTCGTGTGCGTTTGGGCTTATTGCGCGATGTCTCTGGCGAAAGCTTTATTGAAGCGCTTGATGACGGTCTCAAGGCCAACTTGACGCCTGAAAAAGAACAGGCCGTCGCCAAGGAACTCGATGAACTCCGTACTCTCATGAAGCAAATCGGTGACGTAAAGGTGAACGACCTGGTTGACTTTGACTATGTCCCCAACAAGGGCACGATGGTGAGCTTGAATGGTAAACCCGTCGGTCAGACGATCGGTGGTGGTCGTGCACTCTATAACGCCGTCCTTGCCATTTGGCTTGGCGACAAGACCATTGACAACACGTTGAAGTCCGGCATGATGGGACATTAGCAACCTTTGAGCCAGACGCGAAAACGCCTCACGAAAGTCCATCCGTGAGGCGTTTATTTTTGGTCATCTAGAAACCGTCTGGTTTTTGAACATCAACGCGCAATGCCCATCTGTTTAACCAAGGCTTTCTGTCTGGCAATATGAATGCAGTAGTCCAACTCGGCTTTCGCTCTATTGGCTACCAATGCCGTCAGAGCATCCGCTTTTCCCGTCTTGTTGAAATCAGAAAGCGCCTCATAGTAACGCTCTCTATCTTCGGCATAACGAATGTTGATTGGCCAGTAGCCTGCTTGAAGCAACATGAAATTGATGAGTAACCTACCCACTCTTCCGTTGCCATCCTCAAACGGCAGGATCGTCTCGAAAGTCGCATGAAAAAGACTTGCGCGTTCAATCGGATGCATGGCATGACTCTGATTGAACCAATCGACCAAGGACGATAACCTTGCTTCGATTTCCGAAGGTGCTGCTGGCTTAAAAGACGCACCTAAGACGCGACCGTTATGGGCTCGAAAATGACCGCCACCTTGAGGCAATTCACCCAACATCACGTACTGATGCAATGCTTTCACAAGCTCAACCGTTAGCGTTTTCTGGTCTCGCACAAAGTCAAAGACTGCCTCGAAAGCTGCCGCATAGCCGCATGCTGCCGAGATGTCCCGAATCGGCACGCTACGGCCGATGGTGACCCGATCTTTGACAAGAATGACCGTTTCACGCAAAGTCAGACAAGAGCCTTCAATCGCATTGGCATCGTACGTCGAAACTAACATCAGCTCTTCTCGCAAACGCTGTACCGTCATCAAATCGAACGGAGGAAACGTTTGAAGAAGCGCTAATGCCTGATCAGTCTCAAGCAACGCTTGTTGTTTCATGTGCCTTAGCCGTTACGACTTATCAGACCACTCACGCAAAAAGCGTTTCGCCGTACCCACCGCGTACCCCAAGGTATAGAAGCGCTGGCTCATCTCGTGGATGATGGCTTCGACGTCAGGGATCGGCAACTTGTCAGCAATATAGCCAGCAAGCGCTTCACGTAACACGTCTTCAGCGGGACGATTCCGCATCTCAGACACGGCTTGCAAGGTACGCATCGCTTCTGACGACAACCGCCCCATGATCTCGCGCGTCACATCAGGTGCATGCTCTTCTAACGGATGGCGTGGCATAGCAACCGCACTTAAGCGAATTCAGGCGGCACACCAGTAAAGACTTGTGCCCACATACCGCCCAATTGATTGACCGCTTGACGCGCTTGTGGCGTATCGGGCCCACCACGATGAATGATTTCAACGGCGAGGTTGTCCGCATCATCCGCAAAAAGGGATGCTGCGTGGGTGAGCACCTGACGCGGCGCGTGCCCATGAAAATTGAAGGTTTCGGCCAAGTAGTCGGTCAACCCGCCATGAGTATGCCACTCAAGGTCTGCTTCATAGTGAGGATTTTCGCCCGAAAAGGCGTTCACCAACCAACGAACGAGCTTACTCTTGGCGGCTTCATATTCGTCTTCACTCATCATGCCCGCGTCACGTTGAGCTGCACGCAAGGTCATATTGCGTACAGCCTTCGTGAAGATGTCATTCGTCACTTCAACGCTTAATAGGTTAGGTAGCCGTTCAGCCTTCGAACTAAAGTCCTTACAGCAGCCACTTCCGCAATTGGAGCCACACCCCGCCATAACGATCTCCGTTAGTTAAGGGTCGTCGAGCGACCTGACAAACGCGCCACCCAAAACGCAGCAGTGGCATTCACTGCTTGATCCAACATCGCACGCGTCATGTCGGGCTGCTTACCTAAATCACGCACCATGTTATAAATCGCGTGCAAGAAGTCGCGGCAAATAAAGACAGCCACTGCACGCGGGTTCGCGTGATCAATGTCTTCGGGCAACTGATCGTCAGCGTAAGCAGGTACCGTCGCACGTAAATGATCAATCAATGCAGGACCACAAAGTGGGAGCGCCATCGTAAAGCCAGGATTTTCGCCCATCAGCGTACGAGCCAAATGGCGCGCCACGGCATCGTCTTCTTCAGTCGCCTGATCGGGTGTCAATTCATGCACAGACACACGACGCATACGACGAAGCACGTCCCAAATGCAACCAATTAAAAGCTGCTCAAGCGTGGCTTCATCAAGCTTCACAGGTTCTGGCGTTGGTGCTGCTTCTTCCTTGGCCACATCGTCATTATTGAGGTCTTTAGGCTCCGTCATTATTTGGCCTCCTCTTCAAACGTGTCTTCAGGTGCAATGCCCAAAATCATTTCAGCCCAGGTGCGGAAGTGCGCAGCAAAAAGATCATCCTGCAACACGCCCTTTAACAAGGTCTCGACATCATCAACGCCATTCGTTTCGGCCCAAGCTTCAGCGATTGAAGCCGCTTCTTGGAAGCACGTCATCACAGCCAAGGCCAACAAGCTTTCATCGTCAGCAAAGGTCTCACGATCTTCTTCAGGCATTTCGTCGAGTACTTCAGCCAACACGGGACGTAAGGCGGCACCAGCCTTCTGTGGATCCCAACCCGCAGGCAACTCTAAAGAATCAGTGTGTCCCATAAAGATCGACGCCACACCAAAGACAATCTTGGCGTAGTCATTCGGGTCACCATCTTCAGTCATCATGACGCTCAACGCATCACGACCGCTGTACATCAAAATGTCGGCTAAAACGGCAGGGTCGCCAATAGAAGGAAGCGCAACCACGGCGCCGCTCGAAGGCTTATCAGTCATAGTCTTTTGAATCTCATTGCAGATGGCAACAAAGCCATCAACCATACAAAAAGGATTGAATCATTATACCGAGCAAGGCTCATACACACGGTGTTTTAATCAATCACATCAACGTCAATCGTTAGCTGGCCTTGGCTCAAAGACTTCTCAACAGAAACGACGAAAAGCGTGTGGCGATACAACGTGCCTAAAAAAAACGCTTACGTCGCCTTTTGGACCAACGTAAGCGTTGTTTTTTTGAGCGATTCGAATTATGCCTTGGGCGGCAGACCCGTTTGAGCGGCCTTAGCGCCATCGACAATCTTCATCGCTGAAGCGATCATGGTCGACATATCGCCCATATTGCCCGGCACAATCAAAGTGTTATTCGTACGTGCCATCTGCGAGAAGGCTTCCACATACTTTTCAGCCACTTGCAAGTTCACGGCATTCATACCGCCTTCTTCACGCGTCGCTGCGGCCACACGACGCAAAGCTTCTGCCGTGGCGGTAGCGATGGCAAGCGTCGCAGCAGCCTGACCTTCAGCCTTATTAATTTCGGCCTGCTTTTCACCTTCAGACTGGGCAATCGCAGCCTCACGGGCACCCGTGGCCAAGTTGATCTGTTCGAGCTTACGACCTTCAGACGCAGCCACAACGGCACGCTTTTCGCGTTCAGCCGTAATTTGCTGCTGCATAGCCTGCAAAATCACAGCGGGCGGCGTCAAGTCTTTGATTTCATAGCGAAGCACCTTCACACCCCAGTTGAGCGCAGCTTCGTCAATGGCAGAGACCACGGACTTATTGATGAGGTCACGTTCTTCAAAGGTCTTGTCAAGTTCCATCTTACCGACGACAGAACGCAAGGTGGTCTGTGCCAACTGCGTGATCGCGACCACGTAGTTAGACGTCCCGTAAGAAGCACGCTGTGGATCGGTCACCTGAAAAAAGAGGACGCCATCCACCGTCAACTGCGTGTTGTCACGCGTGATACACACCTGGCTAGGGGTATCCAACGGGATTTCTTTGAGCGAATGACGATAGGCCACACGATCAATGAACGGAATGATGAAATTTAGGCCCGGCGTGAGTACGGTATGAAATTTACCCAAACGTTCAACGACCCAAGCGGTCTGCTGAGGCACCACTTTGACCGACTGAAACGCAAAGAGCACCGCAATCACAACGAGAACGAGTGCAAATAAAAGAAAACCGCTGATTTCCATAACTAACCTCTAAAGAATCCGCGAAAACAAAATTAAGAAGCCGGACGAAGAATGAGGCGCGTGCCATCGACGCGCGCAATAACCCAAAAGCCGGGCGTTAAGACACCCGTTTCAGCTGAGGCAACCCAAGGCGCCCCACGATATTGAACGGTTGCCGTACCGTCAGCCGCGACCGTTTCAACTAACAGTCGTTGGCCATCGTCAAGATGCATAAGCTTTTCGGCTTCAGGCTGACGACGATGACGAACGCTACGCGCTAGCACGGCACCAATGATCGTCACAAGCGCACAAATAGCCAACTGCCAAGACTCAGGTAATCCAAACCAACTTGCAGCGCCACCCGCCGCACAAGCGACAGCAACAGCGATCAGATAGACCGTTCCCGTAAACATTTCTGCGCCAATCACAATGAGCGCCAAAATAAACCAAAGAACTGTCGTAGATATCATGTTGTTACTCTCCCATCCAAGCACTTCGAAAAGCATCATGTTGTTTTTTAAATGTAGCATAGACGGATAAAAACCTCATGACTTAATCGAAGTCGGGAAAAAAATCTTCACAAATCGCCGAACCATAGCCATCAGTAGCCCCGACCATAGACGCAAAAAAGCCCCGCCCAATGTGCACTGGACGAGGCTTATTGTCGCTTAACGCGTCAGGCGATTACTTTGCCAAACGGCGCCACGTATCAACCACGGTGTCGGGGTTGAGGGAGATGGATTCAATACCCTGTTCCATCAACCAAGCAGCGAAGTCAGCGTGGTCGGAAGGACCCTGACCGCAGATACCGACGTACTTACCGCGAGCCACGCAAGCCTTGATGGCCATGGCGAGCAAGGCCTTCACAGCCGGGTCACGTTCGTCGAAGCTGGCAGCCACCAAGCCGGAGTCACGGTCAAGACCGAGAGCGAGCTGGGTCATGTCGTTAGAACCGATGGAGAAGCCGTCGAAGTAGTCGAGGAACTGATCAGCGAGCACAGCGTTGGACGGGATTTCGCACATCATGTTGAGGCGAAGACCATTCACACCACGCTTGAGACCATGCGTTTCCATGATTTCGGTCACGCGCTTGGCTTCGTTCAAGGTACGAACGAACGGGATCATGAGTTCAACGTTGGTGAGACCCATTTCGTCACGGACGAACTTCATGGCGCGGCATTCCATCGCGAAGCATTCAGCGAACTGGTTCGAGATGTAGCGAGAGGCACCACGGAAGCCGAGCATCGGATTTTCTTCATCCGGTTCGTAGAGGGAACCACCGATCAACTTACGGTATTCGTTGCTCTTGAAGTCGGACATACGAACGATGACCTTCTTCGGATAGAAGGCGGCAGCAATCGTGGCCACACCTTCAGCGATACGCTTTTCGAAGAATTCCTTCGGGCTAGCATAGCCAGCGGACAAGCGTTCAGCAGCGTCACGAAGTTCGCTCGGCACGTTCGGGTATTCAAGCACAACCTTCGGATGGATACCGATGTTGTTATTGATGATGAATTCGAGACGAGCAAGACCCACGCCCTTGTTCGGGATGGACTGGAATTCGAAGGCCAACTGCGGGTTGCCAACGTTCATCATGATCTTGACCGGGATTTCCGGCAAAGCACCACGCTGAACTTCTTCAACAGCCACTTCCTGGAGACCTTCGTAGATATTACCCGTATCGCCTTCAGCACAGGAAACCGTCACTTCGTCGCCTTCAGCAAGACGTTCAGTCGCATCACCGCAACCCACAACGGCCGGAATACCGAGTTCGCGAGCAATAATAGCAGCGTGGCAGGTACGACCACCGCGGTTCGTCACGATGGCGGAAGCCTTCTTCATCACCGGTTCCCAGTTGGGGTCGGTCATGTCCGTGACGAGCACGTCACCAGCCTGAACGCGATCCATTTCGGCAGCGCTTTCAACGATGCGAACCGGACCAAGCCCCACCTTCTGACCAATGGCACGACCCTGGCAAAGGAGACGACCCTTGGTCTTCAAGCTGTAGCGAAGCTGAACGTCAGACTTGCTCTGCTGGGACTTAACGGTTTCCGGACGTGCCTGGAGAATGTAGATCTTGCCGTCGTTGCCGTCCTTACCCCATTCGATGTCCATCGGACGACCGTAGTGCTTTTCAATGATGCGAGCAAAGCGGGCGAGTTCGATGACGTCTTCGTCGGTAATGGCAAACTTGCGACGATCTTCGGCCGAAACGTCAACGGTGCGAACCGTGCGGCCAGCAGACTTATCGGATTCAAATTCCATCTTGATGAGCTTGGAACCGAGCGTCTTACGGATGATCGGGTACTTGCCAGCATCAAGGATGGGCTTATGAACATAGAATTCGTCAGGGTTCACAGCACCCTGCACCACCGTTTCACCGAGGCCATAAGAAGCCGTGATGAAAACAACCTGGTCAAAGCCAGATTCGGTGTCGATCGTGAACATCACACCAGCGGCACCACGGTCGGAACGGCACATACGCTGAACGCCAGCGGACAAAGCCACTTCGGCGTGCGTAAAGCCCTTGTGAACGCGATAAGAAATAGCGCGGTCGTTATAAAGAGAAGCAAACACTTCCTTCATGTGCTTAAAGACAGCATCGATGCCAACCACGTTGAGCACCGTTTCCTGCTGACCAGCGAAAGAAGCATCCGGCAAGTCTTCAGCGGTAGCGGAAGAACGAACGGCCACGGAGATTTCAGCCTGACCATCCTTCAACCATTCGTAGAATTCACGAATTTCCTTTTCGAGCTCAGCGGGGAAAGGCGCGGCTTCAATCCAACCGCGGATTTCAGCACCGGCTTCGGCGAGCGCCTTAACGTCATCAACGTCAAGGGTTTCCAAACGCTTAGCGATGCGTTCTTCAAGACCGCCTTCCTTCAAGAAGAGACGGAAAGCTTCAGCCGTGGTAGCGAAACCATCCGGCACGCGGATGCCAGCGCTCGTGAGCTGGCTAAGGAGCTCGCCAAGCGAAGCGTTCTTGCCGCCGACGCGATCAACGTCGGTCATGCGAAGCTGACTAAAGGGGAAAACGTAACGACCCTGTACCATGCTTATCCTCATAAGCCCCAAGAACCGGGGCGGTGTATCAATTGGGCAGATTTTACCCGTTTAGCACAGATTTTGTTCTTGTTTTTCGAGTTCACCTGCATTTTTTTTAAATTTCACGCTATTTTCAAAGTTTTTCATCACAAAGAGGCGAAGCTCGATAGATAAAAACTTAATGTCGACTTATACCGATATTCATTATCTTATGGCATCATCTATTAGGCCGATTCGTTTGGCATCCATCTACCGTTAGAATAAGCATGTGAGTTTCGACCACATTGAGACTCAAAATCGCACGTCATCGACGTCTCTCAAACTAACCAATCCTCATTTCACAGTCGTCTTGGAGTTGTCCGCGTGGTCACCCAGTTGCTACAAAATTTTGCGCGTCAATCGATTTTTGACGCCCTTGCAGCCCTCTTTTTGCGTCCCGAAGAACCAGACACCTTGCCACGTCTTCGTGAGGCGATGCAAGCCGCCGCGGGTCTTGCCACAGAGCTAGGTATCGAACCTACGCCTTTTGAACGCTTGGCTGAAGGCACGATGCCCACGACACGCAACCTCACCGAAGAATATGTTTCACTCTTTGGTGACACGAACGCTTTGTCGCTCGCCGAAAGCGCTTGGATACCAGCAGACCCGTCTGGATTACCCGTCACTGAACTTCAATGCAGCCACCTCTACCAGGCTGCAGGCCTTGAAACCGCTGGGCTTGTGGGCATCACAACAGACCATATTGCGCTTCAATTTGCCTTCACGACGGTCTTAATCCTCAAAGAAGATTTAAAGGGTGCCGCCCACTTTTTTGATCAGCATTTGGCCAACTGGTTGCCTGCTTTTGCTACTGCTATTCGTCAACGCGAGGATGCTCGCTTTTATGGACAGATCGCGGACGTTTTAGAGGGATTGTGCGAAATCGAAAAAGCCTTACGCTAAAGCACCCTCAGTACAACCAAAGGTTAATCCTCAAAACAGGCGCGTGTTGCTTCAGGTAGAATCAACACTATTCTTATCTTTATTAAAGACTTCGCCATGACTGACTCTCAGAAGTGCGACGTATGTCGTCAAATATTCATTGTGAGTGACGGGACGGCCATCACGGCTGAAACGCTCGCTCATTCGATCATGACGCAGTTCCCGGACCTTGACTACCATCAAACGCGCATTCCGTTTGTCAATACGGTTGACAAGGCAATGGAAACCGCTCAGCGTATTAATCAGGTGGAAAAAGAAGAAGGCCTTCGCCCGATCATCTTTACCACGTTCGTTGAACCCGACATCATGCGTACGTTTAACGAACACGTGAGCGGCCATATCATCGACCTCTTCCGTAAGTTCGTGGGTCCCTTGGAGACTGAACTCGGCATGAAGAGCGCGCACTCGATCGGTCAGAGTCATCGCATTCGTGACGACGCCAAATATAACCGCCGTATCGCTGCCATTGACTACACCTTGCAGCATGACGACGGTCAGACGAACCGCGGTCTCGACGAAGCGGATGTGATTTTGGTCGGGGTTTCTCGCTCGGGCAAGACGCCGACCTCTTTGTACCTTGCCATGCAGTTTGGCATCAAGGTCGCCAACTATCCGCTCATTCCTGAAGACTTTGATCGTGGTAGCTTGCCCGATGCACTGTTACCCTTACGTCACAAACTTTTTGGTCTCTCGATTAAGCCAGAGCGTTTGTCTGAAATCCGTAACGAACGTCGACCGAACAGTCGCTACGCTAGTATCGAAAACTGCCGTCAAGAAATCTTTGACGCTGAAAGCTTAATGGCACGCGAAGGCATTCGTTGGCTCAATTCCACAGCGAAGTCCATCGAAGAAATCTCCGCGACGATCATGGCGGACTTGGGGCTTGATAAGCGTCGTAATGGTTAAGCGGCCCTTAACACACAAATAAAAAAGCCAAATCACCCTGCTCGAATGCGGTCTGATTTGGCTTTTTTGTTTTTTGAGCCTAGGCTCAAGCAAGGCACTGTCTTTCAGGATCTTCAAAAGTCTCTAGCCAAGGCGCTGCTTGGATCGCCTCAAAGGTCGAAGCCCAACCGAGCTTATCAAAAGCGCTCGCCATATCACCCATAAGGGGCGCCTGACAATCAATCCATTCACCCGTCACAGGATGAGGCAAAGCCATACGCGCACAATGAAGCATCAAACGATCCACGCCTAAATACGCTGCTACCGCACGATTCAAAGGCCCCTTACCGTACGTCGCATCGCCAATGATAGGATGTGCGAGCCACTTCAAGTGTCGCCTGATTTGGTGACGCCGCCCCGTCAAAAGTTGCGCTTCAACTAAGCCCAATCTCGTGGTCGCAAAGGCACCCGAGGCTACTGGAATTTCTGCACTCGCGCGTGGCCAAAAAAGCGTGCGGGCACTTTGGGGCGCATCGTTGCGACGCTTTTTGAGATAAGGGTCCTCTGGCACCGACAACGCGTGCTGCACATCCACGGGTGTCGATAACCAACCACGCGTCATCGCGACATAACGCTTTTGAACGTCACCTGCCATCATGATGCGACCAAGCTTAGAAGCCATCTCTGCACTTAAGGCAAACACCAAGACTCCCGACGTCCCACGATCGAGCCGATGCACAGGCCAAACATACTGACCGATCTGCTCACGTACGCAAGTCATCGCAAAGACCGTATCGCCATTAGCAATTTCGGTACGATGCACCAACATCTTTTCAGGCTTTGCCACGACAACCATGGCATCGTCTTTATAAAGAATAGGCAACGTCGGCAAAACCGTGGCCTCAACAGGTGGTGCAAGGCGCTCGAGCACATCGAGCGTATCAGGAATCGGCATCGGTTCGTCAGTCGTCATGGCGCGCGAATAAAACGTAAATAAGGCACTCTATGATAGCGATTCCGTTGGCGAACACAAACCTCATGCGATCCTCCTCTCAACTCAAGCACTAAATGTCATTGGACGCAAGCATAAGTTGCGTTTTGTCGACCTGAGGCCTAAACCCATGCGTCAAAACGCCACCTCGTGACCTAAACAACTCAAAACGACAACGAATCGACAACCTCACCGCCTCTAAACGCCTACAGCCACGTGATTTTCTTACAATTCGAGCCAAATGTTGTACAATAGACAGGTTGTAACGATTTGTGACTAGATTAGCATTAGTGCTTTTGCATCTTTAAAATGCAGTCAATTTAGCCGCGTGAACGTCACCCACTTTTTCGGGCCGTGCCCGCGGCTTTTTCCTGAGTACTGACGGCAAATTAAAAATTTTTGTTTTCGCAACCTGCGAAGGAGATGTTCTTAATGTCTACGCCAAACGAACCCCTGACGATTCGCGACATGATCGAACCGGCCATTATGGCTGCCGGTGGCTGGGTCAACACCCACGCTCACGCCGACCGTGCCTACACTTTGAGTGCCGACGTGCTCGAAATGCGCCGCACCTGCACGCTGCAGCAGAAGTGGGACCGCCTCGACGCTTTGAAGCGCAACTCCACGGAAGAAGACTTCTATCGTCGCTTCTCCATGTTCTTCGAAAATCAGATCGCTCAGGGTGTCACCGCACTCGCTACCTTCGTTGACATCGACCCCCAGTCCGAAGACCGCGCGATTAAGGCAGGCTTGCGTGCTCGTGAACACTATCAAGATCAGTTGACGGTCAAGTTCGCCAACCAGACCTTGAAGGGCGTGATTCACCCCGAAGCCCGTAAGTGGTTCGACATCGGTGCCGAAGTCGTCGACATCATCGGTGCCTTGCCTAAGCGTGACGAACGCGACTACGGCCGTGGCGATGAAGCCTTTGACATCATCATGGAAACGGCGAAGTCCCGTGGCAAGATGGTGCACGTTCACGTTGACCAGTTTAACGAAAGCTTGGAATACGAAACCGAACAGCTCTGCGAAAAGACCATCCAGCATGGCATGCAGGGTAAGGTCGTGGCCATTCACGGTATTTCGATTGCTGCCCACTCCCGCGCCTATCGTCAGCGCCTCTACACATTGATGCGTGAAGCTGACGTCATGATGATCGCTTGCCCGACCGCCTGGATCGACACGCCGCGTTCTGAACAGATTGGCCCGATGCATAACTCCATGACCCCGGTGGACGAACTCGTCCCAGCTGGCATCACGGTGGCACTCGGTACCGACAACGTCTGCGACGCCATGGTGCCTTGGAATGCTGGCGACATGTGGCACGAAATGACGACCCTCGCCACGGGTTGCCGCTTCGACTACTTTGACGAACTTGTGAAGATTGCCACGGTCAACGGCCGCAAGGCGATCGGCATCGATTAATTTCAGGAAGAGTTAGAGAAAATGTATAAGTCCAAGATTGCTGAAAACATCCTCGCCGAACACCTCATCAACAACGGTGCCGTGTCCTTCCTTACCGACCGCCCGATGCGTTTGAAGTCCGGCCTTATTACGCCGATCTATGTCGACAACCGTAGCTTGACGGCTTGCCCGGAAGCTTGGCGCGACATCCTCGAAACGATGGCCACGAAGGTCGTTGAACACGGTCTCGAATTCGACGTGGTGGCTGGTGTTGAAGGCGCTGGCGTGTCTCACGCCGCTGCGCTCGCCTATCGTCTCAATAAGCCGAGCATCTTCGTTCGCCAGTCTGCCAAGACCTACGGCAACAAGAGCCGCGTTGAAGGTTGCAACGTCGAAGGTAAGCGTGTGCTTCTCATCGAAGACCACATCTCGACGGGTCTCTCCCTTCTCTCCGCTGTTGAAGGCTTGAAGGCTGAAGGTGCCACGGTGACGGACTGCCTCGCCATCACGTCCTTCGGCATCGACGAAACGGGCAAGCTCTTTGAAAAGCAGGGCGTTCGTTGCCACGAAATGATCGACTTCACGAAGGTGATCGATAAGGCCGTCGAACTCGAAAAGCTCTCCGAAGCTGATCGCGACGTCTTGAACGACTGGTTGGCCAACCCGTGGACGTGGGCTGCTCGTCATGCCCTCACCCCGAGCGACAACGAAAACTAATTCGTTCTGATCGGCCATTCACCACGCGTGAATGGCACGCATCTATACAGAAGGCGTAGAGCTTCGGCTTTGCGCCTTTTGTTTTGCGCGGGCTTTTTAAAATTTGAGAGCCTTCACAGCATAGTGCGCTCGGCAGAATCGAACGTGTACATGATTCTCTCAACCATCATCACAACCCCAAACTGCTATAACCAAAGAAAAACGCCACTCACAAAGGCAATGATTTACTATCATTAGCAATCACTCAAATCCGCAATATTGCGAAAACGACCGCGAAAACATTTTTATATCAAAATAACCTCGTACACAAACTTTTTCTCAAAAAAGGTTGGGGTTGTTTTTGGTACAATATGAACTCTACGTCAAAAATCACATCGTCTAGATGTTTGACCAGAAAACCGCGTTCCGTCAAGAACTGACGCATCGCCCTCTAGACTGTGAATTGTCCCTTATGACGTAGTAGAGGCAAGGAGGTTTTATGATCGCCGTCGTGAGAAACGGGGTTTGCGAAATTCACAATCAGTTTGGCCATCGCTTGGTCACATTGCCACCTGTTAATATTGACGAAGCTGTTTTGCAAGGCAAGTACGTTGCCGTTGTCTTACGTAACGGCTATTGTCAACTGTACCTCACCTCAGGTGAACGCGTTTGCACTTACACCTTGAATGACGTTAAGTACGTCAAATTCCACAATAAGACTGAGTTAGCCCTTTATCGTCGTAACGGCATGGTCGAATACCGCGACTTTCAGGGTCACTTGGCACGCGTTAAGAGCTGATTTTCCAAGAGATACCTTAGGTGACCAAAGTCTGCCGGCGAACTCACTTTCGTCGGCATTATTTTTAATGTGCATATCCATTTTTGCGCACGAACTGTTACTGCTTATTGCTCTGATCAAAAAAACGATACAAACGTGTGCACATTGGTGTATTGTCACTATATAGAGACTGAACAGTGCTTCACTCTCTATTTTTCTAACGCCTTCATCCATAACACACAATAAATATGATGCAGAAGAAACTCCTCACAGTCGCCCTTTGTGGCTTGACATTCGCGCTCTCAGGTTGTGCAACTGACGGTAATCGCTATCGCTCTGACGTCTACTCTGCTGGCATGGTTAATCAAGCCCAAGAAGTAAAAACGGTTGAAATTATCGCCATCAATCCTGCTCAAGTCGCAGTGAGTAATGCTGAAGCCGCACAGCGTGTACGTACCGCAGGTGCCATCATCGGTGCCATTGCAGGGGCTGCGATCGGTAACCATGGCAACCATTCCACCTCTTCTCGCGTACTCGGTGGCTTAGCGGGTGGCGCCATTGGTGGGATGGTCGGTGACGCCTCAACAGGTGCCACGAATACGGCCTATGTGGACGGCGTTCAGTTGGTCTACCGAGCACCGAACGGCAAAATCTACCAATCCGCTCAGGTCGGTCAGCTCTGTGAATTCAAAACGGGACCTGCTGTGATGGTATCTCCTCGTGCTAATGAAACCCGTATCCAACCGAACAACCCTTACGGTTGTGCCCGTCGTTAATCCTTAGCATTCAAAGAGATTGATTATGCAGAAATACCTGCTTACCGCCCTGGCCGCAACCGTGCTTTTGGCGTCTGGTTGCACGTCTAATGCCGATCGTCGTATGGAACAGTACGCTGAAGCCGGCAACCAGATGGACTACAACCTCGCAGTCATCCAGTCTGAAGAAAATCGCATTAAAGCTGAAGAGTATGCGGCTCAGCAAGCGCAAGCTAAGTTAGATAGAGAGCGCGCCGCCGCTCGCCAGAAAGCTGAAAAAGCCCGCGCTCAGGCTAATGCCAAGGCCGCAGCCGCCAAAAAGGCTCGTCAAGACAAGCTCCAAGCCATGGCCGATCGCGAGCGTGAACTCAAACTCCGCCTAAAGGAACTCGAAGTTCAAGCACGTGAAGCTCAAGTCAATACGATCGTGAAGAGTGAACAAGTCCGTGCTGAACTTGCACGTGAAAAAGTTCAGCTCGAACTCGATCAATTGCGTGCGCAAGTTAAGGCCCTTGAAGCCCAGAAGTAACTTCAGCGCGATGTGCGCAACCTTAAACACAAAAGGGGGTGTTGCAAAAGTCGCATGTCGACTAAGCAGTGCCCCCTTCTCATTT
>CALEAW010000035.1 GCA_937943605.1 uncultured Sutterella sp. | reverse complement strand
AAAAACCCCCGAAGACCATGTACCGTTAGTATCTAGTCAAGCGGGGGTTTAGGTTTCTTGTTCGTTGAACGTCAAACGTTCAAAAGATTACGCCTTATTCTTCACCGCGGAGCATACCCTTCATTTCGAGGGAGCGAGCTGCAAAGCCATAGAGCCAGATACCGCCAAACGTGGTGAGGGCACCCCAGAGCATAGCATCGGCACCACACGCATAAAGCGCATAGAGCGAGTAGAGGGACGCCAAAGACGAAATGATCGTAATGTGCTGAGCGGTCTTGGGATCAGCGCCTTCTCGGTGAACGATCACGTTAGCTGCAGCAAAGGCGAGCAAGTAGGGTACGAGGTTCGTCACCACCGCCAAGTCCTTCAAAATGTAGAACTGTTGTTCCAAACGCGGGTCAATGGTCAAAAGGGCAGCCAAGGACTGAAGGATCAAGATGATCGTAATACCAATGACAGGCACATTTAAGCGGGTCACCTTACCGAAGCACTTCGGGAAATAGCCTTCACGAGCAGAAACACGGAAGACTTCAGCAATCGTGAACTGCCAGCTCGTTAAACACCCAGCACAAGCCAAGGCCATCAAAGCCATCACGAACTTACCGATTTCAGGCGTGAACATCGTGGCAAAGACGAGACCAAAAGGCGCGGTCGAGGTCGACAACACTTTGTTGTCAACAATGCCAAACGAAATGTTGTTCGCAAGGATATAGACGATACCAGCACCCAAGGTGGCTAAAACCATAGCGCGAGGCACAGACTTTTCTGGGTTTTCGACGGCATCAGCATTAGCACTGGCCGTTTCAAGCCCCAAGAAGCCCCAAAGGGTCATGGAGATACCTGCAGAAATGCCATCAAATAATGAAAGATTCTGAGGGTTCCAAGCATCGACATAACGGTCAACCGAGAACCAATTCCAACCGATCAAGGTCAAAATAGCAATCGGGATGATAATGCCGTAGCTCGAAAAGTGAGAGAGCTGACCAATAAAGCGAGCACCACCGATATTAGGCAAACTGCAAAGCCAAATGACGGCAATACTAGCAAGGCCCATTTCAAGTGGCGTCAGGTTCCATTCAAAGAGCACCATCAAATACCCCACAATCGAAATCGCGATCGTGAGGTTCGCTATGACCAAAGAGACACCGTAACTAAAGTTCGCTAGGAAACTGCCGGACTTACCGAAACCGTAGGCGGCATAGCCACCAATCCCGCCGCTCTTGCGACTAAACATGCCGCATTTCGCAAACGTATAGGCAATGGTTGTTGCCCCGGCAATTGTCACCACCCAGGCCAGAATGGACATCGTCCCAACTTCTGCAAGTTTGGTGGGCATCAAAATAATGGAAGACCCAAGCATATTGAGCATCACGGCCATCGTGAGTTGCAGGCAGGTCATCTTTGGCTTGGCATTTGTCGTCATGGTGGCTTCATAAAACCTTTAAGTGAGTGATTGAAACAAAACTTGCCATTTTACTTAAAGTTGCGCGTTTATGGGCAACTTCGACACCTTTAAATCGCTAAAAAGGTGGTTTTTTGGCCCTAGCGGCGTCGAGAGACCGTCTAAGCCGATCATCTTCGAAAGTGTACCCTTTGAAGTCACTCAATACCACTCCCCAAAGGCCGTCAATTGGCACTCAATACCACGTCATGAATTTGTCATAAAGTCTCAGTAAAATCGGCCACTACAATTATCAAAAAACACTCATATTGATCACTCGCAAAGTATCACAACATTCGTGTACAACTTCATATCGGCTCTCTTAAAGAGTTTTTTAACGCCATCAGCCAGACGGATTACCCAACAAAATGGCACTTTTTTAGCTTAAATTTGAAAAAATGTTTCGTGTGTAGGTTGTCACAAAACTAACACGATGTCCTTAAGGAAAAATCCCGATCGGGATTGATATAAGAAAACGTCTGTTAATGACGTTAAAGCTATTGTCATAATTGAGAACGACTAGCAATTGACAAGAGCACGCCGGTGTTACGAACAGTAACATCTAACTGAGTGGACTCTTCAATTTGTTTCTAAAGGCCCATAGAATCATTGAGTCGCTAGACAGAGACGAGGCGACCCCTTAACCCAAGGTTGCTTTAAATAGGTCTTTTAAAGACCAAACAACCAAACAACCGTTTGACCTGAAGGTCCCCGAGAATCTATCCGACGGGTCAACGATCTAAAGAGGTTACCCTAATGAATAAAAGGGATCTAGCCAATGTAGTGGCAAATAAACTCAACATGCCGACTTCCGAAATGGAAGTCATTCTGGACACGATTAATGAAACAATTATTAATGCTCTCAAAGAAGGTGACCATGTGACCTTCTGGCATTTTGGTCGTTTCGAAGTCAAGTATCGCGCCCCACGTGTCGGTCGCTCTTTTAAGACGGGCAAGTGTGTCACGATTCCTGAACGAAAAAAAATCTGGTTCAGTGTGAGCCCAGCATTGCAAGAAGCTTTTGAAAAAGATTTAAGCGCACAAGCGGCTCGTTCATAAAGCACTTACGTGGCTTGCGACGCCCCTCAACCCTCGCTCGCCACGAACACACATGATGAAGGACTGTCCCAACCGGCGGTCCTTTATTTATTTGGAGAACGAAAAAGGATCATGATCGCGCCATGGCAATCATGATCCTTCGTGTTATTGCCGAAACTCCCGAGTCACTAGATCTACATCAGCATGAGATAGATCAAATAACAGA
>CALEAW010000034.1 GCA_937943605.1 uncultured Sutterella sp. | reverse complement strand
ATCTGATTTACTAATTTTTTAGAGAAGATGTGTACCCGTTTGAGAGAAATTCACGATGACAGTCAGATGTTTCTCAATTTATCAACACTTTTTTGAGTCAAATAAAACCCCAGAGGCTTCTTAACATTTCCAAAGCGAATTAACTCGGACAGAGTTCTATATAGTTACATGTACGCGATGACCTCGACCAAGACCAGGGTCACCGATTTGCCGCACCAATCTATGATGTCTCTATGCATCGCAAATGCGGCAATACATTATTTTGACTTAGGAGTAAGTATCATGAAGAAGATTCTGATTGCCTCGGCTGTTGCTGCCGCCATGGGTTGCGTCGGCGCCGCCAACGCTGCTGAAGATATTACCGTCGACGTCGCCGTTATCGGTGCGGGTGGTGCTGGTCTCTCTGCCGCTGTTCAGGCTCATAATCTCGGTGCCAAGGTTGTCGTCGTTGAAAAGATGGCCATGGTTGGTGGCAACACGATCCGTGCCGCCGGTGGCCTTAACGCTGCTGGCACGGCGCTTCAAGCTGCCAAGGGCACGAAAGACTCCGTTGAAATCGCTTTCTACGACACGATGAAGGGTGGCCACTGGCGCAACGACCCTGACCTCGTTCGCACGCTCGTTCAGGGTGCAGGTCCCTCTGTGGAATGGTTGCTCGCTTTGGGCGGTGACCTCCGTGACGTTGGCTTGATGGCTGGTGCTTCTCAGGCTCGTACGCATCGCCCGACCGGTGGTGCTTTGGTTGGCCCTGAAGTCATCCGTACGCTTTACACCGCTGCCAAGGCTCGCAACATCGACCTTCGCACCAACACGACCGCGACCGAAATCATCATGAAGAACGGCAAGGTTGCTGGTCTTAAGGTCACGAGCAAGAAGGATGGTACCTACACGATTCACGCCAAGGCTGTGGTTGACGCCGCTGGTGGCTTCGGTGCTAACAACGAACTCGTCACCAAGTATGTCTCTCGTCTGAAGGGCTTCGCCACGACGAACCATCCGGGCGCCACGGGCGACGGCATCAAGCTCGCTGAAAAGGCTGGTGCTCAGTTGATCGACATGGATCAGATCCAGACCCACCCGACCGTTGTGCCTAAGGTTGGCGAAATGATCACCGAAGCCGTTCGCGGTAACGGCGCCATCCTCATCAACAAGGAAGGCAAGCGTTTCTTCAACGAACTCAATACCCGTGACGCCGTGTCCGCTGCTATCTTGAAGCAGAAGGACGGTGTGGCTTACCTCTTCTTCGACTCCGACATGCAGAAGTCCCTGAAGGCCACCAACAAGTACATCAAGCAATCCTTCTGCTTGACGGGCGCCACGATGGATGAAATCGCTCAGAAGATGGGTGTTGATGCCGCTACGCTCAAGGCTTCTATTGATGCCTGGAAGCAGGGCAAGGCTGCTGGCAAGGACGCTTTCGGTCGTGCCAACATGCCGCGTGACCTCGACAAGGGCCCGTTCTACGCCATCATGGTAACCCCGGCTGTCCACCACACGATGGGCGGTATCAAGATCGACCCGAAGACCCAGGTCTACAATGCTAAGGGTCAGGTCATCCCGGGTCTCTTCGCCGCTGGCGAAATCACTGGTGGCGTCCACGGTGCTAACCGTTTAGGCGGCAATGCCCAGGCGGACATCGTGACCTTTGGCCGTATCGCTGGTCAGCAGTCCTACATCTACGCTGTTCAGGCTGATCAGGCTGCCAAGAAGTAATCGAGTGTCTGAAGCGTAAATCGCTACTTGACATCGTCACAAATGCCCGACGTCCACCGACGCCGGGCATTTTGTTAAGTGTTCAAAATGCGAGTTGAAGACGAACTTCTATCTAACCCTTCGTCGCTGACGCTTTGAGTCACTCGCGCATCATCGCTTTGGCGATACCCACCAAACGCCCGTCAGCTCCGTGCGTACCACCCAACATCAACCCAGTCGGACGCCCCTCGGCATTGGGTCCCATCGGGATCGCGATGCTCGGCGCGCCCCCGATTGCCCACCAGTCGACAAAGTTGAGCGCACAAAGTGCATCAACCTTATGGGTTTTCATCGTTTTGCGAATCAGCGCATTCGCAGCGTTGATTTGTAATTGCGCCCAATCATCGACTGCTTCTCGCGCCATCGGTGCAAAGCGCACTGCATCCTCCAAGCGATCCATGCCAAAAGGATGCGTCTCTGGATGCGAGCGATAAAAATTGATGAGTTCATCAAACGATTGAGGTGTTTCGCCAGAGGCATAACGCCTCAAAAACCGATCCATGTCCGTCTGAATATCGAGCGAAGTGATCCGCTTATAGTCAAAATCCACCTGAGGCACAACAATCTCAACGAGCGTCACATCAGGTGATACACAATCCGTCAACAGCTGACGAGCTTCTGGTGTCGCCGCTTGTCCCTCAACCGTGAGTAGACCCACGCGCAACGGTTGATCTGGCACCGTCGGCGTCAAATCGATTTGCTCGCTTACCCTGGTCGCTGAGTCTTCAGGATCAAACCCACGCATGAGGTTCACCACTTCAACCGCGGTCTCCAAATCGCGTGCCAAGACGCCTGGTGTATCAAAGTGCCGAGAAATCGGCACAATGCCGGATCGAGAAATCAAGCCTCGCGTTGGTTTATACGCCCACACACCATTGGCAAACGCTGGATCCATCAAACTGCCTCGCGTTTCGGTACCTAGCGCCGCATCACAAAGCCCAACAGCGACCGCAATCGCTGACCCAGTACTAGAGCCACCAGGCAACCAATCCGCATGCCATGGATTGACCGGAAAACCGCCTAAATGCGAATAGCCAGTGTTCGGTTGCGATGTCGTCACGAAATTAGCCAATTCTGACATCGTCGTTTTGCCAAAAATATCGCAACCTGCGTCCTTGAGGCGCTCAATACAAAACGCATCGGGCACCGTCAACGCCCTCAAAGCCAATGAACCAGCGGTTGTTGCAAATTCGCTCGTGCCGATATTGGCCTTGGCTAATAGCCGATAACGTGCATTGACGTTCGGTTCACGCCAAACCTCAACCGCACGCAATGCTTTTGCCAACTGATGGCACCGTGCTTTCATGACGTCAACCGATAGCGCCTCATCGCCTTGATAAATGGTTTCGAGCAAATGTCCACCTTTCTGTGTTTGCAAGCGTTGCATCTCTAGCCTCATTCATCCTAGCGAGCCACGACAGCACGAAGACGCTCAACAATTTCATTTACGACCCCACCGTCATTTGGCATCAAACCATTCAAGCGACGTAATACTAAGTCTGGCGTCATCATGACGCCGCCAGCTTCAGCCACATCAAAGAAAGACCCTTCTGGGCTCGCATCCGGCGTGACACTACCACACCATAACCAAAGCCCAGCAAAGACGTCTTCTGGTTTGATCGGACGTAACGACATCAAGTACTTAAAGACTTGCGAAGCGCCGTAATACCTAATGACCGTATTGATCGTCGAATATTTACTATCGACAACACCCCACGCCGTGCGACCATCAACTTCAAGCGAAACCACAAAGTCAGGCCAATACCAACAACGTTCACTGGGTTCAAGAACCATTGGTTCACGCGAACTCATCGACCAACTTGTCGCTCTAAAAAGACCCAACCCATTAGGTCCCACACAACCCTGATGAGGCAATCCACCAATCACGGGTTCATACCAAAGCCGAATCGTTTCACGTCGTTCACCGTTCGTAAAGACAAAAGTATTGAGTTTTGCCGAACTGCGATGATCGTCGTAATAGCCCCCTGCCCAGTCATAGACTTGCAACCCATGCCCCGTGAGTTCATAACCTTCGGCATGAAGCCCACGCAAAAAGGTCACCAACGAGAAGTATTCATAGAGCTTGGGACTCGTGACACTCATTAAGCGCTGCACAATCCGATCGACATCAATCGGTGGCAGCGTAAACCACTGACGCATATATTCATAGACACGTCGATATTGCGCAGTCTCTAAAAAGTGCGCCGTAGGGGCTGGCACTTGTTGTAGCACCTCAATAGGTACGCCTAGGGCATCCTGATAAATCGTCACAAGACGTTGTAAACGCTGGCCTAACCCTTCAACCGCTTGGATTTGCGACGCAAGGATACGAGAAGCTCTAGCCAGACTGACAGCATCACCGCTTTTGTCTTCAAGCGTCTTCAAGGAAGCCACTATGGTCTTGGTCTCTTGTACCAATTTCGCCACAAAGCCCAAGACCGCACGATTTTCAACAATATCGCGATCTTGCACAATCGTACGCATAGGCACATGACGAGGCATCCAAGTACGACCTCTGCTACGGACACCTGTTCCTTGCGACACCTGTTGCAATTCATATGGATGCGTTGCTATCCACTGCAGGGTCGCGGGCGTCACCTCTCTCAAGCGATCGATATTTTGACGCGTGACCACCGTCGACAAACGATGTCGCGGTTGTTCTCTGAAATACGGATAGTACCGATCATAAAGATCAGCCACTTCAGATAAGACCCTCAAGCGAGCCTCAAGCGTCTCGTCCAATGTCTTTGTTTGCATCCGGTCGTTACCGAAAATCGCCTCAGCGAGCGTATCGACCGTTGCAGACATAGCCATCAAATTTTCAGCGGCTAATCCTGGCTGCAGACGAACCCTAATGGGCATCGCCTCATAGATATCTCTTTCGTTCGGTCCAAAATTGACTGTGATTGTGAGCTTGGCTAGACCAATGGTGTCTGCGAAGGGAGAGGCCGTCTCAGTGGGTACGAGACGTAAGCCATGTGGATCATCATAGGATGACACAGCAATCGAGACGTCTCCAATAGCCACACTGACCAAAAAGCGAGGAACGGCAATGCCCTGCAACAAAAATTCAACGGTCGCATCGGCATCCACACAAGGCAAGGCCACCTCGTCAAATAAAGGCGCGCATCCCTCTGGCCACAGAGGCAGATCCACTGCCTCTTCGCCATTTTTAAACCGAATCGAGAGTTTAGGATCACACTCGACCATCATTGACTCGCTTGTTTAGAAGAAGCGATAACAGTCGAGCGCGTCTTTGCCTTCTTGAATGATTTGATCAAGTAAGGCGACCGAACGATCTAACGACAAGCGATCAAGCACCTGACGAAGCCCCTCAAGCCGTTCGCAATAGTTGCTCCCCGTGCCACTCACTCTTGGGAGTCCCTTTTGCATCACTGCAAAGTCAATCGCTTCAAGGTACGCGGGTTTGGCATGCTTGGCTTTAAAGACACTGGTTGCAGCCCCCACGTAGCCCGTGATCTGACGACGGGCTCGCGGTGAGAAACGAATGCCCACTGCCGAGAATGCTCGATAGACTTCATCGAGGACTTGATGCGTTTGCTGTGCGTGGTCAGTGATTTCACGCGCCCCAAAGACAGACTTTAATTGTTCCCACGGCGCACGCACAACCGTCACACGATCAGCCGGCACGGTCGGAACGGCGTCTTCTGTATCAGGCAACGTAATAATGCCCGCACGGTCAATCAAACGAGGCGACAAACCTTCGGTCGTATTGTCGTTATTGATGGTCGCCATAAAACGTAAAGTTTCTGGCACCTTCGTGATCGCTTTATCCCAAAGACGCACGTCACCCGGGAAGGCTTCTTCGTCACAAAGGCGCATCCAATCTGACCAGTAATATTCCATGGGCGACAAATTGGCTTCGTCTAAGAGCATCATGGCTGGATAGACCGAACCCTTTTCACTGCGTGCTTCTGCGTCCAACCGACGAATCAACTGCCAACGATCAGGATCGGGCGACTCAAAGCGACTCGTCAATGGATTCCAATACCCAATAAAGTCGCGCTTTGTGGTCCAGCCATACTCGACTGGCACACATAAGAAACGGTTCGCAGATATACGGGCGCGAAGCGACTCATCTAACACCTCGTTAAAGGTATTCATCCCTAACGATTCTGCAAGGATGCCGCAAATCGAAGTCTTACCGACACCTGGAGCCCCCGACAACACCGTCAAGAAATTTTGCACCATCGACAAGTAGAGATTTAGCACCGTGTTGTCGTCATAGGCACGCTGACTCTGAACGTAGCGCACCAACGCATTGGCAAGACTCTGGCCTGTTGGTCCCTGATAGGACACCTCATTGACCGCCTCTGCCACGTCCGTCACACGACGCGCCTCCTGCGCTTCATCCCAGCATTGCACAGCCTGAGTCACATCCAGAGGCAAAGCGTCCCCGACCTTAGACGATGCCTTCGTCATCTCAGCCTTGATGTCTTCTAGAACTTGATCCTGTAAACCCTTCAAACGATTTAACTCTTGCCGCGCCTCATCTATGCGTGCATCCATCGACTTAAATGCATCGATGATGTCGGTATTTTCGTCAAAGAGCCCGAGTGCTTTCGTTTTGGCATTAATGCTCTTTTGAAGTTCAGCAACCTGACGTTCGTGATGTTGCACTTCATTGAGCGCCTTTTTGACCTCTTGACGACGTGCAGCAACTTGCTCATTCAAGGACTTATGTAAAGCCTTGAGACCGTCCATTTCTTTGCCGATTGTGGCATTTTGCGTAAGAACCTTGAGTAATTCGTTGTCGTTAGCAATACAACGCACTACAGCAGTCAAAATTTTGTCTTTACGCTGAAGGACTTCGCGCGCTAAAAAGTCAGCAAAGGCCTCACGAGTATCCGCACGTTGATTCACATGCAAAATCATGTTCTTCATGCGTTGCTGACGAGCGAGCGAAATATCAGGATTAGACGAGAAAAAGACGTCGCCTCTTTCAATCATTTCAGCAAGCGCACCAACGTCTTTAAAAGACCTCGACGACGTCAAATGCTTCACCAGCTCTGCATCCGACCAAATGTCAATATCAACGGGCGTCATGAACTGCGTATCGACACAGAGCATCGACACATAGGTGTGCCCTGTACTTTCGGTTCCTCGTACAAACTGCGCGACCGAATGGTAGTAACGTCGTTCAACTTTGAAGCCTTCAACCACACCCATCTGATCAACAAGCTGAACATATGGCAGCTTTTTGGCTGACTCTCTCAGACGAACAGGACCATAAAGTAAGCCATTGGCTTCAAGCATGACCCATTCATTTGAGAGCTCCACATGCGCTTCGTCAGCCGCACGATCGGTAAACACCACCTCCACCGCGCGCGTCAAATCTAAAGGTTGTGACATCGTAGGCGCAGGACGCACCACGGGATAAATCCCAAAAGCGCTAGCAGGCAAAAAACGCCTTTCGCTCAGCAAGCGGTTATAGTTGACACGATAAACGTAATCCTGGCGAGGTTCATGATTTTCATCTCGATTGAGTTCCCATTCGGCCTCATCGACATCCATCACAAAAAAGCCCCCTTCTTTGGGACCCTTACGCTGCTCAATCGCTAAATTGACGGCACCCCACTTCGGGAAGCGTTGTTTGGCTAGACTCGCTTCGATTTCACCAAAACGATCCTGAGCCCAATCAGCGATAAAATAAAAATTCTGGAAGTTGCCGCTGTTTTTACGCACGTACCCTAAGTAACGACCAAGCCCTGGCTTTAAAGCCGGCAACGTCACCTTACGCTGACTTTCAAAATAGTTGCGTACTGGAACCTGTCGACGGTCTTCAGACTTAAAGGGACTCACCATCACGTCAGGCGACACCACGTCGCTTGAAGTGGTGACACTAGACTGAACGGGCACTGTTGGTTCAAGGTCCCCCTCGTAGATCGGCATGCCGTCCACCACGGCGATAGGCTCCGTAGCAAGCGTCTGAGTCTCGGCTTGAGACGCTTCTTGTACCTGGGTCTCAACCTCGACTGTCGCAACCTGATCATCAACACGTGTCCCTTCTTCTACTTCAGGTTCAACGGCAGTTTCAGGCGCTTCCGTTAATGGCAGTTCGTCGTCGGCAATGTTGACCTCACCTTCTTCAACATCGTCATCATCATTTTGAGTCGCTTCTTTAAGCTTTTGTTCGTACTCATTAGCGATATCTAGCCATTTTGGATCCCAAATCAACGCGTGCGGGCCGTGCTCCTCTAAAGCTTGAATTTGCGTCAAAAGACACGCACCCATAAAAGGCGCTTGCCCAAAAGACAACGCTAAGATCACATCTAAAATCAGCGTGTCCTGATCAAGGGGCTGATCGGCAATGTCTTTATATCGTTGGATAAAATAGGTCGGTTGCTTCGCACAGTTAGGCAAGTCCGCCGTCGTCCAGAATTGAAAAAACTCCTCCTTCGTCCAAGATTTCTTATCGCCATTAAAGAGAAACGCACCAAGACGCTTACTAAAACGGACATGATTGAGGAAGATGTAATCAACGAAAATCTTGTAATGAACACTCATGGGACCCATGGTGCGTTCCATTTTCTCAATGTGCCTTAAGACCTCATCTCGCTTCCACCACGTTCCTTTGGTACTTTCTTTACAGCCCCACCTTAAAAGAAGCTTTCTTGCGTGCTTATTCGCTTTGTCTCTTTGACCTGACCCTAACGCTTGAAAGACCCAAACCAACAATTCTTTCCAAAGCGTATCAACTTTGTTTTGCTCGACTTTTCTCACTTTTAGTTCCTTTTCTCGCCAAAAAGACGCAAGCACACCGCATCAACACCACCGTTAACTTCTTTTGACGTCACAGTATTTTTGAGACATTTTGCGACTCTTTATTATTTTGCAACGCGCCGCGTCACAACACGTCGTTCTAAGAAGAGTATGCACGAAAAATCTCGGACTTGAGGCCTTTCTTTACTGAGGCTTACCGTCAGAAACACGATCTTAAAAGTAAAATTTACGCCTTTATTGCCACAAGCGTTCGCGAATGTGTCAAAATGCTCGTTTCGCGTTCGTCTAAGGACATTTGCTTAGACAAACGCCATTAGCGAGATAGAGGCGCAGGAGCTCTGTAAGAGTAGACGGTCGAGAGGGTACTCAATGACACCGATTGAAAGGACAGCCTGCCGAAATGACGTCACGGACACGTGGCGGACATTGGGGTTGCGGAGAATATCCGCTTCACTCCCGCATAAAGCTCATTGAGAGAAGCTTCATGCGGAGGAGCTGTCGGCTGACCATTCGGTTCGCACCTTCACGACGGCCCGTCCTTGCCCCTACGCAAGGTTTCTGGGTCACGTCTTTCGGAAAGTTCGTTCAGGATGTGTGTCGCACGTTGCGGAGTCATTCATCGTTTCCGCACGCCTATTTGACGCTCTTCCCTATCACGCCAACGAACGTTTTTCTTTCCGGAGGATTATTCCACCATGTCAGAATCAGACACCCGTCAAAATTCGGGACTTCGGCGTGACCTTAAGGCACGTCATATCACGATGATTGCCGTGGGTGGCTCCATTGGGACAGGGCTCTTCGTGGCTTCTGGCGCAACGATTGCGCAAGCGGGTCCTGGGAGCGCCTTATTGGCTTATTCCATCATTGGGCTCATGGTTTACTTCTTAATGACGAGCCTTGGCGAACTTGCTGCCTATGAACCGGTTGCGGGCTCCTTTTCGACCTATGGCCGTCGTTATGTCGATGAAGGCTTTGGATTTGCGCTCGGATGGAACTATTGCTACAACTGGGCCATTACCGTTGCGGTCGACTTAGTGGCAGCCCAGCTTGTCATGGGCTGGTGGTTCCCTGATGTGCCTGGCACCCTATGGAGCGCCCTCTTTTTAGGGTTCATTTTCTTATTGAACTATGTCTCTGTCAAAGGCTTTGGCGAGACAGAATATTGGTTCGCCTTGCTCAAAGTCGTCACCGTAATCTTCTTCATTGGCACAGGACTTGCCATGATCTTTGGCATTCTTTCGGGTGATACCCCGGCGGGTTTTGCCAACTGGACAATTGGGGAAGCGCCCTTTGTGGGAGGATTGCCAGCGTTGATTGGCGTAGCCATGGTGGTGGGCTTTTCCTTTCAGGGTACTGAATTGATTGGGATTGCTGCAGGCGAAACTGAAAACCCCGAAAAGAATATTCCTAAGGCCGTACGTCAGGTCTTTTGGCGAATTCTCCTCTTTTATATTTTCTCGATCTTCATCATCAGTATGATCATTCCGTATAGCGACCCGCGTCTCTTACGTAATGACGTGTCTGACATTGCCGTGAGTCCCTTTACGTTGGTCTTTGAGCACGCTGGTCTCTTGTCGGCTGCTGCCTTGATGAACGCTGTCATTTTGACCTCCGTTTTGTCGGCGGGTAACTCTGGCCTATATGCATCCACCCGTATGCTCTTCGTCTTGGCTTGCCAAGGTGACGCTCCAAAATGCTTTGCCAAACTCTCAAAGTCTGGCGTCCCACGTAATGCCCTTTTCGCAACCACGGCCGTGGCTGGCTTATGCTTTTTGACCTCTCGTTTTGACAACCAGGCGGTCTACTTGTGGCTCTTGAATACCTCGGGTATGTGTGGCTTTATTGCCTGGCTTGGCATTGCCATTAGTCACTATCGCTTCCGTCGTGGCTATATTTTGAATGGCTATGACGTCAATAAGCTCCCCTATCGTTCGAGCTTCTTCCCGTATGGCCCGATGTTCGCTTTTGCGCTCTGCATGATCATCATGCTTGGCCAGAACTATACGGCCTTCTTAGAAGGCACGATTGATTGGGGTGGCATGATTGCGACCTACATTGGGATTCCGCTTTTCTTGTCTGTTTGGTTTGGTTATAAGTTCATCAAGAAAACGCGATTCGTGCGCTATAGCGACATGACATTCCCTGAAAAGTACCGTTAATCAGTATCGAGTGCCACACCGTTGGCACCTATAACAAATGCCTCGAATCGGCGATCTGGTTCGAGGCTTTTTTCATGCAAGCTCGGGTCCTGGCCAATAACCTACACTTTCTAGGCACGTCAGAAAGCATGCGTAGAAAACCACACCGACGTCGGTCAGCTATAGTATGCTTTATCCAAACGTTTATGCAGAACAAAGAAGAAAAGCATCATGACAACCAAGAACGACTTTTCCAAAGATCTGACTCGCTCTGACGTCGAAGATCAGCAGGCTTTTGAGCCACTTAAAGTTTGTCAGGGCGACGTTGACGAGAAATTTGCGCTCACAACTGAAGAAAAGAAAGCCTTACGAAAGATTTTGGATACACCAAATTCAGGTTCCACGCTCTTCGAACAATTAAGAGCCTCAGGTTGTCGATTCCCGTACCGTGAAGTGCCTGACGACGAAAAGCTGTGACTGCTCCCCGTCCGATTTGATAACAAATCGGGCGAGGCTTCCTGCTTCTTC
>CALEAW010000033.1 GCA_937943605.1 uncultured Sutterella sp. | reverse complement strand
CGCTTGCGCGATCGAAAGCCATAACAACAAAATTAAGAGAATTACACAGGTATAAGTTATACCCTTTTCAAACAAAAAAAGCAAGTGTTGAAATTAATTTTTTTTCATGGAATTTCAAACACTTGCTGAATTTTTAGCGCAGTTATATCCGAAAGAAGCCGAGATTTTTCGTTTGAAAGAAGTCCTTTAGCGATTACTGCAGGTTCGCACGAATATGTGCAGCCACCGCTTCATCATCTGTGGACGTCACTTCAATATGCGTAAAGCCAGCTTCTTTTAAGCGTCCCACAATACGAGGATGCAACGTAATAGCTGTCCCCTTCGTTAACCATTCACGCACTTCAGAGATAGGACGAATCGCATGGAATAGCGCATCGACTGCGTCGGTACTCGTGATGTAAACAATAGGAGACGGACCATGCATAGCCATCAAGATGTCATTACGCTGATCTGGCGTTAACTCAATCGGCACGCGCACATAGGCACACATCGTCACGACGTCTGAACCCATGCTTCTAAATTGCGTCGGCAACCATTCGCGCCCTGTTTGACCTCGAAGAAAGAGGACTCGAGACGGTGCACCACGACTCTTCAAGATTTCCCAGAGTGCTTCGCTACCCGAGCTTTCGGCATCCCCTTCGGGATAGATCAAACGAACATCAGCCCCCCAAGCCGCACGAATAACTTTCGCGGTACCCTCACCTACGGTCGCGAGCGTAATATGCTCAGGCCACTCACGCACCCAATGCGCGGTCGCAGCGACAGCCGCAGGACTAGGCAAAATCACCATCTCAACATCATCGAGATTCGCGAGGCGCTCTTGCACCATTTCGCACCCAGACGACGCAGGCAACTCAATGCGAAACGCTGGCCAACGCCAACTTGCAATACCTTCCTTTTGAAGAGCAACGGCAAGACGATTATTCGCCTCGCCGGGACGCATCAAAATGACAGGCCTTTGTAAAGCCATAAAAGCCTCTTGATTGAACGAAAATTAACCGAGAACAGCCTTCAGTATAGCGTCAGCACCCTGACGGCGGAGTTCTTCGACTGCCTTGGCCGCGATCGTTTCAGGATCCTTCCAATCGCCACGAACTTCAGCACGGATCGCTTCACCCGTCTTGTGGTTACCAACGAGCGCACGAAGCCACAATTCTTCGCCTTCAACAATGGCATAGGCAGCCAACGGCACCTGGCAAGACCCACCCAAGGCACGAGAAACAGCACGTTCAGCCGTGCAGCAAGCACGCGTATGCGGATCGTTAATGAAAGCCAACGCCTCATGCATTACAGCATTGTCAGCGCGGATTTCGATCCCAAGCGCACCCTGCCCCGGAGAAGGTAAGCTCACTTCAGCTGGAATGATTGAACGAATACGGTCATGCAACTCAAGACGCTTAAGACCAGCAGAAGCCATCACAAGCGCATCAAATTCACCGGCATCGAGCTTACGAAGACGCGTACCCACATTACCGCGAATCGGAAGCACTTCAAGATGCGGATAATTCATGCGGATCATGAGCTCGCGACGCAAACTCGCCGTACCCACACGGGCACCCGCGGGCATTTCGTCAAGGCTTTGATACTTCGGAGACACGAAGGCGTCGCGCGGGTCTTCGCGTTCGCTCACAGCCACAAGTTCGAAACCTTCGAGCAATTCCATCGGAACGTCCTTGAGGGAATGCACAGCCAAATCTGCTTCACCTTCCATCATGGCCACTTCAAGTTCCTTTGTGAAAAGACCTTTGCCGCCCACCTTGGAAAGCGTACGGTCAAGGATTTGGTCGCCACGCGTCGTCATACCGAGGAGATCAACCGTCGCAGACGGATAGCGTTCGCGAAGAACAGCCTGAATATGTAAGGCCTGCCACATGGCCAGGGGACTTTCTCGGGTAGCGATGACGCAACGTTCAAAATTAGACATGATGCTGAATCTAAGGATCTAGGTCCCACTGTAGGGACAACAATAAAAAGGAAAGCCGGCATCAAGATTCCGGCATTTTTTGGGCATTTTAACAATAGAACTTTGTTTAACCCTTAACGATACGCCAACAAACTTTAAGGCCTTCAACAAGGTCACAGTATTTTTTGTTCTTTCACTTGCACTTACGCCTTCAATCTGACATAATCATCCGCTTCCCAGTTGGCACGTGGGTAGGCATGCCTGTTGTAAGACCCGACATTTCGGGCGAACTCGTAAGGCCACCAGGGCGACCGACAACAAAACTAGGAATTATTTAAAAATGAAGAAAGGCATTCATCCCGAATATCGCGAAGTCGCTTTCGTCGACCTCTCCATCAACCAGACGTTCATCATCCGTTCCGCCGTTCAGACGCGCGAAACGGTTGAAATCGACGGCGTGACCTACCCGATGTTCAAGCTCGATACGTCCTCTGCTAGCCACCCGTTCTACACGGGCGCTCAGACCCGTATCGTTGAAGCCGGCCGCGTTGAAAAGTTCCGTGCCAAGTTCGCTGCCAAGCAGCAGGCCATGAACGCCGCCGCCGAAGCCGCCAAGGCCGCCAAGTAATCTTGTGCGTTTGGCCATGCGGCAAAACGTCGCATGTCGCTTCTCCGAAAGGGCAGTTTCCGATTTATCGGACTGCCCTTTTCATTTGTCCTAGAAAAATGGACAATGTCTAAAAATCTTCTATAAAGGATCCCCCGTGCTCAGTCAGCGATCCACACCCGTCAAGATGACTCAGGAAGCCGCCAACAAACTCCCACGCTGGAGTCTTCTTGCGCTGCTTACCCTTTTTGCATTCTGCGGTTTTTGGGCTACAGGCCTTTGGACGTTGCGCGATGCCCTCAGTTTTGGCACCGCGATGAGTATGCTGGACGGCTCTTTTTCGTCGTGGCTCATGCCCGTCATTGCCGATGCCCCTGTCACCGATGCAGGGCCTATGACGGGGTGGCTCACCGCAAGCTTGATTGCCATTTCTCGTTGGACTGGCCTCATGGGAGATATCGCTGCAACTCGCTTTGCTGCGTGCCTCCTCTTTGCACTCACCACTGCTGCTCTCTGGTACGGCACCTGGCATCTCGCTCGCCGCCCCGAAGCACAGCCTATCGCCTTTGCCTTTGGCGGCGAAGCATGCCCTCGCGACTACGGTCGAGTCGTGGCTGATAGCGCAGTTCTTCTTTTCGTGTCGACCTTTGGCATTCTCACACGCCAACACGAAGCACTCCCAGACACAGCCCTTCTCACAATGGGCGCCTTGGTTTTTTATGGCTTGACCTTTGGTTTACGTCGTCCATTGCTCGGTGCCTTTATTGCAGGGGTTGCCTCAGGTGCTGCCATTGTCTCCACCACACTGTTTGCTGGTTGCTGGCTTTTGGTGCTCGCGTTGGTCACCATTCAACTGTTACGTGGCTTTAAAGTGCATCGCCGTCAACGTCTGATGCTAGCTTGCATCGGTGCCTTGGTCGGCTTTTTGCCTTGGCCTTTGTTGTCGTTCTTGCTTTACCCGCAAGAAGCCTCCGTTTGGTTTGGTGAATGGTTGCCTACCCAATTGAGCCACTTCAGCTTTGCTGGCATTGATACCTATCTCTGGTTTACTAAAAACGCCCTTTGGTACCTTTGCCCGATTTGGCCATTTGTTATTTGGGCAATCTATGCTTGGCGCCACCAAATTCGTCAAACCCATATCCTCTTGCCCTTTGGCGCCTTGTTGGCTGGCATTCCTGCTGTGATTTTCTCGTCCTTCCAGGCTTACGACACGGTCTTCTTGGTTTTCTTACCCACGCTGGCTGTGCTTGCCGCCTTTGGCTTAGTCACGATTCGCCGTGGGTACGAAAACATTTTGGACTGGTTCTCCCTCAACATTTTTACGCTCGGCACCGTCGTGCTCTGGGCTTATTGGTTTGCCTGGCTCACGAACTTTGCCCCCAAAATGGCAGCCTCATTGCAACGTCTCGCCCCAGGTACCACCCCTGTCTTTGACGGCGGCTTTACGTTAGCACTGATTTCGTCCCTTATTTGGCTCATCTTTATCGGCTGGCGTTTGACGCATCGTCCTGTGGTCATTTGGCGTGGTCCTTGGTTATCTGCAGCAGGGATCACCGCGTTTTCTGCCACGTTGATCGGCCTTTACCATACGGCTATTGACCTCAATCGTTCGTACGTGCCCGTGGTTGAAGCAGTCGCTACTGAGCTCAAAGTCAAAGGATTAACACCGGAAGACTGCGTTGCTGGCGTTGGTTTTAATCATGGCCTTCAGGCACTCTTTAAGCACTATGCCGACCTTCAAGTCTTGACGCGCGAAGGTAGCCAGCGTTGCCGCTTTGAAATTATTCGTTCTCGTGGTGACCACAACGGCTTTAGCCGTCCGCACACAGACGAAACCTTTACTGTCTATCAGCGCTAATCATGTCGCACCTACAGCCTCCAAAAACTTCCTTTAAGGCCCTTGCTCGTCTTGCTGGCCCCATCTTTGTTGCCAACGTTAGCATCATTGGTAGTGGCACGATCGACACCATCATGGCAGGGCAATTAGGCAAAGACCATTTAGCGGCGATCGCCTTGGGGCTTGCCGCCACTGTCAGTGTTGTGATGGGATTGGTAGGTATTTTGCAAAGTCTCTCGCCGATTGCCGGACATCATTACGGTGCGCGCCGCTACCGTGCCATTGGCGAAGAGCTTCAGCAAAACATTTGGCTCGGCATTTTTCTCTCGTTTATTGGCGTACCTCTCCTTCTTTACTCTGACCTTTGGATTTCCATGGGGCAGGTCACAGGTGAGGTTGCGCGCATGGCGGGCTTATTTCTCTTTTTCACTGCCTTAAGCCTTCCAGCCAACCTCTTTGCGCGTACTTTTGTCTCAGTCAACGCAGCGCTTTCTCGACCACGCATTACGATGTGGGTCTCAGTCAGCATGCTTATCCTCAAAGTGCCCCTCAACGGCATTTTCATGTACGGTTGGCTTGGATTCCCTGCTATGGGTGGCGCGGGAGCTGGGTTATCCTACTGCGTCCTCAATTTTCTAGCGTTTGCTTGTTACCTCCTTATTTGGTTGAAGGATCCTTTTTATAAGCAAATGCACGCCGAGTCGATTTGCGGTCCGCGTTGGGCGCTCATGAAAGAACAATTGCATGTCGGCATCCCAATTGGCTTAAGTACGTTTTTCGAAGTATCAAGCTTTACGTTGATGGCCATTTTCGTGGCTCGATTCGGAGCTGAAGCTGTCTCAGCCCACCAAATTGTGGCCAACATCACAGCCATGTGTTACATGCTTCCACTCTCGATCGGCATTGCCTCATCGGTGTTAATTGCCCAGTGCTTAGGTGCACGTTGGCCCGCGGTTGCCCTGACAGTCTTAGTGCGTACACTGAAGCTCTCTACACTCCTTGCGGTCATCATCGTGACGGTGCTCTTTTTTGGCCGCGGCTTCTTCGTCTCGCTCTACACCAATGACCCAGGCGTCCTTGCCATGGCAGCTTCGCTACTCATCTTTGGTTGCATGTACCACGTCTTTGATGCGATGCAGTGTGTGAGTTCTTTTGCTTTGCGAAGCTATCGAGTCACCCGTGTACCCATGATCATTTATGGCATCATGCTTTGGGCCGTTGGTTTGGGCGGTGGCTATTTGCTTGCCTTTGGTTGCGAATGGTTAGGTGGCCCCTATCAGGCGTACGGCTTCTGGGGTGCAACCGCTGCAGGTTTAACGCTTACCGGGATCACGTTAGCCGTGATGGCTGTTTGGGTCGCCAAGCAATTTGCCGCTGATGACGGTCATACAAAGACAGAAATCGAAGAAGCCATTCGAGTTTCTCAAAGTTAATTTTTTGACGATGCGTTGCTCTCTGCGGGGCAACGCATTTTGTTTTAATGGTCACTCATCCTACGCGCAAAGCCATTTCGGGGTTATGATTGCCCAATACAATTGACCTTTTATGGCTTATATTCATGTCGACGATTCTCTTTCCTAGCCCGATTTTTGGTCCCATTCATAGCCGCCGCTTAGGCATCTCTTTAGGCGTTAACTTATTACCGCCTGACGGCAAATTATGTAGTTTCGACTGTATCTACTGTGAATGCGGTCTCAATGGGAACCACCGACCTGAAGCCAAGATGCCAACCCGTCAAGCCGTGAAAGATGCGCTTGAAGCAAAGCTACAAGCGATGGAAGCTGAAGGTAGGCTTCCAGACACCATTACATTTTCTGGTAACGGCGAACCCACTTCACACCCAAACTTTGAAGGCATCATTGACGATACTCTGGCCCTACGTGATCGCTATGCCCCAAATAGTCAGGTGAGCGTGCTCACCAATGCAACCCATATTCTGAAAGACGGCGTATTTCATGCCTTGATGCGAGTAGATAATCCTTTACTGAAGTTGGATACCGTGAACATGGACTACATTCGCCTTGTTGATCGTCCAACTAGCCATTACGATCTACCAACACTCATCGAACGCATGAAAGCCTTCAACGGTCGTTGCATTATTCAAACAATGTTTATGGGTGGCACATGGCAAAACCAAAGCGTCGACAATACATCTGATGACTTCGTGCTTCCTTGGTTAGAAGCGGTCAAAGCCATTCAACCCAAACTTGTCACGATTTACACCATTGATCGAGAAACCCCCGCTAAAGGCCTATTAAAAGCCTCGAAAGCTCGTCTTGATGAAATTGCCAAGCTCGTTGAAGCGATGGGTATCCCCACGACCGTCAGCTATTAACCAGTCTTCTGACACGGCTTAAGCAGATGCTCCTAAGCAATAAACCCATCTTGGTTTGCATCAAAACAGACTTCCTCACTTCTCTCTAAAGAAATCGTGACTCAGGGTTCCATAAGTCCGCGACGCATGCCATACTGTTTTTAACGAATCGCGGATTAGCCGCAATACGACACAAATTCCCTTTTGGAGTAGTTCCATGCTTATGAATTTCCTTCGCCATCATCATCACCATCGTTAGGTCATCCCTCGGGCGTTTACGCTGTTCGGGAGGATGTACGCATACTTCCGATGGCGAGGAGATTTACTCCAAAGGAAAATTCACGCAAGCCCTCGGAAGTCGTCTTCCGAGGGCTTGTTGCATTTGGAAGACGTCATGGTAGCAAAGCATTCCTTTGCCAAACTCAATCCTAAAGCTTTTAGTAGGACAAGATACATGACTGACACCAACCGTCTGAGAATTGCCATGCAGAAGTCGGGCCGCCTCTCTGACGACTCACAAGATCTTCTTGAAAGTTGCGGCCTCAAGGTTCGTTTTCACTCGCAACGCCTTTTAGCTGTCGCTGAAAACATGCCAGTCGAAATTCTTCGTGTTCGTGATGACGACATTCCTGGGCTTGTCATGGACGGTGTTGTAGATCTCGGCATCATCGGCGAAAACGTCCTCGAAGAAACTCTGCTTGCACGCAAGAATCAAGGTGAAACGCCTCAATTTCGTCTCTTGCGTCGCTTTGACTTTGGCGACTGCAGACTCTCCATTGCCATTCCTACTGATGAAACCTGGCAAGGCCTTGAAAGCCTCAACGGTCGCCGTATCGCAACGAGCTATCCCAACCTTTTAAAGCGCTGCTTTGACGAACGTCAGCTTCAATTTTTGCCCTGCTTATTAACGGGTTCAGTCGAAGTCGCGCCACGTGCAGGCTTAGCCGATGCCATCTGTGACCTTGTGAGTACTGGCGCCACACTCGAAGCCAATGGACTCAAAGAGGTCGAAGTGGTCTACCGCTCTAAAGCCTGTCTGATTGCAAAGCCAGAACCACTAAGTACAAGCAAAGAAGCGTTGGTTGAAAAGTTACTGGTTCGTATGCAAGGGGTTTCTCGTGCGCGTGAATGCAAGTACATCATGCTGCACGCCCCAAAAGATAAGTTAGATCAAGTGGTTGCCCTATTACCGGGCGCAGAACATCCCACAATTTTGCCGCTCGCTGGCTCTAGCGACCATGTCGCTCTTCACATGGTGAGCCGAGAAAGTCTCTTTTGGGAAACGATGGAACAACTTAAGGCACTAGGCGCAAGCTCGATTCTGGTCCTACCGATTGAAAAAATGATGGAGTAATTAATCATGACGGAACTCAATTTCAACGACATCATCGAATGGAATACCCTCAGCGAAACGGAACGTACTGACATTCTGCGTCGTCCTGCGGTCTTAGCTGGTGACAAAATCGCAACGGTGGTCTCAGGCATCATTCAAGAAGTCGAAACCCGTGGCGACGATGCTTTGCGTGAATTTAGTGCTCGCTTTGACCGAACCGAAGTCAAAAAATTCCGTGTAACTCCTGAAGAAGTCGATGCCGCCATCGCTCGATTGCCTGACGACTTCATGAATGCCTTGCGTACCGCTGCTGACAACATTAAAAAGTTCCACACTGCTCAAGTGCTTGAACCAGTCACTGTTGAAACCATGCCCGGCGTTCTGTGTCAACAGGTCACGCGCCCGATCGACGCTGTGGGGCTCTATATTCCTGGCGGTACCGCCCCTCTTTTTTCGACTGTCTTAATGTTGGGGATCCCTGCGAAGATCGCTGGTTGCGAGCGTGTGATTCTATGCTCACCACCTCCGATCGCAGATCCGATCTTAGCAGCGGCCAAACTCTGTGGCATTGATCAGATTTATCAGGTCGGCGGCGCACAAGCCATTGCTGCCATGGCCTTTGGCACCGAAACGATTCCGTCGGTTTCCAAAATCTTTGGTCCAGGCAATGCCTACGTAACTGAAGCCAAACGTCAAGTGAGCGGTCGCCCTGACGGTGCCGCCATTGACATGCCAGCCGGTCCATCCGAAGTCCTTGTGATTGCGGATGCCGAAGCCAACCCCGACTTTGTCGCTGCCGACCTTCTATCGCAAGCTGAACACGGCCCCGATAGCCAAGTCGTCTTGGTCACCCCGTCCAAAGCATTAGCTAAAGCAGTCGCTCAAGCCGCAGACCGCCAACTCGCCGACTTACCGCGCAAAGACATTGCTGTCAAAGCACTATCAGCTAGCCGACTCATCGTAGTCAAGGATCTCGACGAATGTGTTGCTGTTTCGAACCGCTATGCGCCCGAACACTTGATTATTCAAACGAGAAACGCACGCGAATTAGTCGACAAGGTCCAGAACGCAGGCTCTGTCTTTGTGGGTGATTGGTCACCAGAATCTGGCGGCGACTATGCCACGGGCACGAACCACGTGCTTCCGACCTATGGCTACGCTGCGACTTACTCAAGCTTAGGCTTAGCTGACTTTACAAAGCGCATGACGGTACAAGAAATGACGCCTCAAGGCTTTACTGCTTTGGGGCCCGCCATTGCACTCCTCGCAAACACTGAAAAACTTGATGCACACCAACGTGCAGTTCTGATTCGTCTTGCCCAATTGAAGCAATAAGCGGAGTGTACTCATGAACGATCTTAAAGCGCTTGCTAAAAAGGATCCCGCTCAGCTCGCTCGCCCTGATGTGCAGGCACTCACTCCCTATCAGAGTGCCCGTCGCATTGCGGCGGCCGCAGGCATTCAAGGCGACATTTGGCTCAATGCCAATGAATCGTCTGACGCTGATCCTATGGCACCTCTTGAGCGTTTTTTTAACCGTTATCCTGAACCTCAACCCGAAGCGGTCGTGAAGGCCTATGCAACCTACGCTGGTCTAAATGAAAATCAAGTTTTGGTGACCCGAGGCGGTGACGAAGGCATTGAACTCTTTGTGCGTACATTTTGTCGACCCGAAAAGGAAGCCATTTTGCAGTTTCCACCCACGTACGGCATGTATAGCGTCTCTGCGCAAACCAATGGGGCTGAAGTCATCAATTTAGTCACGTCGCCAGAAAATAACTGGGTACCTAATGTTGATGTCGCCATTGAGGTGCTCAATCAGCGTCCTGAGATTAAGGTCGTCTTTGTGTGTTCACCAGGCAACCCAACGGGTAATCTTGTGCCTAGTGACGTGCTTGAAACCCTTGCCAAAGCTACACAAGGCCGCGCCATTCTTGTGATTGACGAGGCCTATATTGAATTTGCGCCTGAGACGACAGCCGTCAACCTTTTGGCTCAATACCCACACGTAGCCCTCATTCGCACGCTCTCCAAGGCTTTCGCTTTAGCGGGCTTACGGTGCGGTTTCGTATTGTCTTCTCCGAGCGTGATCAATGCCCTCAAGAAGGTGATCGCCCCCTATCCCATTCCGACACCAACGGCTGATATCGCTCAGCAAGCTTTATCACCAGTAGGCATTGAAGTCATGCGTCAACGCGCCAAGGCTTGTGTTGCTCGTCGTGAAGCCTTACGTACCGCTCTATCAGCCTTACCAGGCATTCTGGCTGTGGTTGAAAGTCAATCGAACTTCTTGCTCGTCAAACTTAACGACGCCAATCCAATTTTTAATGAACTTCGCAATCAGGGCATTGTTCTTCGTGACCAAAGCCGTCAACCGACTTTAGACAACTGCATTCGTATCACGGTCGGCACAGAAGCAGAAAATCGTCGTCTTCTAGATGCCTTGCTTACCCTATTAACGGAGACTTGCTAATGGAACGCATTCTTTTCGTCGATCGAGATGGCACGATTCTTGAAGAACCTGATGACTATCAAGTCGATCAGTTCACCAAGATGCGCTTCGTTAAAGGCGTACTTCCTGCGCTAAAACGTCTTCGTGAAGCTGGTTGGAAACTTGTCATGGTCTCCAATCAAGATGGACTCGGCACAGCTTCCTTTCTCACAGAGACCTTCACAGGGCCCCATCAACTCATGATGCAGATCCTAGAAAGCCAAGGAGCGCCCTTTGATGAAGTCCTAATCTGTCCGCATCTGCCAGGCGACAACTGTGACTGTCGCAAACCAAAAACGGGACTCGTTGAAAAGTATCTTGTACCAGGTAAGCTCGACACGGATCACTGTTACGTCATCGGTGACCGTGAAACCGATCTGACGCTCGCTCACAATATGGGGCTTCAAGGGCTTCGCGTGGGCGCCGATGGAGAATCTTGGGACGTCATTACTCAAAAGATTTTGGAAGCAGCTTCGAACCGTTACGGCATCGTTGAACGCAACACTAAAGAAACTCAAATCAAAGTGGCCGTGTGGTTAGACCAGTCGGGTAACAACAAGATCAACACGGGCATTGGTTTTTTTGACCACATGTTGGAACAAATTGCTGTGCACGGTGGCATTCGTTTGAACATTGAGGCGACGGGTGACCTACATATCGATGACCATCACACGGTGGAAGACGTTGGCTTAGCTTTAGGCGAAGCGCTTCGCAAAGCACTAGGTGACAAACGCGGCATTCGGCGTTTTGGTTTCTTACTGCCCATGGACGAAACACTGGCTCGTTGTGCGCTAGACATTTCTGGTCGTCCTTATCTCACCTATCGCGCCAAATTTAAGTACCGAAAAGTGGGCGACCTTTCGACCGAAATGATCGAACACTTTTTCCGCTCTCTTTCTCAAACCATGGGTATGACACTCAACCTCAAAGCCAAAGGTCAAAATGATCACCACATCGCTGAAGGGTTATTTAAATCATTTGGTCGCACGTTACGTGAGGCTGTCCGTGTAGAAGGTATCGAACTACCATCCTCCAAAGGAGTGCTTTGATGCGTGTTGTCATTTTGGATACAGGATGCGCCAACCTGTCGTCTTTAGCGTTTGCCGTAAAACGTCTGGGCGTTGAGCCGCTCATCACCTATAACCCAACAGACATTAAAGCGGCCGATCGTCTCTTTTTACCGGGCGTTGGAACGGCGCGTGCAGCGATGGAAGCTTTAGCTAATCGCGGCTTGGTGGATTTGGTTCGCGAAGCCACTCAACCCTTGCTAGGGATTTGTTTAGGCGAACAACTCCTTGGGCGTTCGAGTGAAGAAACCGGCGGCGTGCCACTTCTTGGTCTTATTAACGCTGAAGTACGTCACTTAAAGGCGCAAGATCTGCCGTTGCCGCACATGGGCTGGAATCGCGTTACACCGGCCGATACACCTGAAGCTAAGATGCTCTTTAAAGGGATTGAATCTGGTGAATGGTTCTACTTTGTGCATAGCTATGTCATGGCCATGAGCGACGCAACCCTTGCAACATCGACCTATGGCGAAACCTTTACAGCGGCCGTTGCCTATAAAAATTTCATGGGCGTCCAATTTCACCCAGAGCGTTCTGGTCGAGCTGGCGCACGTCTTTTAGCAAACTTTTTAGGAGTCGCTTCATGATCATTCCCGCCATTGACCTCATTGACGGGCGCGTCGTCCGACTTCATCAAGGTGACTATGGCGCTGAGCGCCGCTATGGGGACGATCCGCTTGCTCGTTTACAAGCCTATGAAAAGGCTGGTGCCAAGCTCTTACACATCGTTGATTTGACAGGAGCCAAAACGCCTCAAGCGCGTCAAATTCCTTTATTGAAGTCCTTGCTTCGCGACCTCAACACCCCTGTGCAAACGGGTGGCGGTGTGCGCACCGAAGAGGATGTCCGTGCGCTTTTAGAGGCTGGCGCAAGCCGCGTCGTGGTTGGCTCTACAGCCGTCAAAACCCCCGAGGAAGTCTTCCGATGGTTTAAATCGTTTGGCGCTGACCGTCTGGTCTTAGCGCTCGATATTCGTATTGACGACCAAGGCCTACGTCGCATTGCCGTAAGTGGCTGGCAAGAAGACTCAGGCATCACGATTGAAGATCTCATGCGTGCTTATGAAGCCGTTGGCTTACGCCATGTGCTCACAACGGATATTTCTCGAGATGGCACATTAGCTGGCCCAAACACCAAGCTTTACACCGAGCTCGCCCAACAATTTCCAAACGTACAAATCCAAGCTTCTGGCGGTATTGGTGACCTCGAAGACATTCGCGCCGTCTCTCAAACGGGCGCAGTTGGCGTGATTGTGGGTCGAGCTTTACTTGAAGGTCGTTTTACTGCAGAGGAGGCAATGGCATGTTGGCCAAACGTATCATTCCGTGTTTAGATGTCAAAGATGGCGTTGTCGTCAAAGGGGTTCGCTTTCGCGGTCACGAAGTAATGGGCGACATTGTGCCATTAGCCAAGCGCTATGCCGCTGAGGGCGCCGATGAGCTCGTCTTCTATGACATCACAGCCTCATCAGACGGGCGTGTGGTAGATAAGAGTTGGATTAGCCGCGTCGCTGAAGCCATCGATATTCCCTTCTGTGTCGCAGGTGGCATTCGTTCTATCGAAGACGCAGGCCGTTTACTTGCCTACGGGGCAGATAAGATCTCGGTCAACTCGCCTGCACTTTCAGACCCCACGCTCATCTCTCGCTTAGCCGATCGCTTTGGCGTACAGTGCGTGGTCGTTGGCATTGACTCCTATCACGATGAAGCCACCGACGAATATTGGGTCAACCAGTTTACTGGAGATGAGAACAAAACACGAACGACGCAATGGCATACGCTTGAATGGATCAAAGAAGTACAAAACCGCGGTGCCGGTGAAATTGTTCTCAACATGATGAACCAAGATGGCGTACGTCAAGGCTATGACCTTAAGCAGTTGGCTGCAGTACGTGACATCTGCCGGGTTCCATTAATCGCAAGTGGGGGCGCGGGAACCATGGAACACTTCCTCGATGCCTTCATCAAGACCAATGTAGATGGCGCTTTAGCTGCATCCGTCTTTCACAAGAAACTCATTGACATTAGAGAACTCAAGCGTTATCTCCAAACAAATGGAATTGAGGTACGAACATGCTAACCAAAGACGATATTCCTACACTCGACTGGGCCAAAACCGATGGTTTGATACCAGCCATTGTTCAAGATGCAACTTCTGGTCAAGTATTGATGCTCGGTTACATGGACCAAGAAGCCCTTGCAGTGACTTTAGACACAGGTAAGGTAACCTTTTTTTCTCGCTCTAAAGGACGAATTTGGACCAAAGGCGAAAGTAGCGCACACTGGCTCCACCTCGTGGATATCTCAACGGACTGTGATAGTGACGCGTTGCTTGTATTAGCCCGTCCAGATGGTCCGACATGCCACCGAGGCACCGTGAGTTGCTTCTCTCCCCTTGAACACAAGTGGAACTTCTTACGCAGTCTTGAAGTATTGATTCAAAGCCGTCGTCATGCTGATCCCGATACGTCCTACACCGCGCAACTCTTTGCGCGTGGCACCAAACGTATTGCTCAAAAAGTGGGCGAAGAAGGGGTTGAAACGGCTTTAGCCGCCACGGTCAAAGATAAAGAAGAGCTTAAAAACGAAGCCGCAGATCTGGTCTATCACCTCCTTGTTTTGCTTGCGGATGCCAATCTCGAACTCGCTGATGTGATTGACATTCTCCGCGCACGCCACAAGTAGCCACGGTCTCGTACCCAACAAAAAACTCCGCCTAAAGCGGAGTTTTTTGTTGTCTATAGATGAAGACAAATTAGTAGCGGTTGCTTTCCAAAGCGGCGATACGGTCTTCGATGGACGGATGGGTTGCAAAGAGCGAACCGATGCCACCAGAGATACCGAAGCCCTTCACAGCGCCTGGCAATTCATTGGGTTCCATGCTACCCAAGCGACGCAAGGCATTGATCATCGGCTGATTGCTACCCATGATTTCAGCGGCGCCAGCGTCGGCATGGTATTCGCGCCAACGAGAGAAGTAAGCCACCACGATACCAGCCAAGAAGCCTAGGCAGATGTCGAGAACCAAAGAGGTCACGTAATAGCCAATGCCCGGGGCGTCGTCTTCGTTACGAAGGATCTGACGGTCGACCACCCAACCAATAATGCGAGAGAAGAAGACCACAAAGGTATTCATCACACCCTGCAGAAGGGTTTGCGTCACCATGTCGCCATTCTTAACGTGAGAAATTTCGTGAGCCAACACAGCTTCAACTTCGTCACGGTTCATCATGTTGAGCAAGCCAGTAGACACAGCCACGAGAGAGCTCGACTTAGATGCACCCGTCGCGAAAGCATTGGGTTCTCCATCATAAATACCGACTTCAGGCATCGGAATACCAGCCTTTTCGGATTCATAACGAACGACATCAACCAAGTACGCTTCGAGACCCGGCTGAGGATTGTTGGTATCAATCATCTGAAGGCCCATGCTCATCTTGGCCATCTGCTTACTCATCAGAAGCGAGATGAAGGAACCACTAAAGCCGACCACCATCGAGAAGATGAAGAGCGTACCGAAGTTCAGGGAGGTTCCTGCCATCGTGCCAAAGTTCACGCCGAAGACCATCTGCACCACGGTGAGAATGATCGAAAGCATGATGAAGACCGCCAGATTGGCAAGCACTAACAAACCGATGCGCTTAAACATACTGTTCTACTTTCCTTTTTTTTCTGATAGGACAGAGTGAGCGATGTGTAGACAAAAAACGGTAGACGTTCCATCGCTCATGCATCTACCGTTCTTTTTTAGACATTGTAGGGATCTCAAACTTTAAATGAGCTTAGGAAGCCTACGCTAATTGTAACAATCCATAGGAGTGATCACGAATTAACCACGAGGCTTAGAGTCTTCTAAACGACGTGGCGGGAAACTATCCCATGCCCCACAACCCAAACAGTGCCACGAAAAGCTCGAAGCCAAGAAGCCACAGCGCGTGCACTGATACTTAGCAAAACGACGAGAATGGCGCTGTAAGAGCGTACTCAGCAATTTCGTCTGCTCATCAGCTGGATTTTCTTTTTGACGTAAAGTCATTAAAGTCGAGAATGCAGAAAGACTCGGATGGCTTGACAATAAAGTCACCATACTTTCCTTAGCCGCATCCATACCTTCCCAGTTAGCGATGCGATTAATCGCTTCTTCCATCACGTCAATGCCACCATTTTCGGCCAGCGCTCGATGTAAGAGTATCAACGCTTCTTGTTGCTGACCTTGAGCATTTAAAGCGTCAGCCACACGACCAATCACCAAGGGCACATATTGAGGCATATTCGTCATCACTTCGTTCCAGAGACGAAGCGCGCGCTCAGCGTTGCCAAGTGCAAGTGCGACCGCCCCCGCAGCGATACCTGCTCGGGCCGAGGTCGGGCACTTTTCTAAGGCACGACGCACATGGTCATCAGCTAATTCAAAATCTTTACGGCGAACAGCTTCTTCAGCAAGTTCGCAATAGTAATGCGCGATTTCAGCAGCACGATCCTCACCAGCTTGCACTTCTAGCTGACGCGACACGTCAATCGCAGCGGTCCATTCGTGCTCAATGCAATAAATCTTTAAGAGGGCGCGTAAAGCATCTAGGTGTTCGGTAGGATTACGCAGTAAACGACGATAGGTCTCTTCAGCTCGGTCAAACAAACCTGCCGTCATATAGTCTTCGCCTAAAGCCTTTAACGCCTTAACACGATCAACTTCAGGAATATCAGCACGATTCACTAAATGGTTATGTAACTTAATGGCGCGCTCAAACTCACCTCGGCGTCGGAATAAGGAACCAAGGACATGATGAAGTTCGATTAACTCCGGGTCGAGTCGAACAACTTCAATAAATGGGTCGATAGCTTTTTCAGGATGCTCACTCATGAGCATCGCCACACCACGTGAATAGGCTTCTGGTAATTTTCTTGAGTTTTCTTCACGCTCTCTGGCATCGAGCCCGCGGGCCCACCAGCCTGCAGCAAACAGTATGGGAATTAATACCAAAAACCAGAGTTCGGATTCCATAACTCGCCTTTATTGAATAAATCACTTCTGCGGTGACATTGTTACACGCTAGACATCTTTTGACCAGTCAGACATCTTTTTTCGCGTGTCATCTACTTAAGCAAAAAGGCTACGGCATTTACCATGCCGCAGCCTTTAATTTTTTTCCTCTAAACCCTTCACTTTGAGATGAAGGGCTTTGGGCTTTAGCAGGTCACAGAATTACTTCTGTTCGAGCTTGGCCTTGAGGAGAGCGCCGAGGTTCGTCGTGCCAGTGGCAGCGGTAGCGTCGGCGTTGAGACGGTCGAGAGCGTCACGAGCTTCGGCAGCGTCCTTAGCACGGATGGAGAGCTGGATGCTGCGGTTCTTGCGATCGATGTTCGTGATGAGAGCTTCAACTTCGTCACCAGCGTTGAGACGCGTCGTAGCGTCTTCAATGCGATCAGCGGAGATTTCGCTAACGCGGAGGTAGCCTTCGACATCGTCGCCGAGATCGATAACAGCACCCTTGGCGTCAACAGACTTCACCGTACCCTTGACGAGCGTGTTCTTGTCGTGCGTGCCAACGAAGTTGGAGAACGGATCGCCGCCCATCTGCTTGATGCCGAGGGAGATACGTTCACGTTCCGTATCGATAGCGAGAACGACAGCTTCGAGTTCGTCACCCTTCTTGTACTTGCGGACAGCTTCTTCGCCCGGTTCGTTCCAGGAGAGGTCGGAGAGGTGAACGAGGCCGTCGATGCCACCAGGAAGACCAATGAACACACCGAAGTCGGTGATGGACTTGATCTGACCGGAGACCTTGTCGCCCTTCTTGTGGGACTGAGCGAAGTCTTCCCACGGATTCGGCTTGCACTGCTTCATGCCGAGGGAGATACGACGACGTTCTTCGTCGATATCGAGAACCATGACTTCAACTTCGTCGCCGAGCTGGACAACCTTGCGCGGATCAACGTTCTTGTTCGTCCAATCCATTTCGGAAACGTGGACGAGACCTTCGATACCGGCTTCGACTTCAACGAAAGCACCGTAGTCGGTGATGTTCGTGACCTTGCCGAAGAGACGGGTACCCTGCGGGTAGCGGCGAGCGATGCCAACCCACGGATCTTCGCCAAGCTGCTTGAGGCCGAGGCTGACGCGGTTCTTGTCCTGGTCGAACTTGAGAACCTTGGCTTCGAGTTCCTGGCCAACCTGAACGACTTCGCTCGGGTGACGGACACGGCGCCAGGCCAAGTCGGTGATGTGGAGAAGACCGTCGATACCGCCGAGGTCAACGAAGGCACCGTAGTCGGTGATGTTCTTGACGATACCCTTAACGATAGCGCCTTCCTTGAGCGTTTCGAGGAGCTTAGCGCGTTCTTCGCCCATGTTGGCTTCAACAACAGCGCGGCGGGAAACCACAACGTTATTGCGCTTGCGATCGAGCTTGATAACCTTGAATTCGAAGGTCTTGCCTTCGTACGGCGTCGTATCCTTAACCGGACGGGTGTCGACGAGGGAACCCGGGAGGAAGGCACGGATGCCGTTGGTCATGACGGTAAGACCGCCCTTGACCTTGCCCGTAACCGTACCGGTAACGAGTTCACCGGTTTCGAGAGCCTGTTCGAGGTTCATCCAGGCAGCGAGGCGCTTGGCCTTGTCGCGGCTGAGGATGGTGTCGCCGTAGCCGTTTTCAACGGATTCGATAGCAACGGAGATGAAGTCGCCCGGCTGGACGGTCACTTCACCGCGGTCATCCTTGAATTCGTCGATAGGCACATAGGCTTCGCTCTTGAGGCCGGCGTTAACGACGACAAAGTTGTAGTCAACACGAACGACTTCAGCGGTGATGACTTCACCCTGACGCATTTCCTGGTGAGCGAGGCTTTCGGCAAAAAGCTCAGCGAAGGATTCGGGCTTGTTGGTTTCGTTGGTCATGTTTAAAAAGAAAATACACACCCGCGGGTGATCCCTTGGGCGGAGTTGAACAAAAACCGAACCGCCTTTATGGGCGGCTCGATGAAAAAAGGAACGCCTATTCTACGACAACTTATCGTGCCTCGTCCCACCATGAGAGGACTTTTTTTACGACTTCTTCGATTCCCATCTCAGAAGTATCCAAAACGCGAGCATCCTCAGCAGCTTTCAAAGGCGCTGTTGCGCGTTTGCTATCACGACGATCACGTTCTTCAAGATCTGCCGTCAATGCAGCCAAGTCCGCTTCTTCCCCACGTTCGAGGAGCTGACGATAACGTCGTTCTGCACGAACTCGAGCAGTCGCCGTCAAAAAAACTTTAAGCGGTGCATCAGGGAACACAACCGTCCCCATATCGCGCCCATCAGCGACGAGCCCAGGCAATTGAGCCGCATCCTTTTGAAGCTCAAAGAGTGCGGCACGTACACCAGGCACCACGGCCACGCGGCTCGTTGCCGCACTCACTTCTTCAGCTCTGATGGCCGTCGTGACATCTTGACCTTCTAAAAAAATTCGCCCCTCTTTAAAGGTAGGCGCAATTTTTTGAGTCGCCACTGTCAGCGCTTCCGCGTCATCGAGACAAATACCCTTTTGTAACGCATTAAGGGTGGCAATTCGGTAAAGAGCACCACTATCTAAATAATGAAAACCCAACGCCTCTGCAACACGCGCAGCAATCGTCCCTTTACCACTAGCGGCTGGGCCATCAATCGTAATGACTGGAATGCTATCTGTCATATTTCTAGTCTCTCTTTTAAATAGAAGTCCATTACGCCTCAAAAACGGGATACATACCGAGCACTCGCCAATGTTGCGCTTGAGCACGCATAGCATCTAATGCCTGAACCACATGAGGGTCGCGCTCGCTACCTTCAAGATCAATGAAAAAGTTGTACTCCCATTGACCGTTACGTGCAGGTCGACTTTCGATACGCACCATCTGCACCCCATTTTCGGCTAGCGGTATAAGCATACGATAGAGCGCACCAGGTTGGTTAGCTACACTAAAAACAATACTGGTTTTGTAGGGTAAATCGCATGGTTCCCATGTTTGCGCAAGGGTAGCCATCACCAAAAAGCGTGTTTTATTCCCTTCTCCGTCCTGAATACCCGCCGCGACTGTTTTTAGGTCATATAAGTCAGCAGCTTCTCGTGGCGCAATCCCAGCCGCATCAGACTCTACCGAGGCACGTCGAGCGCCTTCTGCGTTAGATGAGACGGCGATTAACTCAGCCTTCGGAACATGTCTTTGCAACCAATAACGGCATTGAGCTAAAGCCTGAGGATGCGCGTAAACCTTAGAAACCCGACCAAGTTCTCCTGCTTGCGTTAAGAAGTGATGAATCACGGGTACCGTCACTTCGCCAACAATGGAAAGTTGTCGCTCCAAAAGTAAATCCAACGCATGCGTGACAGTCCCATTGGTGTTATTTTCAATCGCAATAACACCAAACTCGACCTCTTGCGCTTCAACGGCATCAAGTACCGAGTCGAAGCCAGGTTTGGGCACTGCACACACCGATTTCCCAAAAAAGGCCTTGACAGCCTGTTCTGAAAAAGTACCTGCAGGCCCAAGATAAGCCACTCGACGATTAGCGGCCTTTACCATAGCGACCCGCAAAGTCACGCATGAAAGCGGTGAGCTTTTCGACCCCTTCCATTGGCATCACGTTGTAAAGAGAGGCGCGTAAACCGCCCACAGAACGGTGACCAGCTAGATTCGTCATACCCTGAGCCGCAGCTTCAGCCACAAAAGTCGGAATCAAAGACTCATCGGCCAAATTAAAGACCACATTCATACGACTACGGACACCAGGGGCCAACTTGCAGACATAGAAGTCAGACATATCGTCAATCGCCCCATAAAGCATGTCTGAACGGGCCTTGGCACGACGGTCCATTTCTGCAACGCCACCTTGTTCGTCCACCCAACGCGCCATCAACATAGCCGTATAGAACTGCAGCACCGGGGGCGTATTTTGAAGACTATTGTTCTTCGCATAGACAGACCAGTCCAACATGGAAGGCACTGTTTCGGCCGCACACCCTAGCATGTCACGGCGAACAATCACGCAAGCAAGCCCCGCCGTTCCAAAATTCTTTTGCACACCAGCCCAAATGGCGGCATAACGCGTAAAGTCAATCGGACGACTCATAAAGTTACTCGACATATCCGAAACAAATCGGACTTCATCGTTGTCTACCATCGGCAGACCCGTAAATTCTGTCCCATCCACTGTTTCGTTGTCGCAGAAGTAGACATAGTCCACATCATTTGGGACGCGAATCACATTGGTTGGCAATTCACACCCATTGCCCGCCCAAAGCGTGACTTCACGAGCGACGCGTCGAGCTTCTTCAGAGGCCATACGAGACCACGTCCCCGTCACCACATACCCACCACGGCAGCCTTGGGTAACCAAATTCAAGGGCACCATCGCGAACTGCATCTTGCCGCCGCCCGGGCAAAAGAGAATCTCGAAATCATCGGGTACATTCAAAAGTGACTTCACGCGGCTCTTGAGCTCAAGCAACACTGCTTCAAAGGCAGGCTTACGGTGCATCATTTCAAGAATCGAATAGCCCTGACCTTCGTAATCAGCAACAGCGGTCTGTACCTGTTGAATAACCGTTTCCGGCAACATGCTCGGACCCGCCGCAAAGTTGTAGCCTCGTGCCATTTACTCTTCCCCCATCAGCAATTCATTAAGTGAACAGTATGTATAAAAAAACAGATGCGCCGAAAATCGTACGCATCTGTTTATCTTATGCGATCTCACTCACAAATGAGAGAGGACAAAACTGCCATCATTCTTGATCAAGGTCAGTTGTTGTGTCTTCCGTATCCTCATCATCGAGCACTTCCTGCTCTTCAACAGGATCTACTTCCGTACACATCAAATCTTCTTCAGAGGCTTCAATCTGGAGACTTTCGAGTTCATCCTCATCGCTACTGACAGCAACTCGACGTACCGAAGCCAAAAGATCGTTACCCGGATTGATCAAGCGTACGCCCTGAGCACCACGACTCAATACGCTGACCTCGCCAGCACGCGTACGCACAACCTTACCCCCCGTCGTCAGAAGCATGATTTCGTCTTCGGTCTGAGTGAGAACAGCCGAAACCAAACGACCGTTACGTGCCGATGTCGAAATCGCGATTACACCCTTACCACCACGACCATGGCGCGGATAGTCCACAACAGACGTGCGCTTACCATAACCATGCTCAGTCGCAGTCAAGACATCCTTAGTGTCGTCATTCGTAATGATCAAAGCAATCAACGATTGATCATCTTCAAGACGCATCCCTCGAACACCATGAGCCGAACGCCCCAATGAACGCAAGATGGATTCGTTAAAGCGAACACACTTACCTGCATCACTAAAGAGCATGATGTCACTCTTGCCATCAGTGATCCCCACGCCGACTAAGGTTTCGCCTTCTTCGAGTACCGTTGCGATAATCCCGCGTAAGCGAGCATTCTTAAAGGCCGAAAGCGGCGTCTTCTTCACAGTTCCGCGGTTCGTAGCCATGACGACAAAGTGTTCATCATCAAAGCCCTGGATCGGAAGGATGAATGAAATTTGTTCGCCCTCTTCAAGCGGCAACAAATTCACAATCGGACGACCACGCGTATTGGACTTACCTTCTGGCAACTCAAAGACATCAATCGGATACACTCGACCGGCCGTCGAGAAGCACATGATGATGTCATGCGTATTGGCGATGAATAGTTCAGCAACCTCATCGTCCTTCGTCATTTCTTGGACTTTGCGGCCCTTGCCGCCACGCGTCTGAGCGTCATAATCAGCCAAGTCCTGACTCTTGATATAACCGCCGCGCGACAAGGTTACGACCATGTCACGACGAGGAATCAAGTCACGCTTATTGAAGTTAGGATCGCCCATCAGGTCAATCGTAGAACGACGTTCATCACCATACTGTTCACGAATGTTTTCGAGTTCAGAGCCAATGATCGCGTTCACGCGTTCAGGACGAGAAAGGATATCCAAGCAGTCCGCAATGCTTTCCATCATCGCTGCATAATCCGCGCGAACCTTATCCTGTTCAAGCCCCGTCAATCGACGTAAACTCATCGCCAAAATATTGTCGATCTGAACACGCGTCAGGTAGTACAAGCCATCGGGCTGAATACCACGAGATGGATCCATATCCTCTGGATAGTAGCGATGCATATCTTCAACGCTACGGCTAGCCAACTCTTCAGCCATTGCCGTCGGCCAACCGCGACCATAAAGCTCTTCAGCAGCCTCTGCAGGCGTTGCAGCACCGCGGATAATGCGGATAAATTCATCCAAATTAGACAATGCAACCGTTTGACCTTCGAGCAAATGCCCCTGAGCACGGTACTTACCCAAACGGAAGACGGTACGACGGGTCACCACTTCACGACGATGCGACAAGAAGTAATGGATCATCTGTTGCAAATTCAGCAAGGTCGGCTGACCGTCAACAAGTGCCACCATATTCATGCCGAAGCTTTCTTGCATTTGCGTCATCTTGAAGAGGTTATTGAGCACCACTTCTGGCATGACGCCTTGCTTCAGGTCGATACAAATGCGGATATCCTTCGAGGATTCATCACGCATTTCGGCAATACCTTCGATCTTCTTTTCACGCATCAACTCGTGCATCTTTTCGTACATGACACGCTTATTGACCATGTACGGAATTTCATCCACGACGATACGAGTACGCTCGCGACCAAACTCTTCAAGGTGAGTACGCGCGCGCATCACGACACGACCACGCCCCGTTCGATACCCCTGATGAACATCAGAAATACCAAAAATGATACCGCCAGTCGGGAAGTCCGGCGCTGGCATCAAGCGAATCAAATCCTCAATCGAGCAATCCGGATTATTGAGCTGATACAAGCAGGCATCCACCGTTTCACGCAAATTATGCGGCGGAATATTGGTGGCCATACCTACAGCGATACCCGAAGAGCCATTAATCAACAGCTGCGGCAAGCGCGTTGGTAAAACGACAGGTTCTTTTTCGGAGTTATCGAAGTTCGGAACAAAATCGACCGTATCTTCATTAATATCGGCCAGCATTTCGCTTGCGATCTTTTCAAGGCGCACTTCGGTATAACGCATAGCAGCTGGGCTATCACCGTCAATCGAACCAAAGTTCCCTTGACCAAAAATCAACGGGTAACGCAACGAGAATGGCTGAGCCATACGAACGATCGTCATGTACGCAGCAGAGTCACCATGCGGATGGTACTTACCGAGCACTTCACCCACCACACGAGCCGCTTTTTTGGTCGGATTGTGGTGAGTGTTCTTGATCTCATTCATGGCATGGAGCACACGGCGATGTACAGGTTTCAAACCATCACGTACATCGGGAAGCGCACGTCCAACAATCACGCTCATCGCGTAATCAAGATACGAACGCTTCATTTCCGACTCAAGCGAAATCGGAAGGAGCTCTTGGGCCACCGATAACGAAGACCCCTGCAATGGAGTTTCGTCATCACCCCCAGTGACATCATCCGTCTCAGTCACCTGCGGCTCTTCCTTTTTATCCTTTTCGTCCATGCCGTTTTTTCCTTTGGGTCGAGGCGAGTCACTATCCTTAGTCACTCCACCTTTCACAATTCAGTTCAAATAAGATCACCTTCAGAGGCAAAATTTTGATTGTCCCCTGCTTTTGAACGAAAGTACAGCGTTCGCTCAACGTGATCTAAACCCTTAATTCTACCAGTTATTCACTGAAAGAAAGGCGGCTACAATACTTTGAACGTAACGGGATTTTCCCTCCGTTCTAATGCTTGATCACACGTTTTCGAGCCTTATTTCTCTTTTTTCGTGGATGATTCACCATGACTGTCGACTCTATTATCGAAGCCCGCTGGCTTATTCCCATCGTGCCAAAACGAGTGGTTCTCGAAAACCATGCCCTTGTCGTTGTCAACGGTCGTATCCACGACATCCTACCTGCGACATTGGCTCACTCAAAGTATCCAGACGCCAAGGAAGTCGTTCAGCTACCCCAAAGCGTCCTTATGCCCGGTCTCGTTAACCTGCACTCGCACGCTGCCATGAACCTACTTCGCGGCTTAGGCGCAGATTTACCCTTGATGGATTGGCTCAGAACCAAAATTTGGCCAGCAGAAGGTAAATTCATGAGCGATGCCTTCGTGCACGACGGCGCACTGCTTGCTGGTCATGAAATGGCACTGAGCGGCGTCACATGTACGTCGGATCAATACTTTTTCCCTGAAGCCACAGCACGCGGACTACGAGAAGCAGGATTACGTTGCGCGGTCTCTGGACTTGTCATCGGCTTTCCATCCGCTTGGGCACAAAACGATGATGAATACCTCAGAAAAGCCGAGGAACTTCTTGAACGCTATCAAAACGATCCTTTTATTAAGGCAACCATTGCTCCTCACGCGCCATACACCGTTAACGACCAAGCATTAAAGCGTTGCGCCGAACTCAGCGAGGCCTATGACGTACCCATTCACATTCACGTCAATGAAACTGCAGGAGAAGTCACGAACTCTCTAACCGAACATCAAATGCGTCCGCTCGAACGCCTTGCTCATCTCGGTTTAGTCAACGAGCGCTTAATTTCAGTCCACAGCGTTCACTGCAATGACGAGGATATTGAACGCCTAGCTGAGGCAGGATGCTCCGTTTGTCATTGTCCTTGTTCGAATCTCAAATTAGCCTCTGGCTTTGCCCCTGTCGCCAAATTTATGAAAGCTGGCATCAATATTGGCATTGGCACTGACGGCGCAGCCAGTAACGATAAACTTGATTTACTTGAAGAAACACGTATTGCCGCCATGTTGACAAAAGCAGTCGCCAATGACACGACGACCGCTCAAGTGCATGACATGCTAGAAAGCGCCACATTGGGAGGTGCCAAAGCACTCCATTGGGATCATGATATCGGGTCACTCGAAGTGGGCAAAGCCGCTGACATGATTGCTATCGATCTTTCACACATTAGTTGCCAACCCACACTTGACCCTGCCGCTCAAGTCCTTTATTCAGCAGGTCGAGAAAACGTGACCCACACCTGGGTAGCAGGCGAACTCATTGCCTCACGGAAAAACTCAGCAACGTTTATTAACACGCTCAAACCAAATGATCTCATTAATATGGCAAAAGAGTGGCAAAATAGAATGTAAGGAGGCTACGTTATATAACTAGTAGCATTCCGTCAAAAAATCTGACAGAATACTTCTGAGTGACCATATTGTTGCTGTTAGTACGTATTAACCGTGGGATTGCTCCCTTTTTGAAATCTTTCGGTGTATCCTGTCTGACGGTAACGGGTCTCGTATTTGGGTGATCTGTTTGTAAGCCAGCCGTGTTGTTGGTAACAAATCGTCCATCCCGTTTAAGCTTCCTGAATTTTTTGAGGATAAAAACAATGAAGACTTCTCTGAAGATCGGCGGTCTCGTTGCCGCTATGATGCTGGCGGTGTCGGGCGCTTCTTTCGCTGCCGATCAGGTCAGCCCCTATGTCCATTCTTCTGATGCCAAGGTCGTTAAGTCTGGCTTTGGTCTTTGCTGGCGTACCGGTTTCTGGACCCCGGCTCTTGCTGAAGCTCAGGGCGTTGGTGGCGAAGGTTGCCAGTGTGACGCTGACATCCTCAGCGCCGCCGCTTGCACGGCTAAGCAGGCTGCCGCTCCGGTTGCCAAGGCTGCTGAAAAGGTCACGTTCTCTGCTGACATGCTCTTCAACTTCGATAAGTCCACGCTCAAGGATGAAGGCAAGGCCGTTCTCGACGACCTCGTCTCCCGTCTCGCTGGCGTTGACGTCGAAGTGATTCTCTCCACGGGTTACGCTGACCGTCTCGGCCGCGAAGCCTACAACGAAAAGCTCTCCGCTGCTCGTGCTGAAGCTGTTAAGGCTTACCTCGTCTCCAAGGGCGTTGACGCCAACTTGATCCAGACGGAAGGCCGTGGCGAACTTGACCCGGTTGTTGACTGTCCGGATCCCTCCAAGAAGGGTCAGGTCAAGAACTTCCGTGAACTCGTTCAGTGCCTCGCTCCGAACCGCCGCGCTGTGGTCGAAGTTGTCGGTACCCGTCAGTAATCTCTGACTCTGAGTTCCGAACAGGGGGCTAATCCAGTCCCCTCCAACAAACCCTCGAACTCCTTGTGATTCGAGGGTTTTGTTTTATGACAGTTGTTGCTATGCGCTATCAGACCTTTCTTTTCGACCTCGACGGTACCTTAGTGGATACCGCACCCGACCTTGCCGCCGCCGCAAACCGAGTGAGAACGGTTCGAGGCCTGCCGCCTCTCCCTGAAGCTGAACTTCGTCCTTACGCCAGTCAAGGAGCTCCCGGCCTTCTTGGCAAGGCTATGAATGTCAGTAACACCGATCCAAGCTTCTCAGAGCTTCGCGCTGAATTCTTAGCCAACTATCAATCGGCGATGACTGTTCACTCCTGTACATTTACTGGCGTCATCGAGCTTTTAGATCGATTGCGCGCTCATGGCATCAAAACGGGGGTCGTGACAAACAAATATTTCCATTTGGCCGAAGCCCTCGTGAAAGATCTCGGCTTATCTGATCGGTTAGACCTCATTCTTGGTAGTAACAGCGAGGGTTGTGCCATGAAACCCGCGCCTGACTCATTATTGACCGCGGCCAGACAGTTGCAAGTGCAACCACAAACCATCCTTTATGCGGGAGACGATCCACGTGATATTCAAGCCGCACATCATGCAGGCATGCTTGCCGCAAGCATTCAATGGGGATACGGCCTGACAGACCCGCACACTTGGGAGGCCGACTTTGTCGCAGAAAAACCTTTAGATCTTTACCTTTGGATCTTGCAACTCAACAAAGTTGATATATAATCATTGATCTACATACATCGGGGGCGCCTTGGCTTCGACGGGGACGCGGACGCTGTATGGGGCATGTCGAGGTGCAGTCACCTCGTAAACAACTGCAAAAAATTAAACGCCAACAACAAGCGTTTCGCTCTCGCTGCTTAATAGCGGGATGCTACACCGGTTTGTCTTTGGGCCGGGTCGGGTAACCGACAGTAGCATCATTTGACACTGACTAGGATGTTCGGTTGTCGCCGACGAATATCCGAAACTTAGGTGACTGGCTGAAGGCTGGCCCGCTACTCGGCAGGGCTTTCAGTGAGACTCAAATCTTGTAGCTAAGCATGTAGAACCAACAGAAAAAGGTTTCCGGACGCGGGTTCAACTCCCGCCGCCTCCACCAATTCAAGGCATCGAATAGCTTTTCATGGCTTTCGGTGCCTTTTCATTTATCCACGCCTCACCTACTCGCACAACGGGTTTTAACCCTTTTATGGCTCTCTATGCCTCCCCGTGCCTCTCCATTAGTTTTGGTGTATCCTCGATCCGTATGGTATCCGAGATGGTATCCGCGCAAAAAGGGCGCTCTAAAAGGCTCTCGCGGATACCATAAAACACGCTAAAACGACCTACACGGATACCATAGACACCCAAAACACTTGCAACACACCAAAACAGGTTAATCCTTATGCCCAAGACTACAGCGCCGCTTACGTGGAGAGCGGTAAAAGCTCTAAAAAAGACAACCTCATTAGGGGGCGTGCCGGGCTTTACGTTACGTATCAGAGAAAACAGAGACGGCACCACATCCAAGACATACATACTGCGCCCAGTACTGCCCGACGGCACTAGGCTCACCGTTACCCTAGGCGCATTCGACGCACTCACCTATGCCGAGGCCACACAGAAAGCGCACAGCGTGCGAGCGGCTATCCTCAAGGGAGAACACATCAAAGAGGAAAAGCCTAAGCGCAAAGAACAAGAAAACGGCCTTACAGTGGCCGAGCTTTTCTACACTTGGCAGGATGAGCAGGCCGCCCGTGGCGTATGGAAAAACCCCGCTAAAGAAGTTAGAGACAATAGAAGCCGTTTTAACTCCTATCTGCCCTCACTGGTTAGGGATGCACAGGCCGTTACCCTTACAGCCGATACCCTAGCCGAAGGCATTAGAGAAGCATGGACGGAGCGCCACGAATCGGCTACACGAATGCTGAAAGCCTTAGAGTGCGCTTACGAACACGCCATAGACCTAGGCCGTATTCCTGCAATGGTGAACCCTGCTAAGGCTAAAGCGCTTTCTATCCGACTACCAGTAATAGACAAAGACCAAAACGGGAAGCATCACGGGGCGCTACCAGTAGAGGAAATACCCGCTTTCTTTGCCGCACTCCTAGACCGCCCTGCCCTATCGCCTGCCGCTGGGGTAGTAGCGTTCGCCATACTGACTGCCGCACGATCAGGCGAAACACTGCCGATTAAGTGGGAAGACATAGACCTAGAGAAAGGCTTACAGCGCATCCCCAGAGAGAACACAAAGACAGGCGGCGCCCTAGACCGATACATCCCCCTTAGCTCTCAGGCTGTGGACGTACTCAAGCGTATGCCGGACTACAGAGGGCAGGGCGTGCCGTATGTTTTCGTCAATATGCAAAACCCCACAGCGGGGCATATATCGCCTAACGCATATTGGAATCTCCTCAAGCGTATGCATACCGCACGCCAAAAGGCCGAGGGTTGCCGTTGGTTAGACCTACAGCTATCCAAGCAATATGGCTATGAAGTGCCTATGACAATACACGGCACAGCACGCGCCACATTCAAGGCATGGGCTAAGGACGGCAAAACCTACGGGCATCCACACTACCCAGAATCACTGCTAGAACGGTGCCTAGATCACGCCGAGAAGTACGGCGGCGCCTACGATAGAACGACACCTAAAGGCGATATGCGGGAAGTTTTCGAGGAGTGGGGGAAGTATTGTTTTAGTTTAATCGCGCCTAAAAAGTGAAAAAACCACTGACCACACTGACCACAGGCCGTTTTTTCTTATATTAGATATATAAACACTACTCTAACAGGGAATCCCTTATTAAAGATTGTGGTCAATAAATTGTAAAACCATTGACCACACACTGACCACATTGACCACACATTGTGGCAAATAGAGGGAGAGGAAGAACGGCCAATAAAAAAAAACTGTTTTGGGATCCACCCCAAACTACCTTGTTTCGCCTGTGGCAGTAGGAGGCAATAGCCTAAATTGGCCTTTTTGGGTGCAGGGGGCTATAGGTGCGTGCTTTTTGGTGTTACTGCTATACTTTTCGTGTCTACTATCCATAGACACTATTCCAATCGCGGCCGCTGTTGCTCCTTCGCATTAGTGGCCGTTCTCTTATCTGCGTTTACTGGTCAGACCACTTTTTTAAACACCATAGCTAGACCACTTTAGGGACTCACCAGACCCGCAGAACACAAAAAGCCGTGGGAGAACCTACGGCCATTAACCGCAGACGCATACATACATAAAAATAAGCGTTGTTACCCTTTATTTTCCTGTGCCACAGGCAAAGGGGAGGGGCGGGATAAAAGTAAAATCCAAATGAAAATCTAGACCGCGCCAATAGTTAATTTTGTATGGGTGCATTTCGCAAAGTTTTTAGCGTTTTTCAGACAACGCTGCGTCTTTGCTGCTGGATCGCTTTTGACTGTGCCGCAAGCAAAACAATCGTAATGGTAATTATCTATCATTAAAATAAACCACACTAAAACGGCCACGCAAACCAGCAAAACCTACATCAAAACGGGCGCCCCTCGCGCGCGCGCGTGAAGGCGTGTTTTTAGTACCGGAAATGCTCCTTTCCATCCCCTATCCTTCGCGCTATCGAAAAAAGGGGGAGTAACAACGGGTAAGGGCATAGAATGGACTCAAGCGCACAGGCACGGGAATAGCTAACCAGTGCCGAGGGGTAGCCTCTCTTTCTACCCCTCACGCGCTTCACGCTGTGACAAACAGCGGCCAAAACACAAAGAGAAACAAGAGAGAACACACACAATGCACGTTGACCATAACGCCGAGCTATCTACGCCGCCCACAGCATTAGACACCGCTCTAAGTAACTACATCCTAACCGCTACAGCTCTAAAAACCCGTCCTAGTCCGCTATGGACAAATCAACCAGAGGCCGAAGAAAAAATATTAGTGGCGATACTGTTAGCGCCAATACATGAAGGGGAGGCCGTCCCGCTTAGTTTGAATTTTGATGAAAGTAGGTGCCTTTACTGGTTAGCCGCACTTGGCGCCGTGCTTTCACTTTCGGGGTGCGAGGTAACCGGCAAAGAGATAACGGCCAATGATGCGGCGCCTACGCTTCACTGCCTAGAGCGTCAATTAGACTTAATGCACGAAAACATAACAGCCGCCTTACTCAAGTTCTCCAGTGGCGCCCCCACTGGGTTCGGTATGACTTTACTAGAGGATGAAACAGCGCTAGAGACGCCCCCGGGCTTACTGTGGACGCTTCACGCTTTAATGCACGTCCTCCCCGAGCACCGAGACAACAAAACAGCGGGGATGGCCTACTACGTCGACCCCGCCGAGGTAGGAGGAGCAAAACAAGCTAAACGAGAAGTAAGGGAAGCCATAAACACTGCCGCGCGTGACCTAATCCGAATGAGTCTACACACAGACGGCCTAGCCTTGATCCTGCATCAATCCCTCAAGCTACCCTCAATAGATACAGGCTTTATAGCCGCTCTAGTTAGTGCCGTGTGTGACGCCTCTAGCCGTACTGCCGCCACACTGGTTAACCTCACTCACGCGATAGAAACAGCAAGAAAAAACACGGCCAATGGGAAGCGAGGGGCGAGGAGCATAGAGGACGAACTATCCGTTTTAGGCATTGCCCGGGAGGAGTTCGCCGAGGAGTGTCTAGAGACATACAACGACATTCACCTACGTGATATGTGTAGCGATAGTGACGCCTACATAGAGGCGGCCAAGGAATTAAAACGAAAATACACATTAACCAGATTTAGTGCTAAATCCTGTAAGGAGTACTGCACGATAGGACGTAAAAACAGAAAGGATAAGCAAAACAAAAACCCCTAAATTAATTTAAGGGCTTTTTCTCCTCTTAATTGTTTTAGAGGAGGGATAGCCCTTTTATTGTTTTAGAGGAGGACGATTAAAAACCCTTCACGCATCATTACCGCGAACGCCATAGAAAGGCACTGACACCCACGGGAAGGCATTACACGCCTACCAGTGGCCTAACCCTAACGAGTAGCAGTAATGATGAAAGAACAATCACAGTTCACACCTACAGCCGATACTTTCACGGTGGACGGGTGCGCCTTTTGGGATGTAAAGGCTGTGGCCGCTTTCCTTGGCCTCTCCCTCTCCGCAACCTACAAACTATGCGCCCGGTGCGACTTCCCGCCGCGCTATAAATTCGGCTATCGCTGTGTACGTTGGAAACGTGCCGAGGTCGAACAATGGGCTAAAAGCCTCCAGCCCTCTCAACTCACCGCCGAGGGCTAAAAATGAGAACGGCCAAATACACGCGCACCCCGGGCGCCCTTTACTGTGCTAATATGTCCTCACCTAATCGCAAGATTAGGGGCAGGCGTGGAAACCTGCACAGTAGCAACAGGCGGACTGCCGCCGCGCCCTCTCTTTGCGAGAACGTGGCGTTTTCTTTTGGTGGTAGTCCAATTTATGGCACCATTGCGCCCTCAGTTTTTACGGGCGTATTCCGTCCTCAGATTTTGACGGGTAGCCGTGCGGGAGGCTTTCGAGCCTGCCGCTACCTGTTGCGCGGTATTTCCACCCCGCACGGCCTGCCCTCCCCGTGGAAAGGGAGCGCAGTTCTAAAAGTCGCAACAGGAAAAAGTGCCATGTCCTACGTTACTGGTAGCAGTGTATCTACTGCACCCCTTCCCGCTTTTCTCGATCCTAAACGCTCCTACTGCGCCCCTATCGTGCCGCCGCCTGATACTGGTTTTATCGGTATTGCGGATGACATCGAACGCATCATTAATGCGTGCGCTGATCGTGCCTCATTCATTAACCGCACTATGCCCGAGGGCTATCGCAAACAAATAGCCTTTAACGTCCTCCAAGGCTTCGCCGCCGAAGTGCTTGAATTTATCGACGATATGGAGCGCCTAGCGAACACTGCCGGGCATCCTGAGCAAGTCGAACACGTCCAGATTGTCAACGCAAGGGGCGCCCTATGAATATCGAACTACCCGAATGCGTTGAAGGGCTAGAGGATTTAGCGCCGCTTTACGCCGTCCAGTTACAGGCCGTTCATTCTTTGCCCTCAGATTACCTAGCCTGAATTTTGCACAAGGTTATCTTCAAAAGAAAAAATTAGTATTTACTGG
>CALEAW010000032.1 GCA_937943605.1 uncultured Sutterella sp. | reverse complement strand
ATGAGAAGGGGGCACTGCTTAGTCGACATGCGACTTTTGCAACACCCCCTTTTTTGTTGGTGGGTATCTGATCACATTCCTAAAACTTTCATCAGGGGGAAAGCAATGAGTGGCGCGAGAAACGCGGTGATAATCCCAGTGAGCCCCATGGCTAAGCCTGAGAAGGCCCCAGCACGGTTGGAGATCTGAAAAGCGGTGCTTGTACCCATGCCATGAGCAGAAAGTCCGAGTGAAACACCACGAACTGGATCAGACGTAATCCGACAAAGATTAAAGAGTGGACGACCGATGATAGAGCCAAAAATCCCTGTAATGACAACAAGGCAAGCCGTTAAATCTGCGCGCCCTCCCATGGCTTCAGAGACACCCATAGCAATCGGTGTCGTCACCGATTTCGGGATCATAGAAATCATTGTTTCTGGGCTCAAACCAAATAGCCATCCAAAGAGAACGACCGAGACAATGGCTGTAAAACTGCCCGCAAGTAACCCTGCAGTCAGGGGCAACCACAGCTCTACGAGTTTCTGACGTTGCTCAAAGAGCGGAACGGCTAATACAACAGTTGCTGGACCTAATAAAAAGTGAATGAAGTTCGCGCCAGCAAAATACTGTTGGTAAGGAATGTCGAAGATAAGCAGAACAGCGATCAGACTAACGACAGCCACAATAATCGGCGTGGCAAAGGGGTTGTATTGAGTACGACGATATAGGTATTGGCCACCAATATACGCGACTAAAGTCAGGGCTAGCCACAACGCTGGATTGCTCATTAGGGGGGTGAGCACGTCGTGTAGAGATTGATTCATGAATTATTTCCTTTCGCGGTGGATAAGTTTTTCAACGAAGATGATGGTGTATGCCGTCACTAACATAGCTGCCAAAGTCGAAAGAACGAGGACTGCGGCGATGCCAACTCCTTCTTTTAAAAACAAGTCGCCATATTGCATAACGCCGACGCCTGCTGGAACGAAGAGAAGAGATAGATTCGAGAGAAGGCCGCCTGCAGTCGGACGAATGTGATCGATCAGGTTATCTTTCAGAAAAAAAGCAAAAAGCATGAGCATCATGCCGATAACGGGACCAGGCACAGGAATACCAGTGAAACGGCTGATGAGTTCACCGATGACCTGGAAGGCGAGAATAAGTGAAATGGCTGAAAGCATGGAAAACCTGCCGTAAAATGTTCAGAACAAATTCTTCAAAACGAATTTGCAAAAGTTGAGTTGTTGATTTTGTCACCATGAAGCATGTTATGGGGGCATTAGGGTTTGACCTAGGTTAGGAAAGTTGAAAAAATGACACGAGAATTTCAAATTAGAGGGGAATTAATCACCCTTGATGCGCTTTTAAAGGCACTCGGTATTGCTGATTCCGGTGCTCAGGCCAAAGCGATGATTGCCGACGGACTGGTGAAGGTTGATGGTGAGGTCGAACTACGTAAAACGCGCAAGCTTCGCGGTGGTGAGCTTGTCCAACTTGACGGTGTTGAAATTACGGTGAAACCCGATCCGGCCTACGTTAAGTAAGGGCAAACAAAAAAGGGGGTGTTGCAAAAGTCAGGTTCTCCTGAACTTTGCAACACCCCC
>CALEAW010000031.1 GCA_937943605.1 uncultured Sutterella sp. | reverse complement strand
GACTGTCCCCGTTAATTTAGCTTCGCCCGCAATCACATTCCAACGTGTCCCTGATTCAAAGGTGCCAACTGTCACGACTGCCGTCTCTGTTGGTGCCACTTCACGACTCACCAATGTCTGAAGTTGCTGCACAATGGCCGATCCAGCGACCACTGCATCCACGCAATGATGTGGCTGCGCACCGTGGCCACCCACACCTTTGACATGAATCTCAAATCGGTCTGTCCCTGCCATCACAGGACCACTTCTTAAAGCAACTTTGCCTGAAGGCACATCAGACCACACGTGCAAAGCAAAACACGCATCCACATCGTCTAAGACCCCCGCTTCGATCATCGCTAAAGCACCCTCACCCGACTCTTCAGCGGGTTGAAACGCCAATTTCACGGTACCAGACCATTGGTCTTTCGTCGCTTCTAGAACCTTTGCGCAGGTCAAAAGCATGGCCATGTGACAGTCGTGACCGCAGGCGTGCATGATGCCTTGACGACAACTCGCATAAGGCAACCCCGACGTCTCTGTCACGGGTAACGCATCCATATCTGCGCGTAGCAACACAGTCTTACCAGGACCTTTCCCTTCAATCACAGCAACTGTTGCTGTCTCCATGCCACAACGCGCCCAATGGATACCAGCCTCAGTCAAGTGGTGACGAATCGTCTTGGCTGACTCACACTCCTTGCCAGAGAGTTCAGGATAAGCATGGAAATGACGGCGGACATCAATAAGAAAAGGCGTCAAATCTGACACCACGTCCTTGAGCGACGGCATGATCTCAATCCTTATATGAACGACACACTTCGTTTTGTAGCACAAAACGTTTGCAAAGGGCGTCAGACAAAATGCGTATAAAAAAAGGGACCCGATTGAACGGATCCCTCTTTTTTATGACTTTGACGATCTGAACGACGTCTTCCGGTTGCTGTTGCAGTGGAGCCTAATCCTTGAAACCTTCACGCGAGTCAATCATCTGTCACTCACCGTGGGGTTCGCGCGTAGCATCTTGCGCGCAAAGACTTGCCGGACGGCATGGCGCTGCTAGGCGACAAACGGAAGGAAGCTTCTATTGTCGTTAAGACCAGCAGACGTTAATTATTCGTCAGCCTTCGTCGAAATCACCTTCTTACCGCGGTAGAAACCGGTCGGGCTGATGTGGTGACGACGATGCACTTCACCGGTCGTAGCTTCGATCGCGGTGGGCGGGTTGGTCAAAAAGTCGTGAGCACGGTGATTACCGCGCTTGTTGGTGGATTTCTTGTTCTGCTGAACAGCCATGGCAAACCCCACGTATACAAAACGAGTGACATTACGAGTGGCCTGCAGGCCGGCACTCGATAACTAACCTGCAGACTTCCGGAAAATAACTTCCTTTTGGGACGTATCCGATCTTTCTTTTTTGTCCAATCGGAGAGGCCGGCAATCCAAACCACCCGTGGCGGCAGTTCTGGATAAACCGTATCCCAACGTGGAAAGTGGCGAATTTTACCAAATTCGTAGAGACTTGGCATTAGAGAAGTGGACTTTTTTTTAAATCCATTCTCTTTAGGCATGAAAAAAGGGGAGGCATCACGCTTCCCCTTTCCTCTGAAACCTGGAGCGGGAGACGAGTCTCGAACTCGCGACCTCAACCTTGGCAAGGTTGCGCTCTACCAACTGAGCTACTCCCGCATGCGTCCTGCGAAGGATTTGAATTTTACACAAGTTTTCGAGAAAAGCAAAGGATTTTTTCTTTAAAACCTCAAAATACCGTAAACACGGTATGATCAAAATCACTTTTCAGGCGTTTCGAGCTTAAATAGCTTTTGAAGCTCGTCAGTCGACATGTCGCCGATCCAATTTTCACCCGTCGTTACCGTGAGGTCTGCCAGTTCACGCTTAGCTTCGAGCATTTCATTGATACGCTCTTCAAAGGTGCCAGCGCACAAGAATCGGTACACCAACACATCTCGACGTTGCCCAATACGGAAGGCTCGGTCCGTCGCTTGATTTTCGACGGCCGGATTCCACCACAAGTCATAGTGAATCACAACAGACGCTTCGGTGAGGTTTAATCCCGTACCACCCGCCTTTAATGAAATGATGAGAATGTCGTTCTCAGGATTCGTCTGAAAGTCGTCCACCATAGCCGCACGTGCCTTAATCGTCACGCCACCATGCAAGAAGTCAGGTCGACGGCCCGTGACTTTGGCTAACCAATCCTGTAGCTTCGTCCCCATCTCAGCGTACTGCGTAAAGATCAACGCTTTGCGACCGGCTTCACGACACTCTTCAATGAGTTCAAGAAGCGCATTGGCCTTACCACTATCGGGTAGCATCGTATGCGCCTTTGTATAAAGCGACGGCGAATTACAGATTTGCTTCAAGGCTGTAATAAGGCGTAGCACCAACCCCGTTCGCTTTTGACGCCCTTCTTCAGACGACAACGACTTGAGTTGATCCATGATGGTGGCCAAGGTCTTGCCATAAAGCGCAGCTTGTTCAGGCGTGAGATCCACATAGCGGTTGCAAACAATTTTGTCAGGAAGGTCTGAAATGATCGACTTATCCGTCTTTAAGCGTCTCAACATAAAGGGCGCCGTGACGCGTCTAAAGGCCTCCAGAGCCTTTTGATCACGGTTACTTTCAATGGGTTGCGCATAAACCGTCTTAAATTCATCTGGCGTACCCAATAAACCCGGCTGCACAATCGACAAAATCGACCAGTATTCGCTCAAACGGTTTTCAACCGGCGTCCCACTCATCGCGATCACTTGACGCGCCTGAAGACCTCGGATTGCTCTTGTTACCCCCGTCGAAACGTTCTTGACGGCCTGAGCCTCATCGAGCACCAAAAGGCGCCATGGTTCCTCCTTGAGAGCCACTTGATCCTGTCTAAAAGTGCCATAGGTCGTCAGCACCACGTCAGCACGCTCCTCAAAGGGCTTCAGTTGACGCGTCTGTCCGTGATAAACGTCGACCGTAAGGCTTGGCGCAAAGCGAGCGATTTCGCGGACCCAATTGGTGAGCAAGGTCGTCGGCACCACAGCCAAAACCTTTTGATCCTTGAGCTCACCCTCATTTTTGAGAGCAAGCAGCGCGGTAATCACCTGTAAGGTTTTGCCTAAGCCCATATCGTCGGCAATCAGGGAGCCCACCCCTATGCGCAAATTCTTCATTAGCCAGGCATAGCCTCGTTCTTGATAAGGACGTAGCGAGGCGTGTAACCCCTCAGGCACCGGCACCGAATCTACCGTCATTAAATAGTCGACGCGCGCCAACAGGTCGTCAGGCACCATTACTGGCGTATTACCCAATTCACCCGTCATCACGGCTTGCATCATTTCAACAAAGCCAGCATTCTCCAACGCTTCCATTTGCGTTTTGAGTTCTTGTAAGCGTTCGGGATCGAGGTAAATAAAATCGTCCTCATACTGAATCACTTCGCCAGCGTGTTGGAGGAGCGCATCAAACTCTTCTTGCGTGATTTCACGGTCACCGATTGCTACCTTCCAATCGAATTGTCCCATCGATTCGGCTGTGAGCATTCCACCACCACTCGAGCCACTGATCGAGATATTGAGCGTTGGCTTCAAAAGGTTCTGCAGATTCTTGGGGAGCATGACGCGCACGCCCAACAAATCAAACATCGGGACCGCTTCGAATAAGAAATCCTTTAAGAGGTCTTTTTCGAGACTTGCTGGCTTACCTTGGCTCTCTAAAATCGACCACAGGGGTTTGCAATAGTCGCAAAGATGCTCAAACAGACGCACCAGCGCGAAGCGATCCTTATTAAAAGCCTCGAGCTTCAAAATATCTCGATAAAGTGTCGGTCGCGTCTTTGCTGAGGCATCGAGTGGCAACACACCTAAATTCATCGTGACGCGGCCTTCACGTCCCGTACGAACGGTCAAGACAGGAACCCACGCGAGCGACATCAAACCGATCGTAAAGGGTCTAAAGAACTGGCGCAAAGCTTGAATCTCGGTCTGATCAACGCCATAAGCAAACGTCACACTCGGCGTCGTCATCGCTAATACGACTGGCTGATTTTTCATCGCGACAGGCGTAAAGTCATGAAGGCTCGCGAACCCTGTGACAAACATCATCAAAAGGGTCACGGTTTTACCGAGTTGCGTTGCCCCTTCTAAAGGCAGATCCAGTGATGCAAAAGGATCATATGTTTCATTAGCCAATCGGCGAGCGCAACACTTGACGAAGTTAGCCACAGCAGAAGACTGCATTGTCGGCATCCACACGAGATGCGCACACTCTTCCGATTCAACCTGGCTACGAACTAAGACGGGTGAGATCCCTGCGTAGTGAATGAGGTACAAGGCGTCCTTGGCTAAACGAGACCAATAGCGCAAAGCTTGTGAATGAACTTCAGTCCCTTCAGGAGAAATCGTAAAGAGCGTGACGAGGAGACGCTCTACATCTAAAGCCGAAAGACCGATCGCCTTACCACGTCGATTGACGAGTCCTAAACGCAATCCAAGATCATCGTGCGTTAAGACCGGAATCCCCTCACCCCCTCTAAAACGAGCCTCGAACGTGGTCCAAGATTCAGCATAGGGCACAGGATGCTTCAGCATCGATTTTGCTTCTGTTTGCAGGCCTTTATACGTACGGGTAAAGCGCACACGGGTGAGATACTTATTGAGTGCAATCTTTTCGGGCACCAAAAAGGTCATGCGCTTTAATAGCGCTGCAGACTCAGCTTTAAGCGAGGCAAAGCTCTCTTCATCCGTCGGAAGCTTTTCTTCAGTATCATCTGCCCACGTCAACCAATCCAAGGGCGTAGGCTCTTCAAGCGTATCAGCCTCTTCTAAATTGATCCCTCGCTCACGCAAAAGCGCTGGCAAATCCACGCCACGACAATAAAAGACCCACATAGGGTCGGTATCGATCGTACGCACCATACCGTAATAGACCGCAGCAAGATGTTTGCAGGGCACGGCGGAGTCGGGGCAAGTACAAGACATCTTGAATTCTCGCCATGACTGAGGAAAAAGCTGAATCCCTAAAGAGGCAGCAATCTCACCCACCTCAGGTTCAAGCACCCCTTCGAGCAATTTAGCCACAAGGGTAGGACGCTCAGCAATCGCATCGACCAAACGGTCAATATCGACCTTAGGTAAAGGCTTCAATTGAATCGTGACTTCATACGGGTAGTAGGCCGACCCAGACACAACCGCTTCTAACTTCAAGGTCTCGGCCTTAAATTCCATGCTATCGACCTTGCCCGTGTTGTAATACGTGCGACCTCTCGGCAAGCGATTTTGATAGTCAAGATTGGAAAGTGCTGTTAACCATTGTCGTCCCCACCACGTCGTACCAAATTTAACTCTCTGTGCCATAGCCGTCCTTTAATCAAAATGTGTGGCGTAAGTCTAGCAAGGTGCGTTTTGATGTGCTTGGTTCATTTCTTCGAAAAAAATTGGGACTTTTTTTGAAATACTCTTGACTTTTTCTAAAACCTATGTAAAATACGTCTTCTCAGATGCGGGAGTAGCTCAGTTGGCAGAGCGCAACCTTGCCAAGGTTGAGGTCGCGAGTTCGAGACTCGTCTCCCGCTCCAGAAATGGCGCGATAGCAAAGTGGCTATGCACCGGATTGCAAATCCGTTTACGGCGACGTTCACCTGGAATGCGATAGCGCGCGCTGCGTTGATGACCGGGCCGCAGAACAGATTTATGACGATATTGACCCCCTGATCCCGCAAAACCCCCGCAAAAGACCCGATGAAATTCCAGCCGGCAAATCCCATCATTTCTTTCAGAAGGGCTTTGTTGAATGTAAAATGATATGTGCACTCTTTGAAATTTCGCTTGCAGTAGATGCCGTAAGCGATCCGGATGACACAGGCGACGGCCAGTAGTAATATACCGTACAATTTTAACTTGTCGAATGAAAAAATGACGAGTATGTAGACGATCAACAGCTTGAGTACTACTTCGATAATGCTGATATACGCAAAAGCCTGCATTCGTTCGTGTGCAATGATCGCCGCATTGTACGGAACGCTGATCAGGTTCACCATGAACGTCAGTATGGAACACTGAAGCACCCAGTTGGCAGCGCCGATACGACTCTCCGGCAGGTTCATTTTTTCATTCAGGAACCATACGCCCCCTATTTCGGCCAATACGAAGATCAGGAGCGCCAGCCCGATCTGGATTGTTACCGACGATGAAAATACGGATTTTAATTTTGCGGTATTGCCCTGTCCCAGCTCGAATGTTATGTACCTGCTTATCGCTGCGGATAATCCGCCGGAAATGACGGAGAACATGGCGACGACTCCGCCGATGACATTATATATACCGAAATCTTCAACTCCCAGCGTATTCAGGACGACTCGGCTTGTGTAAAGACTTACAGCCATCATGAATATCATCCGAAAATAGAGCAGAAGAGTATTTTTCGCTATTCGTTTGTTATTTCCCGATGATGTCTGGACTGTCATTCTGTTTACCTTTGTTTGCCGGATTTTTTGTTTGGTAGGCTTACCTGTCCTTATACATGCTCTGATAGTACTCTTGGTATTCGCCAGAAGTTATGTCGTCCATCCAT
>CALEAW010000030.1 GCA_937943605.1 uncultured Sutterella sp. | reverse complement strand
TTTTTTGACCTTGTTGAGAAGCCAAATTGTAAAAGTACGTGTATAGGGAGCGTACCTCTTAGAGTAGCGTTTTTATGATGCATGACCGTTTGCCGTTTGAAGTGCACACCAACTAATATCATCCAAAAACGCTTATTGCAAGGGACATTCCCGACATATAACAAACGATCTACGTATTATCCCTAAGAACCGATTGTTCATTTTCTAGTATCTTATAGAGGTTTTGAGTATCAGCCATACAGCGTTTGCCATTGGATTGATTCCAAAACCTCGATCCCGATATAAATACAAAGCGCAAAAAGAGGACTATTTTGAATCCCATCTCTGCCGACACTCTCGGTGGCCGTATTGCCACCGAACTAAAACGTTCTGGCTTGTCGATGCGCGAACTCGCTCGCCGTATTGACATTGCTCAGCCTTCCATCTCCAAGTGGTGTGCCAACCAGGCCATTCCGCGCGTGATTTATCTCGAGCGCATGGCTGAAGTGTTTGGTGTGTCTGCCCACTGGTTGACCTATGGTGAACATGCCTCAGGTCGTGACGAAGTTGTGATTCGTCCGAGACCTGAGACTGACGACACCTTTGGGTTGTCGTTGACCGTGAACTCCGCCAAGGCCATGTTCAACGCAGACCCTGAAAACCTCATTCTCTATACGCAGCCTTCCGACGACATGTCCCCGACGATTAAGGGCGGCAATGTGGTGGTGATTGACCGTTCAATCACGTCCATTAAGGGTAGTGGCGTATACCTCATTCAAGTCGGTGAAGAGCGCGAATTACGCCGTGTGCAGCCGCTCGTGGATGGCACGTACGATATCCGCGTTGACAACGTGAAGCGCTATGCCAGCGAACCCGCTGAAGGCGAAAAACTCGTTGTCTACGGCAAGGTTCTTGCGTCACTCACGATGAAGATCATTCGTTAATCAAACGAAATACAAAAACGGGGTGGTTCTCAAGCGGAACTACCCCGTTTTTGTTTGTATTTGTTTTGGTCTTCGGTTGGACTTTAGGCGTAACCTTGACTCATCGAGGAGCCCAAAAAAACGAACCTGCTCATGGTGTTTGGTACCACGAGCAGGCTCTCCCCTTCTTCCATTTAGGAATGAATTCTGTAGTGACTTAACCCAGACGGCGGCCAATGGCCTTCGGACCACGCTTAAGCCCCGTCACGGAGACCTCTTCACCATAGGTCTCACGATGGCGCTTCCACTTACGGATCGTCTGCGGATGAGCGCTCAATTCTCGCGCAATCTGGACACAGTTCATGCCGTCATCAAGCATCTTGAGCGCACGACGACGCACTTCCTGCAAAGAGGTTGGATGCATGGCCTGCAACTGACTATCGCGACGGCGAACCAACGTATTGACCACGGGCGAGGCCGGCGGCGTTTCCCAACGAGCATAGTGGGAAGCGCACGGCAAAGGATAACGGACTCGGAAAATCGATCCACTGTTGTAAGTCGTCATTCAATAGTCCTCCTGTTTTATTTGAATGTTTGGTGATCCTATCAAAAGTTTTATGAAATTTTGTTAAACCCTAATACTCTCTCTTAGAAAGAAAATCATGTAATTTAGGCACTAATACGGAATTTTTAAGTATCGTTATTCTTTTTAGGGATAACGGTTTAATGATAGCCATTCTCTTTTATGAACACAGGTTCAAATTTCAGTATTATTCCTGAGTTACATGTGATTGAATTTTCTTATTGTTCTGTTAGAAAAAAACTATTTGCTATGTTTTTTGTTGCTTTAACATGATGACTACGATATTTTCCTTACACCGTATCATTGCAATCCAATGTGACGAAAGCGAATCAGGGTTTCGACGCACATAGCGTAGTCTCAACTACACTCTAAAGATTCTTAGAACATTCGCTAATCATGGTACACCACACCACCAGAACTAACCAGACGGCTACTGCCTAGCAGCTACACTCAATCCAAAGGACGCAAACTGACGTTAATCCCTGTAGACTTTGGTCACCGAAATTTTGAAAT
>CALEAW010000029.1 GCA_937943605.1 uncultured Sutterella sp. | reverse complement strand
AACCAGCGACCTGCGGATTAACAGTCCGTCGCTCTACCGACTGAGCTATCGGGGAGTACTTCAGATTGGCTAATTGTCGGTGACCAATCCTACTTGAGAACTTGGCTCCCCGAGCTGGGCTCGAACCAGCGACCTGCGGATTAACAGTCCGTCGCTCTACCGACTGAGCTATCGGGGAGTACTTCAGATTGGCTAATTGTCGGTGACCAATCCTACTTGAGAACTTGGCTCCCCGAGCTGGGCTCGAACCAGCGACCTGCGGATTAACAGTCCGTCGCTCTACCGACTGAGCTATCGGGGAATCAAGAACACGAAGTATATAGACTCACTTCGTATGTTGGCAAGAGTATTTTTTAAAAATACCGTAAATACGGTATCTAACTGCACCTTGTTACACTTTTTCAGCGAACTCCGGCTAACGCCTTAGCGACGTAACTCACATTGTTTTCGTTGAGCCCAGCGATACAGATTCGGCCATTGGTCACACCATAAACACCAAAGGTTTCGCGCAAGGCGAGCATTTGGTCTTTGTTGAGGCCGGTGAAGGAGAACATGCCAGTTTGACGCGTCGCAAACGAAAGGTCTGCATTGAGTTTGTCGCCTTCTTCCTTTAAGCGGTGGCGCATAGCAAGGATACGGGTGCGCATCATGGTGACTTCGTCCACCCAGACCTGACGTAAAGCATCGTCAGTCAAAATTTCTGCGACCACAGCCGCGCCATGTGTCGGTGGGTTGGAGTACTCCGCACGCACAAGCGACTTAAGAATCGAGGTTACTACGGCTGCTTCCTTGGCGTTGGGTGTTACGACATGCAAAGCGCCTGTACGTTCACCATAAAGGCCAAAATTCTTCGAGCATGAAGAGGCGACCATGAAGGTCATACCTGCCGCGGCGAGACGACGCACAGCTGTCGCGTCCTCATCTAATCCACTACCAAAGCCCTGATAGGCTATATCAAGAAATGGGAAGAGGTCTCTGGCTTGGAGGACTTCAATGACTTGCGTCCATTGATCATAGGTCAGGTCAACACCAGTGGGGTTGTGGCAGCAAGCGTGTAAGAGAACAACGGTGCCAGGCTCCAGGGCTTGGAGAGAAGCCATGAGACCTTCAAAATCAACAGCCTTGGTTGTGGGATCGAAATAAGGATACTTGCCCACAGTGAAACCTGCGTGTTCAAAGAGCGTGATGTGGTTACCCCAGGTCGGGTTGGAGACAACAGCTTGGTTAAGGTTGAGAAGGAGATGGGCAAACATCGCACCTAAATGCAAGGCACCTGTGCCGCCCAAGGATTGTATCGTGGCAATACGACCAGAAAGCACCGCTTCGTTGTCAGCACCAAAAACTAAAGCTTGTAGGCTTTGGTAATAGGCAGGAAGCCCAGACATAGGGATGTAGTTATGTGGGGCGCCACGCTCAACGAGACGAGCTTCTGCTTGACCTACGGCAGCCATTAGGGGGAGGCGACCTTCTTCATCGAGAAAGACGCCGACACCGAGGTTGACTTTTGTATCACGTGTATCTTGTTTGTAAAGAACGTTGAGCCCGAGAATCGGATCGTCAGGACGAGCTTCCAGGGCGGCGAAGTATTGGCGGGTCATGCTAAATACCTGTATGTAAAAGATGGATTCCTTTCACTATAGCCAAGACTGAAGCCAGATGGGAAAGAGCTTTAAGTTCTCTTTCAAATGTTCGAGGTAAGTCAGAATAGATAGGCAAAAACTGCTATCTGTGTCGTGAGTTAAAAAAGCATAAAATCCTTTGCTGTATGAATAGCAGGAGGCCAAATCAGTGGCTGAAATTGTTCGTTTTCCAGATTCTCCCTTTGTTTTGCATCAACCGTTCCCACCCGCTGGGGATCAACCTAAAGCCATTGAGGCTTTAGTGGACGGCCTTTCGTCGGGGCTCTTATACCAAACCCTTTTAGGGGTAACGGGCTCGGGGAAGACTTATACCATGGCTAATGTGATTGCGCGGTTGGGGGTGCCAGCCATTATCATGGCGCCAAATAAAACATTGGCAGCGCAGACTTATGCGGAGATGAGAGACTTTTTCCCTGAAAATGCTGTGGAATACTTCGTCTCTTATTACGACTTTTATCAACCTGAAGCTTATGTGCCCGCACGTGACCTTTTCATTGAGAAGGACGCGGCTGTGAATGAACATATCGAGCAGATGCGTTTAGCGGCGACTAAGTCCATCTTAGAGCGTCGAGATACGATCATTGTTGCAACAGTCTCGGCGATTTACGGCATTGGCAAGCCAGAGAGCTATACCGAGATGCGTATGATCTTGCGTGAAGGAGACCGTAAAGATCAACGTAAGCTCATTACGCAACTTGTGAAAATGCAGTACCGAAGGACAGATACAGACTTTGTGCGTGGGACTTTCCGAGTGCGTGGAGATACGATTGACGTTTTCCCGGCTGAACATGCAGAAAGTGCTGTTCGTATTGAGCTTTTCGATGACGAAGTGGAAGCTGTGGTGCTGTTTGATCCATTAACAGGACGCGTACAACAGCGTGTACCTCGATTTGTGGTCTATCCGGCAAGTCATTACGTCACGCCGCGTGAAGAAGTCATGCGCGCTATGGTGTCAATCAAGGAGGAGTTGAAGCTTCGAACAGCTGAACTTTATGACGAAGGACGCATCGCAGAGGCTCAGCGTCTTCAGCAACGTACGCTTTTTGACCTTGAAATGCTTGATCAGGTCGGCTTTTGTAAGGGGATTGAAAACTATTCCCGTCATTTGACTGGCTTGGCGCCAGGTGAAGCGCCGCCTTGTTTGATTGACTATTTGCCTTCTGACAGCATCATGTTCTTTGACGAAAGCCACGTGATGATGGGACAGTTAGGGGGAATGTATCGAGGCGACCGCGCACGTAAAGAAACGTTGGTCAATTATGGGTTCCGATTGCCGTCTGCTTTAGATAATCGACCATTGCGCTTTGATGAATTTGAACGCAAGATGCGTCGAAGCGTTTTTGTCTCTGCAACCCCAGCTAACTATGAGCTAGAAAAGAGCGGTGGTGAAGTGGTGGAGCAGGTTGTCCGTCCAACAGGGCTTGTTGACCCGAAAGTCGAGGTGCGGCCGGCTGCGACTCAAGTGGATGACCTATTGTCTGAAATCACGCTGACTGTCGAAAAGGGTGAACGTGTGTTGGTGACCACGTTGACCAAGCGCATGGCCGAAGATTTAACGGACTTTTTGTCTGAGCATGGCGTCAAAGTACGTTATCTCCATTCGGATATCGATACGGTGGAACGTGTTGAGATTATTCGCGACTTGCGTTCAGGGCAATTTGATGTTCTGGTGGGGATTAACCTTTTGCGAGAAGGGTTAGACATACCCGAAGTCTCTTTAGTGGCGATTTTGGACGCCGACAAAGAAGGTTTTTTGCGTAGCGAACGCTCCTTGATTCAGACCATCGGTCGTGCGGCGCGTAATCTAAATGGGCGAGCGATTTTATATGCGGATCGTCGAACGGACAGCATGGATCGTGCGCTCACTGAAACTGAACGCCGTCGCGAAAAGCAGCTCGCTTATAACAAGGCACATGGTATTACGCCGAGAGGTGTAAAGAAAGAGATTCGTGACATCATCGATGGTGTATATCGTGGTCCAGATGTCAGCGCGCCTGAGAAGCCTGAGGCGACGGATGACTATCAGAGAATGGATGAGAAGGCACTCTCTGAAAAACTACGCGAATTAGAATCTTGCATGATGGAATTTGCTCGTAATTTGGATTTTGAAAAGGCTGCCAAAGTACGCGAAGAAATTCATCAACTACGTCGAGAAGTCTTTGGGCATCAGTAGAGTAGATAGTTTGCTATTTTGAGATAAAAGTGTAAAATCTTATCCCTCAGGCGTTTTTGAGAATTGGCGCTATAAAGCTACAAAAATTGCACTAGGCAGAATCGTTTGAGTGCAGTAGGATATATGCGTTATGGTTTTGCCGCAGTCACTCAACCCACGTGACGGAAAGCGTGACTCCATCAGTAAAACGGAATAATAAAAGTGATTAACGTACTCTTTGTATGCACGGGCAATATTTGTCGTAGTCCTACGGCTGAAGCTATCTTTCGCAAAAAAGTCAATGAAGCCAAGCTTGGTGATGTGATTGGCTCAGATAGCGCAGCGACAAGCAATCATCATGTTGGGGAAACGCCCGATGTGAGAGCGCAGCTCGCGTGCCGAAAGCGTGGTCTAGACATTAAAGAACATCGCGCTCGTGAAATTACGTCAGAAGATTTTGAAAAGTTTGATCTGATCCTAGTGATGGATTGGGAAAATTTAACTGATCTCCAACACCGCTCTCCGCCGCAGTTTAAGCATAAGATTCACTTGCTGATGCGTTATGCAAATGACTACGATGCCGCTGTGGTGCCTGACCCCTACTATGGTCTTAATGAAGGCTTTAACCAAGTGCTTGACTATTGCACGGATGCGTGTGGTGGATTATTGGAAACACTCGAGCGTAAGGCCCGTATGATGCAAAAGTCTTTACAAGCTGCACGTGCTGCTGAAGCGGCTAAGGCTGCTCAGGAGGCTCAGCTTGCTGGCGAAGCTCAGGTCACTACCGAAGCTGAGTCCACGGAAGAAACCCAGGTCTCCGAAGACAAGTAACGACCTTGTTAGACCGATTTAGTTATCGAAAGCCCGCATATAGCGGGCTTTTTCATTAAGCCTAAAGGCTTATCTGTGTAAGATTTGTAGTCCATTTTGCGCGTGAACAATAATTGACTTGATTAGTCGGATATTCTCAGCTAATATCCGACTAATTCAGTAGGGATTGAGCCCCTGTTTTTCTTTATTTCTTCGCAATTTTTGGAGCTGAAGTTGAAGCTGACGACCAAAGGAAGATTTGCTGTGACGGCCATGGTTGACATGGCACTCCATGAGGTTGAAGCTCCGATTTCGTTGACGTTGATTTCTGAACGTCAACAAATTTCAGTGGCCTATTTGGAGCAGTTGTTCTGTAAGTTGCGTCGCGCTGGCTTAGTGGTCAGTGTGCGTGGACCGGGCGGCGGTTATCGGTTAGGTAAGCCTGCGTCCGAAATTACAGTAGGTTCCATTATCGAAGCAATGAATGAAGATATTGATGCAACGCAGTGCCGTGGAGATGGAACTTGTCTCGGAGGTGCCGCATGTTTGACGCATCATCTTTGGGAAGAGCTCAATCGAACGACGCAGAAATTTCTTGACGGTGTGACGCTTGCCGACATGGTTGAAAAACATCAAAAACGACATGGAAAGCAAGTGGTACCCGCTGTCATACCTGTCCGAAAAGCGAAAGCTGGACGGCAGACAAAAGACTCCCGTTTATAACGTTTCGCCAGTATCGACGATTCATTTTCATCAATAAAGGACTAATGATGAAGTTGCCTGTTTATCTCGACTATTCCGCGACGACGCCTTGTGACCCCCGAGTTGTCGACAAGATGGTCCCGTACCTCTACGAAAAATTCGGTAATCCCGCGTCCCATAGTCATGCTTATGGTTGGGAAGGCGAAAAGGCCGTTGAAGAAGCTCGTGGTCACGTGGCCGCTTTAATTGGTGCAGATCCTCGTGAAATTGTTTGGACGTCTGGCGCGACGGAAAGTGACAACTTGGCCATTAAGGGCGCTGCGCACTTTTATAAGGACAAGGGTCGCCACTTGATTACGGTGAAGACGGAACATAAGGCGGTGCTCGATTCTATGCGCCATCTTGAATCCGAAGGCTACGAAGTCACCTATCTCGATGTGAAGGAAGATGGTCTCATCGATATGGATGCTTTCCGTGCTGCTATCCGTCCCGATACGATTCTTGTGTCCGTGATGGCCATCAATAATGAAATTGGTGTGATTCAGGACCTCGAAACGATCAGCGCGATCTGTCACGAACATGGCATTTTGTTCCATTGCGACGCCACGCAGGCCGCAGGCAAGATGGATCTTAATGTGGATCGTTTGAAGGTCGATATGATGAGCCTTTCAGGTCATAAGGTTTATGGCCCGAAGGGGATTGGTGCGCTTTATGTCCGCCGTCGCCCGCGTGTGCGTATCGAATGCCAGATTCACGGTGGCGGTCATGAACGTGGCATGCGTTCAGGCACGCTCGCTTCTCACCAGATCGTGGGGATGGGTGAAGCTTATCGCCTGGCTAAGGAAGAAATGGAAACCGAAGTGCCGCGTTTGAAGCGCCTTCGCGATCGTTTGTGGGACGGTATTCGTGAAAATATTCCTGAAGTCTATCTCAATGGTAGCTGGGAACACCGTTCTTGCCACAACTTGAACGTGAGCTTTGCCTTCATTGAAGGTGAAAGCTTGATGATGGCCATGAAGGATATCGCCGTGTCGTCTGGCTCTGCTTGCACGTCGGCCTCGCTTGAGCCGTCTTATGTGTTGCGTGCGTTGGGTCGTGATGATGAATTGGCTCACAGCTCCATTCGCTTTACGTTAGGTCGTTTTACCACGGAAGAAGAAATTGATTTCGTGATTAAGACCTTGGTGGCCGGTGTGAATCGTCTTCGCGAAATGAGCCCGTTGTGGGAAATGCATCAGGAAGGGATTGATATCTCTCAGGTGCAGTGGACGGAACACTAATCAAAACAAAAGAATTTGCTTTTTGACAATCGGGAAGTTAGTTGTCGACTTCCCGACGGAGAAAAAACATGGGTTACAGTGAAAAACTTATCGACCATTACGAAAATCCTCGCAACGTTGGCACGTTGGATACGAAAGACGATACGGTGGGTACAGGTATGGTTGGCGCCCCAGCCTGCGGCGACGTGATGCGTTTGCAGATCAAGGTCACGCCCGAAGGTGTGATTGAAGACGCTAAATTCAAAACGTATGGTTGTGGTTCTGCTATTGCCTCTTCGTCTTTGGTGACGGAATGGGTAAAGGGTAAGACCCTTGACGAAGCAGGTGAATTGACGAACGCTGCGATTGCCGAAGAATTGGCTTTGCCGCCGGTGAAGATTCACTGTTCGATTCTCGCTGAAGATGCCATTAAGGCCGCTATCAACGACTATCGTAAGAAGCAGGCTAAGGAGTAACTCATCATGCCAGTGACATTGACAGAAGCTGCAGCCAAGCACGTTGAAAAGTTTTTGACACGTCGTGGTAAAGGCTTGGGGTTGCGCCTTGGCGTGAAGACCTCGGGTTGCTCGGGCATGGCTTATAAGCTTGAGTTTGCCGATACGCTCAACGACGATGATCAAGTATGGGAAAGTTTCGGCGTGAAGGTGATCGTGGATGAAAAGAGTCTGCCGTACCTTGATGGCACTGAACTTGACTACACGCGTGAAGGGCTTCAGGAAGGGTTTAAGTTCCATAACCCGAACGAAAAGAGCCGCTGTGGATGCGGTGAATCTTTCCACGTTTAATCAACTCGGGGACCTAAGGGTCCCCTTTTTGGGTATCTAGTCATGGCGCAAATGAGTCCTTTTCAGCTTTTTGGATTGAAGCCTGCTTTCACCATTGATTTGGAACGCTTGGAAGCGGCTTATCAGGCAGGGATGATGAAAGTGCATCCTGATCGCTTTGCAGGACGTCCCGCGGCCGAGCGTCGCGTGGCAGAGCAGTGGAGTACGCGTATCAACGAGTCGTATCAGTTGCTGAAGTCGCCAGTAAAGCGTGCGGCCTGGCTTTGTGAGGCAGCAGGTCATCCGCTAGAAGCAGAGACCAATACGTCGATGCCGATGGACTTTTTGATGACCCAGATTGCTTGGCGTGAAGCGTTAGAAGCTGCGCAGGGTGATAAAGAAGCTTTGGAAGCCGTGCGCCGTGAAGCGTTAGACCTTCGCGAAGAAGTGCTCAAATCGATCACGCAAGCCATTGATGTGGACGGCGCTTGGCAACAAGCGGTTGATCTCACGCGTAAGTTGATGTTTATTGACCGCTTCCTTGAAGAAGCGGTTAGCGAGTAAGAATTTTAGGGAAGTGCCACATGGCTCTATTTCAAATTGCAGAACCGGGTTTGTCGGCTGCGCCCCATGAGCATCGTTTAGCAGTAGGTATTGACTTAGGTACAACGAACTCTCTCGTAGCGAGCGTGATTAGTGGTTCCGCTGAAGTGATTCGCGACGAAGAGGGGGCGGCGATTTTGCCTTCGGTGGTGCACTATGCCGTTGATGGTACGGTGACGGTCGGAGCAAAAGCATTGCGTGATGCGAGTACCGACGCAAAGAATACGATTTCTTCGGCAAAGCGTTTGATCGGTCGCACGATGAAGGACTTGGACGATGTTCATAACCTGCCGTATGACCTGATCGATGATCCGTCCATGGTGCGTATTGAGACCTCAGCTGGTGTGAAGTCGCCGGTTGAAGTAAGTAGCGAAATCCTCCGTGCGCTTTCTGAACGCGCTCAAGAACGTTTAGGTGGTGACATCACAGGGGCTGTGATTACTGTGCCCGCGTATTTTGATGATGCCCAACGTCAGGCGACGAAAGATGCTGCGCGCTTAGCCAATCTCACGGTTCTTCGTTTGTTAAATGAACCGACGGCTGCCGCTTTGGCTTATGGCTTAGACAATGGAGCAGAAGGGACATACATGGTGTACGACCTTGGGGGTGGAACGTTTGACGTTTCGCTCTTGAAGTTGACGCGTGGTGTCTTTGAAGTGTTGGCGACGGGTGGTAACTCGGCTTTGGGTGGTGATGACTTCGACCATCGTATCTTCTGTAATTTGACCGAAAGCTGCCGTGGTGGCAATCCTAATGCGGTGCTGAAGTCTGCAGGTCAGGTGGTTGATGCTTTGCCTGTTCACTTCTTAACGCCTGCCGAAAAGCGCCGTTTAATGGCCGCGTCTCGTGCCGCTAAAGAAGCATTGACGAATGCTGAAGCGACGCAATTAGACTTTAAGTTTGATAATGGCGACGAAGTGACTATTCATCTCACTCGCGTCGCTTTTGATGCCATGACTTGCCATTTGGTCAAGAAGACGATGGATACCGTCAAGGCAGTGCTAGCAGATGCGAAGGCTGATATTTCTGACGTTCGTGGTGTAGTGTTGGTGGGTGGTGCCACCCGTATGCCGTGCGTACGTGATGCCGTTGAAAAGTTTTTTGGCTTCCGTCCGCTTGACGATATCGATCCTGATCAGGTCGTGGCGATTGGGGCAGCGATGCAGGCCAATAAGCTCGCAGGTAACACCTCGGGTGACGACGATTGGTTGCTCCTTGACGTGACCCCGCTCTCTTTGGGTCTTGAAACCATGGGCGGTCTCGTCGAAAAGGTGATCCCGCGTAATAGCGCGATTCCTGTAGCACGTGCACAAGACTTCACGACCTTCCGTGATGGTCAGACGGCGATGGCTGTCCACGTCGTTCAGGGTGAACGTGAACTCGTCGATGCTTGCCGTTCTTTGGCACGCTTTGAGTTGCGAGGTATTCCGCCGATGGCTGCAGGTGCTGCACGCATTCGTGTGACTTTCCAGGTGGATGCTGATGGTTTGCTGTCTGTGTCGGCTCGAGAAATGACGACTGGTGTTGAGGCTTCCATTCAGGTGAAGCCGAGCTATGGATTGTCAGACGAAGATATCGTTCGTATGCTTCAAGACGGTAATGGCCGCGCTGAAGACGATATGCGCGCACGTGAATTGCGCGAGCAGCAGGTTGAGGCGCGTCGCTTGTTGGAATCCACGCATTCTGCGTTGAATGCTGATGGCGATTTGCTTGATGCCGATGAACGCGCCGAAGTGGACGCTTTGGTTGAACGCTTGACTGCTTTGGTGACCTCCGATGATGTAGAGGCGGTGAAGGCGGGAATCGAAGCTTTGACGAAGGGCACTGAAACCTTAGCCGAACGTCGAATGGATCGTTCTATTCGTGAAGCGCTCTCTGGAATGAGTATTGACGACGAACGATTTGACGTAAAAGATAAAGAATAAACCCAGAATTTTTTAGGATGGTGACTATGCCAAAAATTACTGTACTTCCTCATCCGACGCTTTGCCCCGAGGGTCTCGAATTTGAAGCTCAGCCAGGTGACAACCTTGCTCGTACGCTCTTAAAGAATGGCGTTAAGATCGAGCACGCTTGCGAATTCTCGTGCGCCTGTTCGACGTGTCACGTCATTATCCGTGAAGGCTTTGATACGCTCAATGAGCCTGACGATGACGAGCTCGATCACATCGATGCGGCTTGGGGGGCTGGTGTGCTTTCTCGTTTGTCTTGCCAGACGACGGTGGGCGAGTCTGATATTACGGTTGAAATTCCCAAGTACTCTCGTAATCACGCGCGTGAGGAATGAAATATGAAGCTTAAGTGGACGGACGCACAAGCGATTGCTGAAGCGCTTTATGATCAGGATCCTGATCTAGATCCGCTGAGGCTGAGTTTTGTGAAAATGCACGAGATGATCTGTGCGCTTGAAGAGTTTGATGATGATCCTGAAGCATCAAACGAGCGTATTCTTGAAGCGATCCTCACGTGTTGGTTGGATGAGCGCGATTAAAATCGGATCGTCCAAACCAAGATAACTCAAAGGGGGTGTTGCAAAAATCAGATCTTCTGGTCTTTGCAACACCCCCTTTGTTTTCGGCGCACTTAAAGGGTTGCGCCGACTTTCTTTAAGGCCTCGATCAGACGATTGGCATCGTTTGCTGAGCGGGTTGGGGGGACAGCAGGCACGAAACCTAAGCCTTCGGTCACTTCATGGAAGACTTCTTCGGCTTCGGCAGAGCAAGCAGTCTGATGAATACGAGCATCAATCATCATGACGTCAATGGCGTGCTGACGAAGGGTCATTCCTGTGAAAGTATCATCCCAAAGAATAAGGAGAGGTTTGTCATTGGTACGACAGGCTTCAAGTGCGAGCGCGGCTGTGTCAACATAACGCACGGCCTGGTTGATCTGCAGAAGACTTTCAGCAAAGGGTGCCCAAGCCAAAGGTGTTTCAGTCACGATGAGAACAGTCATGGTGCGCCTCACGCTTAGTGGTGGCCACCGCAAGAGTGGTTGGGAGAGAAGCGCGGCAATTGACCAGCCAGGTGAGCTTCAATAGCCTTACCGACAGTTTCGATGCCACCAGCATAAAAGACATCAACACCAGACTGCAAGAAACCCATCAAAGGACGCATACCCATGCCGCCAGCGAGCAACACATTCACACCGCGTTCGGCGAGATAGTTCACGGGAGCAAGACAACCGCCATGTTCATGGGCGCAAGAAGGAATAACTTGAGCTTCAATGATTTGTTGGTTGTCGTCGATGTCGACTAAGGTGTAAAGGTCGCAGTGGCCGAAATGAGCACCCACAGCTGCTTCAAGGCCGCCAGGTTGAACAGATGGAACAGCAATACGAATCATGATTAAATCTCCTTGATGGGAATGATGGTACGGTGACGTTGTCTTTCGAGAACCATTTCTCGAAGACGCGTAGCAAATTGTTCAAAGGTTGCATCCAAGGGTGAAGGTGTTTCGCCGATCGCTTCACCACGGGCCATTGCGGCTGTGAATGCAGAAGTAAAAGGTAGGGTACCAAGCACAGTAGCGCCAGCCGCTTCAGCCGCTAGCCGAGCTTCTTCGGTTTGAGATAGGTTTAAGTCGGCCTTATTGATAATGACCGCCATCGGTAACCGAAAATGTTTAGCGAGCTCAGCAAGACGCTTAAAGTCGGCAATCCCAGAAGCACCAGCTTCGATGACTGCGCACACCAATGATGCGCCTGAGAGCGAACTGATGACTGGACAACCAATCCCTGGCGTACCGTCCGAGAGGATGATGTCGGCTTGGGTTGATTGAGCAAGGGCGCGGGCTTCTTTTTTCAGAAGGACGATCAGTCGGCCAGAGTTTTCTGCGCCTGGTGCAAGCTGCGCATGAATGAGGGGACCAAAGCGTGTGTCGCTTTGATAGTGTTCACCGCAATGTCGAGGAAGCCAGTCGAAGGCACCCGTTGGGCAAAGTTTCACGCACACTGCACACCCTTCGCAGAGTGTTTCATTGACGGGATATTCACCCTCATTAGTTGAGGTGATGGCATCGAAGCGGCAAAAGCTAAGACACTGATCGCATCCAATACATTCGTCGGGGTTAAAGCGAGCAAGATGACCGCTGATAAAGTCATTGCGCTTCACGATTTTGGGCTGCAAAAGGATGTGAAGGTCTGGTGCATCAACGTCATAGTCGCAAAGAACAATCGGTTCTTTGGCACTCATAGCTCGCGCTAAAGCTGCTGTAACGCTGGTTTTGCCGGCGCCACCTTTACCGCTTAAGACAACAATCTCATACATGACGGTCTCCAACGATATGATTAGCGACATCAAGCGCGGCTTTTTCAAATCGATCACGCCAAAGGGGCGATAACGTTAACGGGTGTTGGCCGTTCGCTGCGTGCGCAGCTGCCTCGCGATCAAACGGGATACGAGCAAGGATCGGAATCGAATGCTCGGTGCAGAAAGCCACTAGTGACGCTTCGCTTTGGGCAATCTCAATTTGACCACTACGGTTAATCACAACAGCAACAGGTTTATTCGCTTCAGTAAAGGCTTGAAGGGCGAGTTTGAAGTCATGAACACCAAAGGGCGTTGGATCGACAACGAGTACAACAACGTCGGCATGTGCGGCCGCGGTCATAACGGGACAACTAACACCCGGTGGTGCATCAATCAACAAGTCTGCTTGAAGGCGCTCAGCGGTTTGACGGGCATGACGAAGGAGGGCACGAATGACGGGCGGTGTCATGGCTTCCCCAATACGTGAGCGACCTTCAATGAAATGGTGATGATCATCTGTTTCGCCAAACGACAGTTGCCCTAGTTCACGCAATCCTGTGACAATTGCATTGGGGGCGCAGACTGCACTACAGCCCCCGCAACCGTGGCACATGTCAGAAAAGGGCATGATGCGACCAGCGAGTTTTTTAATGGCATTGAATTGGCAAATCGCCACACATTCACCACAGAGGTCGCAGCGCTCGTTAATAGCTTTGGGTACCTCAAGTCCGACCGTTTCATGATGGGTGAAATGGTGGGGAAGGTAAAGCCCTAAGTCTGGAGCTTCAACGTCTGCGTCGACGAGGACAAAGGGACGCGGCCAAAAGGCTGAAAGACCAGCTGTGACGGTGGTTTTGCCGGCGCCCCCTTTGCCGCTAGCAAAAAGGATGTTCACGTTTATTTTCCTTCTGGAAAAAGAACTGTCAGGCGACCAGCTTCAAATTCGTCAATGACATCCCCAACGGTGCGGTTATCCATGTCTTGAACAGTGCCTAAACCAACAGCTTGAAGGGCTTCGAGTGCCTTGGGGCCAATGTAGCCACTCAAGACGACCTTGACTCCTGCTTCAACCACAGTCTCAACAGCCATCAAACCTGCTCCTTGGGCTGCTGCTTGTGCAGCGCCATTGTCAATATATTCGAAGGCTTTCGTTTCGGTGTCATAGATCACAAACCCAGCAGCACGTCCAAAACGAGGATCAACGATATCTTGAAGGGTTGGTCCTTCAGCGGAAATGGCAATTTTCATGACGGGATACTCTCTCAATAATTCGGCCGAACTTAAGCGTCGTGCATTGGTGCCACCCGTGACAACAATCGGAAGGCTTTCCACGAGACTGCGAGCTACTTTTTTTCGAGCGGTTGCAAGAATGCGTCCAAACGTATGGCGTGAAATACCCATGTTGACACAGGCCTCGCTTTGAGTAATGCCTTCGAGATCAGCAAGACGAAGGGCTTCGAGCTCTTCGAATTTAATAGTGACGCATTCAGTATCGTCGGGCAGTTTGCCGCACGGCTTGAAGTAAACCGTGCGTAGAGGGATGTCGACAATGCGAGTGATGGTGGGACGACTCATGATGGCCTTGTTAGTAAATCTCAAATGAGCATAATAAAATCATCAAGGGCTGTCAAGCAAGACCTCGGGAAGGTAAGCTATTGAGCAAAAGGTGGATTTAGTACTAAAGGGTCGGTAATTGCTTAATCTTTTCTAAAGAGAGATTTATAATCTTCGAGGGTTAATACTGAAAGTTTTAAGTGACTTTGTGTGGCTTAAATTTATATTTAAGATATTGAAACTTATTTTTATGCTATCTATAAAGTCAAAATTTAACTAAAGGTTTATTGATCTTACGTCTATTGAAACGACTAATAAACAGGTAATAGTGACAAAACGACTTAGGTCTTGTAAACTATCGTTCCTTTGGTATGAATATCGAGATTTGTTCTCTTATGGTGTCACATCAATACGTAAAAATGGCAAGAAATAGTAGGCACGAAGAGTGATACGACTTATACTGTATATGGTTTCATACACGTGCAATGAATTCGCCAACCTTCTTTGATTGGCGTGATTCATGGTCTTAGATCGCCTACCTCCCAAAGCATCCCCCAGTTTTGTACAGTCGAGCGTAGTGCGGCACATTTCCTGTTAATGCCAGTAAGGCAAATATTTAGATTTAGACAATATCGTGGGTTCCAATCATTCGTCCGACGACAAAGTTTCGTCATTAACGCCAAACCAACCTGTATCGAAAGAATCGGATTCCGTTCATACGGAAGAGGCCGCTACCCCTACTTTGGCTTCATCGGTTCGCCGTTCGACTCGTTTGGCACTCAAATCCAAACCAGTGAAAGAAGTCAAAGCGAAGCTGACGCCAGATGAGCTGAGTCGCCAAGCAGAGATGTTGATTCAGCGTCGTATGCAAAAGATGTCCGGCATTATGGGTGCCCCAAAAACTTTTAAAGCAGTGACTGAGAATTCGGCAGATGTACAGTTATTGACCGCTCAAGGTATGAGCGAAGTGAAGGGGATTTTGGACAATGTCAAGAACCCAGGAAATGGTTCCAGCCAGAATCAGACGCTCGTGACGTCTGGGGTGGCGGATGACGACAATCGTCAGCAGGGAGATGACAACGGAGTGACCGCTCCCACACAAAAACCTTCGGCGTCCCGTGGTCGTCGAAAGGCTATGTCTGCTCAGGTTGCTCAAGAGGTTTTAAAAGTGAGTGTTGATACTGCATGTAAGCGCCGTAAACGTACGGAACCCGAAGCGACGGGTGATGATCAGATAGGTCGCGCTCATGAACGTGTTGATATGGTGTTGGGGCTCGACCGTGTGCCTAAAACCAATTCGCGTGGTCGTGCGACGCGTAATCGAATCATTGAGGCCGCTCGCCGTATTTTGATTGAGCAGGGTACTGACAAGCTCTCCATTGACCGTGTGCTTGAAGAAGCGAAAGTGAGTAAAGGCTCTTTTATTCACCACTATCCTTCGCGTAGTGCTTTGATTGAAGCGTTGGTTGATTCCTATGCTCAGCACTTGGATGAAGTGCAGCGTGAGCTTGAACAAAAGGCACGTCTCTCGTCGAAGGTGCCTAGCCGCCTGCTTCGTGCGTACGGTGACTGGTATCGCGAATTTAGCGAAGGTCGAATCGACCGCGGGATTTCGCCGTTTGCTGCATTGGCTGTGGCTTCGCCAGAAAATCGTCAGCTTATGACACCGGTTCGTTGCTGGTATCGCGAGTACTTCAATCGTGTGAAGCGTGAGCCGTGCGGTCCGACGACGGCTCTTATTGTGACCTTGGCTTATGACGCTCTGTTCTTCCATCATTTGTTGGGCACTGATGTGCTCACGTCTTCGGAAAAGCGTCGTATTGTTGAAGGCCTTGAGCGCTTAAGTGGGAATATCACGCACTCTTGCTCTGCACCTGATTTTGATCCAGACCTCAGGTTAGAAGCAACGGGCGATGATGCCAGTGACGAGTAATCTCGCAGCTTCAGGCATGAGTCGATCAGCTTCGATGAGATCGAGTAACTGATGAACGGTGAAGCACGCAAAACAGTCTGCTTCACCATCTAGGTTTGTCGGTGTCACTTCAGAGGGGACGGTAAGAAGAAAGCTTGCCGTCCTTTCTCGCATCCAGCCTTCAGGCACCAAATATTGGCAATCGAAGTCTAGCGCAGGTAGTGGTTTGAGGCTTTGAAGATCGGCATCAATCCCTGCTTCTTCGTGGAGCTCACGAATCATGGCTGTGAGTGATGTTTCACCCTCAGACATCATGCCGGCGGCCAGGTTGTCCCATAGGCCTGGTCCAATGGATTTATTGGGGCTACGACGTTGAAGCCAAAAGCGACCGTCAGGGGTGATGGCAATTAAGCGGACGACACGTGTCGAAAGCCCCAAGGTACGAAAGACCGAACGTTCCGCTTGTGCGATCGTTAGACCTTCTTCGGTGAGAATGTCGAGTTTTTCGTTGCGACGTTGTTGCGTCATGCCGAGCACTTCAAGGCGCAAGGTGACCTTATCTAATGTGTGAGCGCATGCGGACGGTGTAGATGGCGCAATGAGTCTGAAGGTATTTTGTTTGGTCTCTTCTAGGTATTGGGCGAGTACAGGATCCTGACGCAAGACGCTCATGACCCTTGGTATGAGTTGACCAACTGTGTGACCGTCAATGACAAAAGCCCCGAGGGGGTCGGGGCTCTGTTGACATGTACGAGTCCGAAGGTGCGATTGAAGGCTTCGGACTCGATTCATTAATGTCTGTGGCATTAGCCGATCAGACCTGCTTCGGGACGCATATGCGGGAAGAGCAACACGTCGCGAATCGTCGGGGCATCCGTCAGGAGCATGATGAAGCGGTCAATGCCGACGCCGCAACCAGCGGTCGGGGGAAGACCATATTCCAAAGCACGGATGTAGTCGGCGTCGTAATACATGGCTTCGTCGTCGCCGTGGCTCTTGGCATCAGCCTGGGCCTTAAAGCGAGCAGCCTGATCATCCGGATCATTCAATTCGGAGAAGCCGTTACCCAATTCGCGGCCACCAATGAAGAGTTCGAAACGTTCCGTGATGTCGTGGTCAGCGTCAGAGGCACGAGCGAGCGGAGAGATTTCCGTCGGGTAGTCAATGATGAAGGTCGGCTGGATGAGCTTAGCTTCAGCGGTTTCTTCAAAGAGTGCCATCTGAAGAGCACCAAGACCTACGTATTCTGGTTGCGGTTCGCCTAAACGAGCTAATTCGGCGCGCAAGAATTCGGCGTCATTCAACTGTTCGTCCGTGTAACCAGGGGCGTATTTCTTGATGGCTTCAATCGGGGTAAGACGATCGAAGGGCTTTTCAAGATTGATTTCCTGACCCTGGTACTGAAGAATGGCGCTACCCGTGGCTTCCTGAGCAACCGTGCGAAGGAGGGACTCGGTAAAGGCCATTTGATCGCGATAGGTCCAGTACGTCGCATAGAATTCCATCATCGTGAATTCAGGATTGTGACGAACAGAGACGCCTTCATTACGGAAGTTACGGTTGATTTCGAAAACGCGTTCGAAACCACCTACCACGAGACGCTTCAGATAAAGTTCCGGCGCAATACGCAGGTACATATCCATGTCGAGGGCATTGTGGTGCGTGATGAAGGGCTTGGCGTTAGCGCCACCCGGGATCGGATGCAACATCGGAGTTTCGACTTCGAGGAAGCGGTTCGAAAGCATGAAGTTGCGAATGGCGGCGATGGCCTTCGAACGAACGAGGAAGCGATTACGGGACTCTTCGTTCATGATGAGGTCGACATAGCGCTGACGATAGCACATTTCGGTGTCGCAAAGCCCCTTGTGCTTATCAGGCAACGGACGAATGTTCTTCGTCATTAAGCGTAATTCAGAGGCGCGAATGGAGAGTTCGCCCGTCTTCGTGCGGAAAAGCGTACCCTTCACGGCCACGATGTCACCGAGGTCAAACGTCTTCCAAGCGGCGTAAGCTTCTTCGCCGATATCGCCCTTGGTGATGAAGTACTGCATGTCGCCCGTGAAATCACGAACGGTGGCAAAGCTAGCCTTACCCATGATGCGCTTGAGCATCATGCGACCAGAGCAAGCCACCTGAGGCTTCAGGTTTTCGAGTTCTTCAGCAGAGACGTCCTGATACTTGGCGCGAATGTCACCAAAGAGGTCAGTACGTTCAAAGTCGTTAGGATAAGCAACGCCAGCTGCACGCAAAGCGGCTAACTTGGTGCGACGTTCAGCAATGATGTGGTTCTCTTCTTCCGCCATCTGGGTGGCGGATTGAATCTGTTCAGCCATTTTCTTTCCTGTCGTAATGTGAAGAATCAGCACTTTACCCACGTAAAGCGCTGACCTTGTCTATACGGGGCGTGAATTAACCGCCAATACCATTCTTAAGCGAAGCTTCGACGAACTGGTCGAGATCGCCATCAAGGACGGCGCCCGTGTTGCCCGTTTCAACGTTCGTACGGAGGTCCTTTACGCGGGATTGGTCGAGCACGTAGCTACGGATCTGGTGACCCCAACCGATGTCGGACTTGGACTCTTCAAGCTTGGCCTGTTCTTCCATGCGCTTACGCATTTCGTGTTCATAGAGCTTTGCTTTGAGCTGCTGCATGGCTTTTTCTCGGTTGCGATGCTGCGAGCGGTCGTCCTGACAGATTGTGATAATACCCGTCGGGATATGGTGAATACGAACGGCGGATTCAGTCTTTTGAATATGCTGACCACCAGCGCCAGAGGCACGGAACACGTCGACCACGAGGTCAGCCGGGTTGATTTCGATTTCGATCGAATCGTCAACTTCGGGATAGACGTAGACGGACGTAAAGGATGTATGACGACGAGCGTTGGAGTCAAACGGACTCTTACGAACGAGACGGTGAATACCCGTTTCGGTACGCAAGGTGCCGTAAGCCCATTCGCCTTCGATATAGAGCGTGCAAGACTTGATGCCAGCGACTTCGCCCGGGCTTTCTTCTTCAAGCGTCACCTTGAAGCCCTTACGTTCGGCGTAACGCATATACATACGTTCAAGCATGCTTGCCCAGTCTTGTGCTTCAGTACCGCCAGCGCCAGCCTGAATTTCCAGGTAGCAGTTGGATGGGTCCATCGGCTGATTGAACATGCGCTTGAATTCAAGCTTTGCGACTTCAGTTTCAATGGCTTCGACGTCCTGGCCAACGGCTTCCACCGTTTCCCAGTCTTCTTCTGCCATGGAGAGCTCAAAGAGCTCAGCTGCATCATTGATGCCCGAGGTTAAGGTGTTAAAGCTACCGACGATATCGTCCAGCAACTTCTTTTCTTTGCTGATTTCCTGGGCATGCTTCGGATCATTCCAGAGATCCGGGTTTTCAACCTCGCGGTTGACTTCTTCTAGACGGCGCGCTTTGCGATCGACGTCAAAGATACCCCCGAAGTTCTGTCAGACGGCGGGTGAGGTCGTCTGTAAGGTTCTGAATCTGATTGATGCGTTCGACTTCCATCATGTCACTCTTTTAGTACGTATGAAATTGAAAAAGCCACTGTCGTGTGCTGAAAAAAGCCAACACAATGAAGAATCCGACAGGGCTACGAAAATAAAAAGATTATAAAGCGAAAGCGCCTCCCGTTTCGACCGAGAAGGCGCTTGGTGTGATGCAAAAAGCAGAAAATTAAAGTTCCACGGCTTCGATGACAAGTTGAACCGTGCGTCGACCCATGAATTCATTGATGTTGGGACGATAAGCAAGGCGAACATTGCCAGGCAACGTGTCGGTAAAGCGGAAGAAAATCGCTTCGAAACGCTGACCACCGAGCTCTAAGATGAGCTTGAGGTGCGCATCTTTGATAATCGTTTGGCGAATGACTTTAAATTCGTTAGCAAAAATTGGCGCGTCAAAGCCTTGCCCCCAAATTTGGTTTTCGATGGCGTAGACGAGGCTTTCAGAAATCTCATCTGGTGCTAACCCCCCATCGGTATAGATGACACGTTCAAAGACCGAAGGATCAGTCATGCTACGAACGGTGTCTTCAAAAACCTTTTGAAAGTCACTGAGACACTCTGTTCGAAGTGTAAGCCCTGCAGCCATCGCGTGCCCCCCAAAACGAATGATCGCATTGGGTAAACGTTTATTGACGAGGTCGAGCGCGTCACGCAAATGAATGCCTGGAATCGAACGCCCCGAACCTTTGAGCTGCCCATCATCAGACGGGGCAAAGACGATCGTGGGACGATTGGTTTTTTCTTTGAGTCGAGAAGCCACCAAACCGACCACGCCTTCATTAAAGCACTCATCATAGAGCGAAAGCGTTGCACGCTTTTCGACATCGTAGCGGGAGAGGGCAATTTCTGCGGCCTGCTGCATTTCGGTCTCAAGTTCTTGGCGAGCGACATTAAAGTCATTGAGACTGCGAGCAAGGTCAAGTGCTTCGGCGGGGTCATCGGTCAAGAGGCAATGAATCCCGTTTTCCATGGTGTCAAGACGGCCAGCGGCGTTAATGCGTGGCCCCAACGCAAAGCCAAAGTCACGCACGCTAGCGACTTCTTGCTTTTTACCTGCTACAGCGAACAGGGCCGAAATGCCCACATGGGTTCGTCCCATGCGAATACGGCGAAGTCCTTGAGAGACAAGAATACGGTTATTTTTGTCGAGTTTGACGACGTCAGCGACCGTGCCGAGGGCAACCAGGTCGACTAGCGTGTCGAGTCGGGGTTGAGTTTGCTGAGTATAGACACCACGTTCACGAAGTAAAGCGCGTAGGGCCAAAAGCACGTAATACATGACGCCAACCCCAGCAAGTGTTTTCGACGGGAAGGTCGAATCAACTAAGTTAGGATTCACAATGCACACAGCTGGCGGTAATTCTGCCCCCGGTAAATGGTGGTCCGTCACGATGACGTCAATCCCTAAGGCATTCGCATGACGCACGGCCTCAGCTGAAGATACGCCATTATCAACCGTCACCAAGAGGTCGGGTTTTTGGGGCTGTTGTGCGAGTAAGTCAACGACCGTGGTCGAAAGGCCATATCCATGAAGTACGCGATGAGGTACGAAAAAGGATGAACGTATCCCCATCATGGCGAGACCACGCATGGCGACAGCACACGCGGTCGCCCCATCACAGTCATAGTCGGCCACGATCGTCACGTGTTCGTGACGCTCTCTTGCGAGCGCAAGACGTTCTGCTGCTGCGCGCGTGCCTTCTAAGAGACTAGGAGGCAACATAGCCTTCCATTCCTGGTCGAGTTCCGTTGCATCGTGAATACCTCGAGCGGCAAGCGCACGAGCTATCGGTGGCGAGTAGCCTGCATCGGTGAGTCGACGGGCGCTAGCCATGTCATAGTCACGCATCAAGATTCGAGTCATTTAAGCCACTCCTTCTTGATAGCAATCAGGACACCAGGCACTGGGTGGTAACTGCGATTTGCGACGGAAAAGTCGATCCATCAAGCCTGTTTCAGCTGGCGCAAGAGTCACTGCCCCTGTTTCACCGAAGGCGACTGTAAGCACGGTATCAGCTTCAAAACGTTGAGCATCTTCACGATACTGTTTGAGTTTTTGTGCGACTCTCGGGAGTGCTTGGGCCCATGCGTCCCAGTCTTTGGTCAACCATGGGGCATAGAGGTCTTCAATCACCGCAATGATGTCACCGTGTGGGGCGTCTGGCCAATGGCCTTCATCACGGCCTAAGCGTTCAATCAGAATGCCAGCAGCATTAGCCCAACCACGAACTGCGTCATCATTCGTGGCGACGCTACGAATGAGGGTGGGCGGGAAAAAGAGTTCTTCGTGACCACCACCAGAAATCCATACGCCATCAATGGTGGCTAAGCCTTTGGCGCGTCGTTCGAGGTTGATCGGGTGTGTGGCCAAAATGGTTTCGATTTCTTTAAGCATTTGACGCACTTCGTCTGCAGCGTCACCTTCAAGACGCGCTTCGTCAGGTGGGAGCCCTGAGAGCGCCATGGCAGGTGTTGCCGTGATCGCCCAGTCTTCACGACGCGTCAAGAACCAGTGACAGTCCCAAATTTGTAAGCGTAGCCCTGCTTTGAGAAAGATGGGTTCAATGGCAAACGTGAGTTGCATAAAGGTCGAGTCATCGAGTTGAGGACGATTGGGTGCAATTCGACCTTCGATCAACGTGTAGGGCGTTAAACACCAAAGTTCAGGCGCTTGTTCACGGCCACCTAAGGCGAGCCAACGCCAAGGTGCTTCGTGCGGTAATGAGGCTCGACGGGTAATGACTTTCCAAAGCCAAACCAGATGAGGGGCACGACGGTAGCAACCGTGATCGAACACTTGGGGTACAGCCTGGCCCGCCCCTTCACCGATTGATTCAAGGGCTTCGCGGCTTTCGGTCGGTAAGCTCGCTAGAATGCGCTCGGCGTCATGGGCCGGCAAGCGAGCACCAGGAATAAGAAGAAAAGCTTTGTTGTCACTCATAGAAAATTTTGCATGGCTTGAGCAATGAGAAGGTGTGCCTTAGATACCCCACAGGGCGAGTCAAACAAGTGGTTTGGCTTGCGTGCAAACACATCTACTCATTCGAACCACTTTGAACGCCCTCATGTTTGAAACAAACTTTCTCTCCATCTAGAGGACGTTAAAAGTTTTTGACATAGTTTCAGCATTGTAACGGGAGCAGAGCAGGCTAGAATGAGAAGCTTCCTAACTTCATCGAAGATTCTCCCGTGAAGATCCCCTATGAACTGACCATTGGTCTTACTTATACGCGCGCTGGACGTCGCGGTCGTCGTAAAGACCGCTTTATGTCTTTTATTTCTGGCATGTCGGTCACCTCGATTGCCTTGGGTGTCGCAGCCTTAATTATTGTGTTATCTGTGATGAACGGCTTCCAAAAGGAAGTTCGTGATCGCATGCTAGGCGTCATTGCGCATATTGAAGTCGCAAGTGTGACGGGTACGATGTCGGATTGGCAAAGTGTCGCGGCGAAAGTGACCGAAAATCCCGAAGTCCTAGCGGCGGCTCCTTATGTGCAAGGGCAAGGGCTCCTCAATTCAGGCACGGTTGTTCGAGGAGCGCTTATCAAAGGGATTGATCCTGAGACTGAGCCCGGCGTGAGTGATATCGCTGACCACCTCGAAGGGGTGCCGTCTCTTGACGTTCTAAAGCCTGGTGAATTCGGTATTTTGTTGGGTCGAGATTTGGCTCATGCGTTGCGCGTGCGCCCGGGCGACCGCGTAGCCATGATGGTACCGCAAGGCAATGTGACGCCAGCAGGGCTAGTGCCTCGAATGAAACAGTTCACGGTACGAGGTTATTTGTCTTCAGGTCACTATGAATACGATAGCTCCATGGCGATCGTTAACATGAAGGACGCTGCGGCGCTTTTTAGAACAGGTGGCCCTCAAGGCTTACGTGTACGTGTCGTTGATATGGATCGTGCACCTATCATCGCTCGTACGTTAGTCAACGAATTGCCGTATGGCACCTATGCGACAGACTGGTCTCGTCAGAACCGCACTTGGTTTGCGGCTGTGCAAGTCGAAAAGCGCATGATGGGCATTATTCTGTTCTTGATTGTTTTAGTGGGTGCCTTTGGTTTGGTGTCGGCATTGGTGATGACTGTCAAAGAAAAGCAGGCTGACATTGCCATTTTGCGTACCTTGGGGGCGAGTGAAGGCGCCATTATGCGCATCTTCGTGATTCAAGGTACGATCGTAGGATTAATCGGGGTTGCTGTGGGCGTAGGTGTTGGCCTTTTGGTCGCAGAAAACGTGGGTGCGATTGTGAGCAGTATCGAGCAACTCTTTAATGTTGAATTCTTGCCTAAGTCCATCTACTTTATTTCTGATATGCCGTCTGATCCACGCATGTCTGACGTCATTCCGATTGCAGTCTTCTCTTTCTTATTAAGTCTTGCGGCGACACTCTATCCGAGCTGGCGCGCAGCGCGTACGCAACCTGCGGAGGCCCTTCGCTATGAGTAATGTCGTGGATAACGTGATTGAGGTCGAACATCTGGTCAAGGTCTATCACGATGGTGACGACCCTGTGGATGTCTTAAAGGATGTGAGTTTTACAGTAGCGCGCGGTGAGACCGTAGCTATTCTGGGTTCGTCTGGGTCAGGTAAGTCGACGCTTTTACATGCTGTAGGTGGGTTGGATACGATTAATGGTGGCGCCATTCGTGTGGCGGGGCAAAGTCTTGCGGGCATGAATGATAAGGCGCTAGGTCAACTACGCAATCGTTCGTTAGGCTTTGTGTATCAGTTTCATCACCTGTTGCCTGAGTTTTCGGCGCTCGATAACGTCGCGATGCCGCTTTGGATTCGTCGCGAAGATAAGGACGAAAGTCGAGAGCGTGCCATGGCGATGTTAAAGGCCGTAGGGCTCGCTCATCGGTCGACCCATTTGCCCTCACAACTCTCTGGGGGTGAGCGTCAACGTGTGGCCATTGCTCGCGCGATTGTGACGCGTCCTGCTTGTATTTTGGCCGACGAACCAACGGGGAACCTTGACCGTAAAACAGCCGATGGGGTTTTTGAACTCTTTTTAAATTTGGCTCGAAGCGAAGGAACGGCCATTGTGATCGTGACGCATGATGAGTCGTTGGCTGCGCGCTGCGATCGCACTTTGCGGTTAGATGCTGGCCAAATTCGCGAAGGGTAACGTCGTGTGTGTGGGACTCATTGATACGCACTCACATCTGCAATCCAAAGCTTTTTCAGAGGATTTGGAGCGTTGCGTGAGTGAGGCGAAGTCAGCTGGGGTGGCGTCCATAGTCGTTTGTGCAGGTTCTGCGACGGATTGGACGCGAACCCAAGAGGTTGCTCATCGGTATGGTCTTGCCTATATGCTCGGGATTCATCCTTTGCTTGTCCCACAGTCTCATGAGAATGACCTTTTGAAACTTGCCGAAGTCGTTAAGGTGGCGATCGATGATCCCCACTTTATTGGCATCGGTGAAATCGGGCTTGAAGGGCTCACAATGACCATTGATGAAAGACAGGAGTGGTTTTTTTGTGAGCAATTAAAACTTGCGCGTCTTTACGGGCTCCCTGTGTCGGTGCATGTCAGAAAAAGTGCGTCAAGACTTCTTTACCATTTGCGCCGAAAGCCAGTTCACGGTGTGATTCATGCTTTTAATGGATCTGTCGTCGAGCGTGAGGCATTTCTCAAATTAGGCTTTAAGTTGGGGTTTGGTGGTGCAGTCACCTATGACGGGAGTCAACGTATACGTCGTCATGCGTCCGAATTGCCGGCTGATGCTTGGGTTTTAGAAACGGATGCACCCGATATGCCTTCGAGTGAACGTCGTGATGCGGGTGATCTGCGCACGGAGCCCAAAGATATTGCGCGTACATTAGAGGTGGTGGCGGCCCTTCGAGGTATGTCTTTGATGGCAGCTCAAGTAGAATCCACGAATAATGCCTTAGAGGCTTTCCCTCGTCTCAGAGCATGTTTGCCTAAGGTACAGTGACTGCTCCCCGTCCGATTTGATAACAAATCGGGCGAGGCTTCCTGCTTCTTCAACGCTGC
>CALEAW010000028.1 GCA_937943605.1 uncultured Sutterella sp. | reverse complement strand
TCCAGTCTCAAAGTCGCAGTTGGTTGTTTAGTATCAGAATCGCTTACCGTTAACACTCGTCAGAAATCTATTCGTCAAAGGAGAAGATATCAAGTAAAATTCATGGCACTGAAACGCGTGCAGGACTGAATGAATGTTCAGTTTCTGTGTTGGTGTCTTGGTACTGGTAGGGCATTTTTGCACCGATATATTGAGATGGTTCTAGGAGGATTTTAATCATGGAACGTCGTGGGCTTTTGTTGGGTTTTGGTGGTTTCACCTTGTTGGCTTTGACGGGGTGTAGCACGGTGCCGCGTGTTGTGACGGAACAGGCCATGGTGTCTGACGGTGAATTGCGTCGCTCTATTTTGAAGAGCGCGGCTGATATCGGTTGGACGGTTGTTAAGGATGTCCCTGGTCGCATTCGTTTGCGCTACACGAAGCAGTCTGTTCATACGCTCGTGGTTGATGTGACCTATAAGAAGGGTCAGTTTGTGATTACGCCGGTTGCTGAAGGTTCCTCCTTGATCGACGAAAAGGGTAAGGCGCATCGTAAGGTCAACAGCTGGACGCAGAACTTGGCTCGTCATATTCGTGAGGACGCGAATCGTCGTTTTGTTCGCGGTAAGACCCAAACGAATTAATCATTTAATCAAACATCATTAGAGCAAGTTCAATCATATGAAAACAGCCGTATCTTCACGTCGACACTCAGCCCTCGAAGCGCTTAACGAGGCTCATCGTTTGGCTATCAGTCCCTTTGTCTTTCAGGCGATGGTGGCGATGACTGATTTAGGTCTTTTTAAGGCGCTCGATGACGCTGGCGAAGCGGGACTCACGTTAGAAGAGCTCCAATCTGCTTCAGGTTGCGATGAATATACGGCTCGCTCTTTGTTAGAAGTGGCTGTTCGTTTTGATGTTGTCCAAAAGCGTGATGCGAACTATTCGCTTACCGATATGGGCATCTTCTTTGTGAACGACTTGCATGTCGGCATCAATTTCCGATTTACGCGAGATGTTTGCTACGAAGGTCTGACTCACCTGACGACGTCTTTTAAAGAAAGTCGTCCAGCGGGGCTCAAGGTCTTTGGTGAATGGCCCACGATTTATCCGGGCATCCAGAAGTTGCCGCCAGCAGCTAAGAAGAGCTGGTTTGAATTTGATCACCACTATTCAGACGAAGCCTATCCAAAGGCGTTGCCGTTGGTTTTTAAGGACGGCATCGATTCGATTACGGACGTTGGTGGCAATACGGGCAAGTGGGCAAAGTGCTGCTGCGAGTGGCGAGATGATATTCGCGTTGCAGTGGTCGACCTGCCAGAGCAGTGCGAAACAGTCGATATGGTCATGGCTGAAGCGGGGTTAAGTCACCGCGTGACAACGTATCCGATGAACGTGTTGTCGGATCAGCCTTTCCCGAAGACCGAGACCAAGGCTTGGTGGATGAGCCAGTTCTTGGACTGCTTCTCGCCTGATCAGATCGTTTCGATTTTGAAGAAAGCCCATGCTGCAATGGCTGACGATGCGAAACTTTTCATTTTAGAGCCCTTCATTGGTCGTCAACCGTTCCCGGTTGCTGATGCTTGTTTGGCCGCGATGTCGCTCTACTTTACGGCGTTGGCTAACGGCACGAGCCGCTTTTATCCGTACGACGAGTTTGTCATTTATCTCGAAGCGGCAGGTTTTGAGATTGAACGTATTCATGACGGTTTAGGCATGGAACACACGTTGTTGGTTTGCCGTAAGAAGGGTCACGCATGAGCATGATGCGTTTTAATCTTGTTCGTCATGTCGTGTTGGCGCCTGGTTTGGTAGCGCGAGAAGATCGCGAAACCTGGGCAAAGGCCTCGTTACCCGACATGCCAACAGGATGGCCAGCAGAAGCGTCTTTGGTCTATACCAAACGCTTGCCAATGATGAAAGCCCGTCGTATGAGTGGGGGCGCCCGTTTGGCGTGCGAAGCGGCGTTGGCAGTTTCAGAAGATTGCCCTGTGGACGCTTGGATCTTTGCGAGCCGTCACGGCGAAACGGCACGTGGTATCAAGATTATTGAGAGCCTCACGAACGACCAACCCGTGTCGCCCACTGACTTCATGATGTCGGTTCATAACGCAGCGGTCGGAATGCTGACGATTGAAGCGGGCATTCAAGTGCCTACGACGAGTATGGCAGCGGGTGCCGAAACCTTTCATATGGCTTTATTAGAAGCCTATGCGATGCTCGCCACTGATATGACGCGTGTGGGCATTGTGGACTTTGAAGGCAAGTTTGATGACCGTTTGGCGAAAAGCTTTTCTGAAGCTCCAGTGAACACCACCTATGCGACCGCATGGATCCTTGAAAAGGGTGATGCATTGCAGGTGAAGCGTGGTGCTGAGTGCGCGCCGATGAAGACTATGTTGCCTACGTCTATACAGTTGGCCGCTGGGTTGGCATCAGGGGTTGCCTCTTTTGTGACGAAAGGGGAAGCGACGCACTTCAACTGGAAGGTTGCTTTATGAGTCACGGCCCACGTGAAGGCTTTTGGGCGTTCCAGTATCGGCGCTTCAAGATTGGTTGCCTGTGGTGCTTCTTTGGTTTAGGTGGCCTAGGATTGTCGCTTACGTACTTTCCGTTCTTGAGGCTATTCGTCAAAGATCCTGTCAAGCGTCGTCTCAAGGCGAGAGCGGCGATTACGTGGTCGTTTGACGGCTTTGCAAGAGCCATTGAGTGGTTGGGCGTGATGTCGTTAGACCGTTCGTCACTTGAAAAGCTTCGTGACCTAAAAGGCGTCATCATTATTGCAAACCATCCGACGCTTATTGACTATGTGATGATTGCATCGAAGTTGCCCGAAATGGATTGCTTAGTGAAGGCGTCACTCAGGCATAATTTCTTCCTCAAAAACGTGATTCGCGCGGCTGATTATTTGAGTAACGATGGATCAGTTGAGGTGATCGACGAGTGTTGTCGTCGTCTTAAATCAGGGGAGAACATTTTGATCTTTCCTGAAGGCACAAGAACGCAAAAGGATGTGCCGATGAAATTAAAGCGCGGGGTCGCGCATACGGCGTTACGAGCGCAGTGTGATTTGGCCGTCGTGCATATTAGGAGTTCGCATCACTGGCTCGACAAAGAGAGCGAGTGGTATGAAATTCCGCCCGTTCGTCCGTCTATGTCTTTGACGTTTGCCGGACTCATGCGTGTCTCTGACTACATGCGTGAGGGAGAAGACGGGTATTCACTTGCGAGTCGCCGATTAACCCAGGCGATGCGTGAGGAACTCATGGCTGTTCCGTGTTGGAACGCAGAGAGACCTTAATTAACTAAGAAGGATGTACGTTGTCCTTAATGGGAACGATAGATCCAGGAGAACACAATGAGTACGTTGGAAAACGAAGTCAAGGCGCTCATTATTGAAGCCCTCAACTTAGAGGATATGACGCCCGAAGAGATTGACACGGATGCCCCTTTGTTTGGTGAAGGCTTGGGGTTAGACTCCATTGATGCCCTCGAATTGGGCTTGGCTGTCAAGAAGCGTTTCGGTGTGTCACTCGCTGGCGAAACAGAGGAAGTGCGTGAGCATTTCAAGTCCGTCGCTGCCCTTGCTGCGTTCATTCGAGCTAATCGTCCTCAGGAGTAAAGTCAATGGCTAAGGTTTATACCGAACAAGAATTGTTTGACGAAATCGTTCGCGTGATGAGCGATCTTTTTGAAATCGATCCGGGCACCGTGACGCGCGAAAGCCGTTTGGTTGAAGACTTGGATCTTGATAGCATCGATGCCGTTGACATGATTGTGCAAATGCAGAATATGATCGGTCGTCGCATTCAGCCCGATGCCTTTAAGAGCGTGCGTACGGTCGGTGACGTCGTTGATGTGATCGTGAAGATGTCTAAAGAAGCTGACGCCAAGTAATTCGCTCGAATCCTTCGTTCGTCATTGATCAATGCCTAGCGTTCTTTTGAATATGGTCACAGGCCTATTAATGGTCGTGTGGCCGTTCTTCGTCTTATGGGCTGTGCATGCTGATGCGCTTTCGTGGCTGTTGGCAGGAACGGCAGTGATCCTGAGCGTTCGTTTGGGGGTCGCTTGCCTATCGACGCGCCCAGAGATTCGTCGCGGTCGTTATCTGGCCGTAGGCGGCTTGGCATTGGTCGCATTGGCCGCGTTGCTCGACGAAACGGCATGGATTTTGTGGTATCCCGTGTTGGTGAGTTTGTCGCTCCTTGTGGTCTTTGGGGCGTCACTTTGGGAAGAGCAAACCGTTGTGGAGCGTTTGGCTCGCTTAGGGTATCGCAATCAACCCTTTCCGCCCGAAGCCGTGCGCTACACACGTCGTGTGACGCAAGTCTGGTGTGGTTTTTTTGTCGTAAATGGCAGTATCGCTGTGGGCACCATTCTTTGGGGTGACCTCCAATTGTGGGCTTTGTGGAATGGGTGTTTAAGTTACATCGCCATTGGCACATTGATGGGCGCCGAGTATCTCTATCGTAAGGTGGTTCTCCATGTCTAAGACGTCCTTTTTGGCCTGGTTAAGAGGACCCGCCGACGATATTGTGGCGTACCGAGACGACGGTGAAGCGATTTCGCGTCGTGAGTTTGTCAAAGACGTCTGCGTGGCTGCGCGCGCTTTGGTGGGCTTTGACGGGCAATTGATCGCGATCGATGACGGACAGCCGTATCGGTTTACGGTGTTACTCTGCGCTGTCCTTTGGTCGGGATGTACGCCCGTGCTATTTCCGGGGCGCGGTGCGCAGTTTGAGGCGCTTCAAGCGTCCTATGACGCCGTGTTGATCGATGCGGCGGATGCGCTAAATACGTACCCGAAGACGGTATTGATCGTCAAGTCGGATGCAGAACCGCTCTCGTTAGAGGGCTTGAAGGCGCCTCACGCCAATCACCCGATCAAATTGTTTACATCGGGGTCGTCAGGCACACCTAAATGCATCGAAAAGACGGTGGGCTTGATGGATCGTGAAGCCGATGTGACGACGAGACTTTTTAGAAGCGTCACCGAGGGTACCGTCATTCAAAGTACAGTCGATCCGCGTCACCTCTATGGGCTCACCTTTAATGTCTGGTTTGCGATGTCAGCAGGCCGACCCATGGCGACCACGCGACGCGTATATCAAGAACAACTCTTGACGCTCCCGTCCCCTGTGGCGCTTATCACAACGCCCACCTTTATGCGCATGCTCGAGACCTCGTTAGCGGCACCTACATTGCCGTTTGTGTTGTCCGCTGGTGGCCCTTTGAGTGTCGAAGCGAAAGCGACCCTCAAAGCCTGGTCACCCTCGACGATTTACGAAATTTATGGCAGTACCGAAACAGGTGTCGTTGCCTCAAGAGCGCATAAAGATTCAGACGAAACCCCCGATTGGACGTTGATCGATGAAGGGGCGTTAAACGAAACGCCAGAGGGTTGGGTGTTGTCGTCACCGTTGTTGACGAAGGGTGTGTTGACGCTAGACGACCGGCTCACGATGACGGGTGAGCGAACGTTCCGTTTGTTAGGTCGACGCGACCGTGTGGTCAAGATTGGCGAAGTGCGTTTAAGTTTGACTGAAGTGGAACGCGTGGTTGAGCGTAGGTTAGGTTTAGTGATTCGTGCTTTACCGATTGAGCAAGGCGATCGCACGTTCATTGGCGCGGTTGTCAATGAAAAACTGTCGCCCCAATGGCAAGGCGCGTTACCTGACCGTAGGGCGGTGACGAAGGCTTTATATGGAGTGCTTGATCCGTTGGCACGACCGAGATTATGGCGTTCAGTAGAAGACTGGCCGATCAATGCACAGGGTAAAGTCGAGACGCAAAGATTGTTGGAGCTTTTTTGATGGCTAACACGTTATTTGAACACACAGTGTGTGAGCATCGTGATGCGACGACCTTGATCGCACGCGTAACCCTCACCGAAGGGATGCCTGAGTTTGACGGGCATTTTCCGACGCAGCCGATATTGCCTGGCGTGGTGCAGCTCAACCTCGTACAGTCTTTGGCTGAGGATTGGCTTGGGCGTCGTTTGCGTCTGAGTGCTGTGCCGCAAATGAAATTCACTGTGCCTTTGCGTCCTGGTGACACGGTTTGTATCACGTTAACCTATACCGAGAGTCCCAAGGGGCATAGCGTCACGTTTGTGTATGAGGTGGCGCGAGGTGACAACCGTTTGCATGCGAGCCGCGGTAAGGTCATTTTTGTCGAACGTTGAGTGTTAAATGTCTGAAGCGTTTCGTCCTGTAGTCATTATTCCTTGCCGAAACCATGGGTTGACGGTAGAAAAGGTGCTCGACGGTTTAAAACCGTTGGGGCTGCCTGTCATTGTGGTCGATGACGGGAGCGATGCTATCACGCGTGAGGCGTTGGATGCGCTCGCACCTCGTCGCGCCGAAATGACTTTGTTGCGTCATGATGTGAATCGCGGTAAAGGGGCGGCCTTTACGACGGGGCTTGATTACGCAGCTAAAGCGGGTTACACACATGCCTTACAGGTCGATGCGGATGGGCAACATGACTTGGCCGATGCCCCAACGTTAATTTCAGGTGCCAAAGCTCAACCAGAGGCGCTCTGGTCTGCGCGCCCCCTTTATGACGAATCGGTGCCCAAAAAGCGCTTGATTGGTCGCTATGTAACGCATGTTTGGGTGTGGATTGAGACCTTGAGTTTTGAGATTGTCGACAGTATGTGTGGCTATCGCGTCTATCCGATTGCGCCCACCTTATCGATTCTCAAGACCAAGCACGTGGGGCAATTTATGGACTTTGATACCGAAATCATGGTCCGACTCTATTGGCAAGGCTTACGGGTACGGTTTGTGCCTAGCCGCGTGATTTATCCAGAAGGCGGCTACTCGAACTTCAGAATGTGGGAAGACAACGTTCGCATTTCTAAAATGCATACGCGGCTTTGTATTGAAAGCCCGTTATGGTGGCCTGCCCGCTTAAAGCGTCTCTTTAGACGTGAACCAGTTGCTCCCAACGACACGTCAACGCATTGGATGAAAGTGAAAGAGCGTCGTGGCTTTTCGGGCATGAAGTTCTTGTGGCAACTCTATCGCTTGGGCGGTCGATCGTTATTTACGTTGATTGGCTGGCCCGTGACCGGTGTCTTTTATCTCACCGGGACGGCAGCCAAAAAGGCGAGTCGTCAGTTTTTAACGCGTGTTAACGAAGAACGTACCCGTCGAGGGATGCCTATCGAAACGTACTCTGGGCTCTCGCACTTTAAGGCCTTTACGGAGAGTATGCTTGACCGACTGGCCGCGTGGGCAGGGGATTTAACGCTTTGGAAAGACGTTGACTTTGCGGACGAAGAAAGTCGACAGTTGCTCTGCGAACCGCCCGCTGATGGCCGCGGCAAATTGGTTTTGGTATCACACTTGGGTGTCGCTGAAGCGACCCGTGCGTTGGCGCAACATGACCGTGCAGTGCCTGTTTGGGCTTTGGTGTATGACGAACATGCGCCGCGCTTTAAGGCGATGCTCGAAGAGGTGGCGCCCGATGCTTCACGTCATATCATTGCCGTCAATCATTTAGGCGTTGATACGGCTGCGCGATTAGAAGAGGCCATTGCTCGCGGTGAATGGGTAGCCATTGCTGCCGACCGTACGCCTAATGATCAGTCATCTCGCGCGAGTCGTACGGCAACGGCGACCTTTTTAGGGCACGAAGCACCGTTCCCGGTGGGTCCCTTCGTGTTGGCGAACTTATTGAAGTGCGAAGTGGTGACCTTGTTTGCCGTGCGTGAAGGTCAGAAGCTTTTGATTAGCTGCAGACCTTTTGCGTCCGAGATTTCGTTACCTCGCAGGACGCGTGATGAAGCACTACAAGCCTACGCTACTCGTTGGGCTGAGATCCTCGAAGCGCAAGCTTTGGCGCATCCCTATCAGTGGTTCAATTTTTACGATTTTTGGCATGAGGACGATAAAGAATGAGACCGTCTGTCATGGTTGCTAGCCTTTTTGTCATTAGCTTTTTGGTTTCTGGCCCGTCGATGGCGCAGACCCCTCTCAAGGTCGCAGAGGTGTCGTCTTCTGTCGCTTCCGAAGCCACGTCGAGTCAATGGGAAGCCTTAGCCCAGCGTCTTGGTGACGTCAAACAATTGAAGGCAGCGTTTACGCAAACGCGTTGGTTGGGTGCCACGGGGCAGACGTTAACAAGCACGGGGACACTCGAATTAGATCACGCTGGGTCTTTTCTTTGGACGCAGTTAGTGCCTTTTAAGCAGGTGGTTCGCCTACAAGGCGATACGTTTTCGATTCAGTACGAAGATGAACCTGCTGAAGTCATGACCAAAGCCACGCACCCAGCGGTTTGGGCCGCGGCCGAAATGTTAGCAGGCGTGATGCGCTTAGATGTTGAGACCTTAACGCAACATTTTACAGGGACGCTCAAAGAAGACCCAGCAAAAAAAGGTTCGTGGACTGCGACCTTAGAACCAAAAGAAGCGCATTTGAAGCAACTCTTAGGCACCGTGGTTGTGTCGGGCGACACGGTCGTGCGCGCCTTTACGATGACGCCTAATCCTGAAAACCGTACTGAAATGACGTTGAGCGACATTGAAGTCGTTCGCTAAGGTGACGTGCCATGCCGATAAAGCCCCATGTAGATGCACCGATCAATGCCCGCGTGTTGAGCGCTTTGGGCTGGCTTGCGTGCGTCCTGATGCTTGGCTTGGCGCTTCTTGTATCGTGGCCTAAGGGTGCACTTTCGACCGATGTGCTTGAATTGTTGCCTGAAGTTGAGGGCGACGCCCAAACCGTGATGTTGACTGATGCTGCGGTGGGTAGTGTGGCTAACCGCGTCGTGTGGGCAGTGTCGGGTTCTGAAGCGGCAGCGAACGCCATGATGGCTGGCCTTACAAGCGCCGGTTTAGTGACGACGATTGAAGGGCATTTTACGCCTGACGATCAGGCCGCCTGGTTGAAGGACGTGCGTCAGTCGGTGTTAGGAAGTTTGCCTGAGACCGTCATCTCGGACTTGACCGAAGAGAAGGGCAAACATCAACTTCGACAAATCATGGCACAGCTCTATAGTCCCGTGGGTGGTGTGACGGGTGAAGAATGGGCGAATGATCCCTTTTTGTTGACGCGAAGTGTCATGACGGCTGGGGTTGGGACGGCCATTGGTATGAAGGGCGGTTGGCTCACGGCACAAGATCAAGCGGGTACCACGTGGCGCCTGATGACAGGGGTGATCCCTGAAGACGCCAAATCGGGGGCTGGGTTAAACGCTTGGATAGCCAAAGAAAAAGCGTTACGCGCGTCGATTGCTGAGAAGTTTGATGCCAAGATAGTGGGCCAAGGTGTGGTCTTTTATAGTCACCATGCGGCAAGCCAAGCCGAACGCGATGTGACTCGCTTAGGGTCACTCTCGATTGGTTTATTAGCGCTCTTTATTGGCTGGACCTTTAGAAGTGTTCGACCTGTGGTGCTTTGTTTGGTGTCGGTCTCTGTGGGGGCTCTCTGCGGCACTGCGGCAACCTTGTGGCTTTTTGGATCGTTACATGCCGTGACACTCGTTATGTGTTTGAGCCTCATCGGGATTTCGGCTGACTATACGACCTACTATTTGGTGCGCCGACGATGGGCCGGTCATGACGAAATGCCTTGGCAGTCGCTCGTTGCTTTGCGTCCGAGTCTTTGGCACGCGCTCATCACAACGTGTGTGGCCTATGGATTGATGTTGGCTGCGCCTTTTCCTGGCTTACGACAGCTTGCCGTCTTTGCCGTTTGTGGCTTAGTCGGGGCGTGGTTGACGGTCGTCTTGTGGTTTCCGTTTTTGGTTCATGGCTTCCCAGTGCGCCCATTACAGACACATACGCTCTTAACGCAATATGTGTCTGCTTGGGCACAACGCGCTCCCTGGACTCGAGTTAGTCTTGCAGGGCTTGTGGTGGTGATCGGTGTGGGACTCACTCAACTCAAAGTCAATGACGATTTAGGGGCACTACAAACGACGCCTGAGCAGCTCATGCAAGAAGAACGGCTTTTGAGCGAACTGTTAGGCAAAGGCTTTTCACAAACCTGGTTTGCGGTGACGGGACATACGCTCAATGCTGCGCTTGACCGTTTAGAAGCTTTGAGGCCGACACTTGCGACCTTAGAAACTGAAGGCGTCATTGAAAAGCCCGTCGTGGTGCCTTTTCATTCAGAAGCGCAACAAACGATGGTTTTCAATGCCCTCCAGGAATTAGAAGCCACCTTGGTTCAGAGACTCAATCCGCCGTGCGCTAAGCGCCAAGATCAGTCGTCTCAAACGAAAGGATGTGTGCCTTATGACGTTGTGACGCCTGAGGCTTGGTTAGCAAGTCGTGCGGGTGCGCCTTATCGAACGTTGATTCGTACCTTACCCGATGGTCAAGTGGCGGTGTTTGTGCCGGTGACCATGTCCCAGATGCCTGGCGCCCATGACAGAGCGTCTGAAGCGGTTGCGCTTTTAGACGAAACCTATTGGCTTCATCGACGTGCGGACTTTGGTACGCGGTTTGCAACCTTTAGAGAAGGTTTGACCATTTTGATTGGGGTCGGGTTTGCGGCCTTGACCGGTATGCTCATGCGCCTTTTAGGTTTACGTCGAGGGTTACGCGCTTCGCTGCCTGTGATGGGAGGTTTATTGGCTGGGCTCGCTGCCACCGGGTTACTTGGCATGCCCGTCAATCTCTTTAGTCTCTTTGCACTTATTTTGGTGATGGGGATTGGGGTTGACTACACGGTCTTTTTTCAAAGTGTTAGTGCGGCAAGTGAGAAACTCTTTTATGCCATGTCGGTCGCGCTCACGACGACGTTGTTGTCGCTCGGGATTTTGGTCTTTAGTGAAACGCCCGCGGTGCGTGTTTTTGGGTGTGTGTTGTCGGTTGGTGTCTTGGTAGCCTTTTTGTTGGCACCAGCAGCGGGAGTCCCTCAAAGGAAGGAATCAAAATCATGACAGGTGTTCAAAAAGATCGGTCCCAGTGCAGGGCGCTGAGGTTAGCCGGGGTTGGCCTGATGACCTTCGGGCTTTGGGGGTGTGCAACGCAAAGCATGACGCCGACGGTGCCCACCTTTTGGTTGGTACCTGGTGTTGAGGCTACTTTGCCTACGGTTGCCTGCCCTTCAGACTACAGCCAAAAGACGCTTTTGACGGCGAAGCGAGATGATAGGACGCAACGCGTCATGACGGTAGAAGTGTGTCGCAACGGTGACTATACGATGGATGTCTTGACGCCCACGGGTATGGCACTCATGACTGTGCATTACGACGGCAAACAGTTGACGAGGCAAGCCCATGTACCACTTCCCAAGGGTTTAGAAGCCTCGCAAATGGTGGCGGATGTGTTATTGGCGACCTTGCCCATAGAACATTGGGCGAATGTTTTACCAAATGGGTATCATTTAGAGATCACGTCCAATGGCCGTATGGTTGTAGATCCCAAGGGTAAGGTGGTTGAACGCATGATTTATAACGAAGGGACGACCCCGGCGCGATTAAAGTCGCTCACGCATGAGGCGTTTGGGTATACCTTGACATTTCGAGCTTTGTAAGGAGAGACCTTCGTGACGGTTTATATCGAAGCGGTGTCACTCATCAATGCCTTAGGGGCGGATGACGAGACGATTTTGTCCAATTTAGTGGCGGGTCTTTCGCCCGGGATGGCTGGCCCCACGGTGCGCACCGTGGATGGGATTGATGTGCCTTTTGGTCATGCGGCCGTGACGTTACCCGAGACTGATCCATCGACACCTCGCAATCAACGCTTGTTGCGTGCAGCTTGGGACGCGAAGCGAGCCCAGTTTGAACGTCTGATGGCGGATATGCCGCGTGACCGTATTGCGGTGGTTATGGGGACGAGTACGGCTGCGAGTCAGGAGTTTTCGGATTGGTGGCGCGCGCAAGCCAAGGGGACTGAATATCCGCCTTTTAAAGGTGAATGGCAAGAAATGGGGGATCCCGCTCGAGACTTGGCGGCCTATCTTGGGATTACAGGGCCAGCGATGACGATCGCGACGGCTTGCACGAGTTCAGCACGCGCTTTAATTAGTGGCGCTCGACTTCTTGAATCGGGGTTAGTCGATGCTGTGATTGCGGGCGGTGCCGATACCTTGGCTGAAATGCCATTAAATGGCTTTCATGCGTTGGGCGTTTTGGCACCGACGTTGACACGTCCTTTAACCGAACATCGACCAGGTATTACGATTGGCGAAGGGGCTGGCATTGTTTGGATGACGAAGACGCCGAAGGTTGCTAAGCCAGTGATCTTTTCGGGTTGGGGTGAAAGTTCTGATGGGTACCATATGTCAAGTCCTGAGCCCGAAGGGCGTGGAGCTGAAAAAGCCATTCGAGGCGCGCTCCAAAAAGCGAGTCTTTCGCCCGATGCCATTCAGTATGTGAACTTACACGGGACGGGAACCGGGCAAAACGATGCGGCAGAATTGGCCGCAATGGCACGTGTCTTCGAAGGACGCGTGCCCATGTCGTCCACAAAGGCGCTCACGGGACACACATTGGGGGCGGCGGGTATTACAGATGCTGGACTGCTGATTTTGATGTTAATGAAAGCCCAAGGACTTACATTGCCCGCACAATTTGGTGCTGATGATACGCCTGATCCTGCGCTGATGATGGGTGGCGTGATTCGTGAACAGACCACGTTGCCGATGGGACCAGTGATGAGTAACAATTTCGCCTTTGGTGGCAACAATACTTCTTTAATTTTTGAACCGAGTCAAAAATGACTGCTTACGCAACGCCCGAAACCTATCTTCCGCATCGTGCACCCATGTGTGTGTTAACACGCGTGGCGCATGTTGATGATGCATCGGTCACGTGTGAAACAGAAACCACGGCTGATGGCGTCCTTAAGACCCACTGGCGTCAGGATGGCGAATTGCCTGAAGCTTTTGTGCTTGAAATCATGGCACAAACCGTTGGGGTGTGGGCACGTTATCACGGTGATTTAACGCCAGTGCCTGAAGGGGATGCTGAGGCGGACATTGGGTTATTGCTTTCGGTACGTTCGATTCAGATTGATCGCGTCGTGAAGCAGGGCGATCCTTTGCTTCAGTGCACGATGCACAAACTCATGATTGATGGTCAGTTGGCTGTGTTTGAAGGCGAACTGACGTCTGGGGACGAACACGTAGCCTCAGGCCGATTAACTGTTTATCAGCCGCTTGAATCTGAAGTAGCGGCACTTTTTGGTGAGAATGGATTGTGAACACGAATAAAACCGTTTTAATTACGGGTGCCTCCCGTGGCATTGGTCGTGCTTGCGCTATCGAATTGGCGAAAGCTGGCTACACATTGGTGCTCAATAGCCGTGGTCCCTCTGATGCGATGGACGAAACCGTACGCCTTTGCACCGAATTGGGTGTCGCTGTGAGAACAGCCTTTTTTGATGTGGGTTCGGCGGAGGCTGCTCGCTCTGTGATTGAGGCTGATATCGAAGCGCACGGCGCCTACTGGGGCATTGTCTTGAACGCTGGCGTCACTCGCGATAACGCCTTCCCAGCCCTTGAAGAAGCGGACTGGAAAGACGTCATTAACGTGGATTTGAATGGTTTTTATCACGTGATTCATCCAGCTGTGATGCCCATGGTGCGAGCACGTAAAGGTGGTCGTATCGTGACGATGTCGTCTGTGTCTGGGGTGACGGGTAACCGTGGTCAGACGAACTATAGTGCCGCTAAGGCGGGTTTGATTGGGGCAACGAAAGCGTTGGCTGTGGAACTCGCTAAGCGTAAGATCACGGTCAATTGTGTTGCACCTGGTTTGATTGAAACGAGCATGGTTGACATGAATGAACTAGCTAAAGAACATGCCATGGCCATGATTCCGATGCAACGTGTGGGACAGCCTGAAGAGGTGGCGGCTTTGGTGGGCTTTTTGATGAGTGAGCAAGCGTCTTATATTACGCGTCAAGTGATTTCTGTGAACGGAGGCATGGTCTAATGCGTCGTGTTGTGATTACGGGTTTTGGCGGCGTGACCGCCTTGGGTAGCGATTGGGAAAGCATTAAAGCAGGCCTCTTAGCCCATCAAAATTGTGTGGTGCGTATGCCTGAGTGGGACGAAATTGACGGTTTGAGCGCAAAGCTGGCTGCACCCGTTCCGAACTTTACGTTGCCAGAACACTATACGCGTAAGCGCATCCGTTCTATGGGGCGCGTTTCTTTGTTGTCAACGCGTGCCACTGAATTGGCACTCGAAGATGCGGGTTTGTTGGACGATCCAGTGATTAAGAGTGGTCGTACTGGGATTGCGTTTGGCTCTTGCACGGGTAGCACGAATGCGGTGGCTGCCTTCGGCGAAATGTTGATGAATAAGAGTACGCGTAAGATTACGGCGACGACCTATGTGCAGATGATGCCGCATACGACAGCCGTGAATACGGGGCTCTTCTTTGGTGTTACAGGTCGCGTGATTCCGACGCCAAGCGCCTGTACGTCAGGCTCTCAAGCAATTGGTTACGCTTGGGAGGCGATCCGTCATGGTTATCAGGATGTCATGATTGCGGGTGGTGCAGAAGAACTTTGTCCATCAGAAGTCGCGGTCTTTGATACACTCTTTGCGGCGAGCGTACGTAACGATGAACCTAAACTCACGCCGCGTCCTTTTGATAAAAATCGTGACGGTTTGGTGATTGGTGAGGGCGCTGGCGCCGTCATGCTTGAGTCCCTTGAGCACGCTCAGGCGCGTGGTGCGAAGATCTACGCTGAAATCGTGGGCTTTGCTACGAACTGTGATGCAACACACATTACGCAACCCAATCAGGCGACGATGCAGATTTGCATGGAAGAAGCGTTACGGGTCGCTGGTTTGGCTCCCTCGGATATTGGTTATTTGTCTGCTCACGGCACGGCCACTGATCGTGGTGACATTGCGGAGTCGAACGCAACGGCAGCGGTCTTTGGTAACCGTACACCAGTCTCTTCGATGAAGAGCTTCTTTGGTCATACGTTAGGTGCTTGTGGTGCGGTTGAAGCGTGGCTTGCTGTACAGATGATGCGTGAAGGCTGGTTTAGCCCGACCATCAATCTGACGGATCCTGATCCTATGTGCGGTGACTTGGATTACATCATGGGTACCGAGCGCCAGATCGAGACCGAATTTGTCCAAAGCAATAACTTTGCGTTTGGCGGCATCAATACGTCGTTGATCTTTAAGCGTTGGGCGGATTAACGCAAAGGCGATTTTGACGAAAACGGGTTGAGTATCGAACGGTGCTCAACCCGTTGTGTTTTTGCTCGTTGGTATTGAACTTAGCGCTCGTGCTTAGGCAATACAAACAGCCAACTGATCCCCGAGAGCGCGATCAACGAACCACCCAGGAGGACGGGCGTGGTACCAAAGGCCTTTAATAAGAAGGGGAATAAGAAAGCAGCCGTGGCTGATCCAACACGCGCCAACGCGAACACCCAACCCGAAGCTGTCGTACGTATGTCGGTCGGAAAGAGAATGTTCGGGTAGATGTAGTCCAAAGTCGTTTGCATCCCATAACCCAAGGCATAAATCACCACAAAGATGAGCAACAACATCGGGCTTTGTCCAGTGAACGCAATGCCGGCCATCCCTAAAGCCATGGCACCGAAAGTGGCTGTGAGCACAAACGAGGGACTCGGCTTAAAGCCAAAAGCCATAGGCGCTGCGCCAATCAAGAAGGCCGAGTAGAGAATGGCAATCTGAAGCGTTGGATCGGTACCGCCCGTTAAGGCACCTAAAATGACGGGGCTATAGTAGAGGAACACTGTCACAGGTATCGTTTGGCAAAGCCACATCCCGGTGCAAAAAATCAGTTCGCGAGGGCGCTTTTGTAAGACCGTGCGTAAGGTCGGGCGAGTACTTGCTGTTTGAGGTTGGGCTTTAGCGTCACGCCAGGCTTGAGATTCAGCCATGCGAAGACGAAAGGGGAGCGTGATGAGCGCCAAAATCACAGGCAAGAAATAGAGTTCAAGGATTTGCTCACCTTGAAGTCCGATCGAACACAAAACCCCCACTAAAGCACCGATGTACCAAACGAGCATGAGGAGTGCAAGACGACCTTGACGTTTTTCTTCGGAACTTGCTTCAGCGACGATCGCTAACGACACAGGTTGATCCGCACCCACCAAGAGTCCCAATGTGGCGTGAGCCAAAATGATGACCCAAGGGGCTTGACTCACGGTCGGGATGATCGCTACTAACCCGATCAAAATGAGGAGCGTAATGGCCACGGGGCGACGGCCAAAGCGGTCAGCGAGTGTGCCCACAAAACTACAACCAATGAGCGCACCACCCACATAGCCACTCGCTAAAAAGGACATGGCATAGGTCGATTCGCCGATCGAAAGAAAATACGCGACGATAAAGCCAGTGGCTACGGTAAGAAAGCCGTCTAAAAACGGACTGACGCCAAAAAGGAGCGTCGATGCGGTCTTTTGAGGTGCGGTCATGGGGTCAATGTGTTTTTTTGAGGTCTTTGAGAAGGTTAGTCCAAAGAGACCCGTACTGCAAGAAGGGTTTTCGCCGTATTACATGAATATGTCGGCTTAGAGGGGAGTAGTCTTTGCGAGAGTGGCGGCGCCACAATGGATGAGTGCCACTCTCTTTTGAGGTTTTGTTAATGGCGCATCGTAGACGACCGAAAAACTAAGGTTGAGCAAAGCGTAAAGACCGTCACGCCACACAGAATTTCGATGGCTGGATGAATCGTGATGCCGGCTTCCATACGAAACGAAATTAGCACCCAGGTGGTTCGCACCCATTCGACGGTATAGAGGACCAACGCGATGATTTGTAAGAGCGGCACCGGGAATCGACGAATGGCCAAAAGCGGTAAGCCGATCAACGGCAAGGCGGCAAGCAAAAGCGGTGCGCCTTGGTAGAGCAAATGGGCGCAAAAAAGTAGGTGCGCCAACGCGGGCGCGAGCATCAAAAAGAAACGCTTCACGGTGAAAGCTCTCAAGCGAGGGTTGAAATCGAGAAGTGCCTATCATAGCGGTTTTTGAACCTAAAAAGGATTGAAACGCCTCTGACTCTCCCTTTGGAGGGATGGTTCCTCTCTCGAAAGAGAGGTTTCGAAGTAGGGAATTTTGACCGCAGACACCTCAAAGCACATAAAAAGCGGGCGCCAAGCGGGACCTAAGCTTGACGCCCAAAAGGTGTGTTTCAGAGAGTTTTTATTGTTTTGCTAAAGAGCGTTAGGCCTTCACCATGCGTTCAGCTGCAAAGGCGTAAAGCGTCCAACCCGCGAACGTGACGAGCGAGCCGTAAGTCATCGCACTAAAGCCCGAGGCATAAAGCGCGTAGAAGCTATAAATCGCCCCAATAAAGGCCATGCACTTAATGACTTTCGCGTGGCTAGGGTTGACGTGTTCGACCTTGACCATGACAAAGACAGCAGCCATGGAGAGGATGTAGGGCATGATGTTTGTGACCACCGCCAAATTCACGAGCGTATTGAATTGCTTATAAAGAGACGGACTGATTGTCATCAAAGCCATTAAGGTCTGGATGCACACGATGATGAGCATGCCAACGACTGGTGCGTCGTCCTTGGTGACCTTAGAGAACCAATGAGGGAAATACCCGTCATCGGCCGAAGCTTTAAAGACACGTGCAATGGTGAATTGCCAAGAGAGTAACGAGCCTGAGCAAGAGAGCACCATCATGGCCATGACAATCTTGCCGGCTGTTCCGTCAAAGATCGTGCTAAAGACGAGGCCAAAGGGGGCTGTGGACTTCACGAGGGCATCGTTATTAACAATCCCAGCAGCCACGTTCGTCGAGAGGATATAAATCACTGCGACACCCAAGGTGGCACACATCACGGCTTTAGGGACGTTTTTTTCAGGATTGTCAACGGATTCAGAGTTGGCACAAGCACTTTCGAGCCCTAAGAACGCCCAAAGGGTCATAGCAATGGATGATGAGATGGCATCAAACGTGGGGATGTGATGCGGATTCCAACTATTGATATAGAGTTCAGGCGAAAACCAATACCAACCAAAGAATGACAAAAAGCCAATGGGTAAAATGACGCCCCAGGCTGAGATGCTCGACAGAGCCCCTGTGATACTTGCCCCTTTGAAATTTAAAACAGTACAAATCCACAGGACGCCGATCGTGGCGACACAGGTTTCAACTGGAGAGAGTTGAATGCCAAGGAGCGCAATGCCATAGCCCACGGCAGAAATGGCAATGGCGATATTGGCAATCAAAAGCGAAACACAATATGTGTAGTTCGCCATAAAAGAGCCAGATTTACCAAACGCATATTCGGCATAGCCACCCATACCGGCCTTATTGCGCGATAGCATGCCACACTTGGCAAACGCATATGCGAGTGCGGTAGACCCGGTCGCAGTGACAAGCCAGGAAACAATCGAGAAGGTCCCGACTTGTGCGAGTTTGGTCGGGAGCATAATGATCCCCGAACCCATCATGTTGAGTGCCGTCAGTAGCGTCAATTGCGTGACACTCATTTTTGCATTGTTGGCCATAAAGCCTCCAAGAGTATACAAAGGCGCAAAACGCATAAAGAGCGAAATGCGCCTGACGAGAAACGTTAAAGACGGTTAGTGGTTACCTTCCGTTTGGCAGCCAATGGCCAACGGACGACGGTAGGGGAGTGCTTTGGATTCGGTGAGAACGTACCCATAAGCACGTTTGCGACCATCTTCGTCTTGACGGATATAGACGCCTTGGAGTTCAGGTGCAAAACCAGGGAAGCGATTAATGCCTTCTTCGAGCGCCAAGAAGTACTTCAAGACCGAGTCACCCCAGACTTCACCGGGTACCACGCAAAGGACGCCGGGTGGGTAGGGGAGACCGCCTTCAGCCGCGATGCGACCTTCAGCTTTTTCAAGCGGCACAAGTTCAGCGTGACCGCGAATGAATTCGTAGTTGGCGTCTTGAGGCTCCATGGCGCGCTTCGGGAAGTGCGCTTTACGGAACATGGCCTTTTGAAGATCCTTCACATGATTTGACTTATAAAAGTCATGCATTTCTTGGCAGAGCTGGCGGATCGTGTAACCACGGTAACGCGATTCGTTCTGCTTATAAATCGAAGGCAAAACCTCAGCGAGTGGCGCATCCTTATCAACAAACGCTTCAAAACGCGCAATCTGCATAATGAGGTGCTGCATCTTGGCCGCGTTTTCGGCAGGGGTCATCAAGAAAAGAATCGAATTTAAGTCGCACTTTTCAGGCACGATGCCGTTTTCACGCAAGAAGTTCGCCAAAATCGTGGCTGGTATCCCGAAGTTGTCATAGTCACCCGTTTCAGTGTCAATCCCAGGCGTCGTCAACATGAATTTGCACGGGTCAACAAAGTACTGATGATCGGCATAGCCTTCGAAGTGGTGCCAGTTGGCCTTCGGATCAAAGGCAAAGAAGCGAATGTCGGTTGCGATCGTTTCGGTGGGGTAGCTCGCCCACGGCTGACCGTCAATCATCGGTGGAATAAAGGGCTTGATATAGTGGCAGCACCCAAGTAAAGCCTTACGTGCTTCAATCGTGACACGGACACAGTCTGCCCACAGGAGGCGTCCACTTTCACCTGCATGCATACGGGCGTTGACGTCGAGCGCCGCAAAGAGTGCATAGAAGGGTGACGTTGACGCGTGCATCATAAAGGCGTTATTGAGGCGCTTATGTGGACAGTAACGGGCTTGTCCCTTGATGTGATGGTCCTTCTTGTGGATTTGGGACGTTTGAGAAAACCCAGCTTGCTGCTTATGCACGGACTGCGTGACGAAGATACCTGGATCGTCAGGGCCCAATTCAAGAAGTAGAGGTGAACAGTCTTTCATCATTGGGATGAATTGCTCGTAGCCCACCCAAGCGGAGTCAAAAAGGATGTAGTCACACAAGTGACCGATACGGTCGACGACCTGACGTGCGTTATAGATCGTACCGTCGTAGGTGCCTAACTGAATCACGGCTAAGCGGAAAGGTCGCTTTTCGTCAGCACGTTCTGGCGCTACTTCACGCACCAAATCACGCAAATAGGCTTCTTCAAAGCAGTGGTTGTCAATCCCACCAATGAAACCATAGCCATTACGGGCGGTTTCGAGATAGATCGGCGTGGCCCCCGCTTGAAGTAGGGCACCATGGTGACAAGACTTATGGTTATTGCGGTCAAAAAGCACCAAGTCGCCCGGTGCCAACAGAGCATTCAAGACCACTTTATTTGAGGCCGACGTACCGTTTAGAACAAAGTAGGTTTTATCGGCGTGATAAACCTTAGCAGCGGCTTGCTGTGCTGCGCACGGTGCCCCTTCGTGAATCAACAGGAGACGTCGGCATTACAGAGGTCGGCTCTAAAGAGATTTTCGCCAAAGAAGTGCGTAAATTCACGGCCAGCCGGATGACGACGGAAGAAAGCACCGCCCTGATGCCCCGGACAGTCAAACTGCGCAAACCCTTCCTTGACGTAGTTTTCAAGCGCACCAAAAAAAGGTGGCAACAAGCGGTCTTCATACTTTTGAGCTGCGGCATCAATCTGACGGCCAAAGAGATTGATGTCTGTCGGGTTGGCGTTAATAACGGAGACGGCTTGCCCGAAAAGGTCGCTTGGCAAGGTTTCGTCAAAATTTAACAAGATGACTGGGATACCAAAGGCATTGGCATCGACTTGGTCGAGAAGCCCAGACATGGCTTCTTTAGCCGTCATGACGACGGCTGAGATGGTGGTCATGTCAGCATCTGTGAGCGAAACAACCTGGCGTTCAGACTGAAAGGACTGAATCGTTGATGGTGTTGCTGCAATCTGCAATTTGCGCATTACAACTCTCCATGCGTGATAGGCCGAGCGGGTAGCAGGTCAAAAAGTCGTTACGAGCCTCGGCCGAACTAAATAAATGCGTCACCTGGTTCGTCAAGTGCCCAAGGAGATAAAAAGCAGGGTGTTAACCAGGTGACGGCTTCACGACGAACGAAAGAACAGGTAGCCGTTCGCCGTTGACCTTCATGATCGAGAATCGAAAGCGCGAAGTCATCACTAAAGCATCAGGTTACAAAAGATTATCTAACGATGATGTTTGTTTAAGCTTGATGAATTCGACACATAGAGAGGAGAAAGTGAAAATGGTGACAGGGAGTTGATTTATTGACAAAAGACTGATGAGCAACGCTTTGTCGAACTTCGTTACGTCTCCTAAAAACGGCAATTTCTATAATGAAATCCTCTGAAACCCCTTGAGAGAGGTGCTGTTAGACATAAAGGAGGCATCAAGATGGATAAAGTCCTTATACCCATGCATTGGCAAGTCGACGATTGGTCGGTGGATGGCGAACGCAATACGATCTCTCGCGCGTCGCACGAAGTGACCTTATCGCCGCGTCTCACCGATTTGATGGTGTATCTTGCCAACCATGCTGGGCATGTTGTGAGTCGTGATGAACTCATCACCCATGTTTGGCATCGCGCGATCGTGACCGACCAAGCGGTTAACCAAAGTATTTTTGAATTACGTAAGGCCTTAAGAGACGGTCGAACACGTGACGAGTCGCCCGACTATATTCATACGGTTTCAAAGCGTGGTTATGTATTAGTGGCCAAAGTGAGATCTTTAGACGACCAAAGCATGCAAGAGGCTGCGCTCAATATTGAGATAGATCAAGACTTTGATTCGACAGAAAAAATCGACCCACCCATACGTAAATACCTATGGACACCGATGGTGGAATGGCTAGATGGACTCTGGCGAACGAGTTCAGAAGGCCGCTAAAAAGCAAAGTTTTTATGCCTTAAAAACAGGCATTAATTGTGTAGTAATCGACAGGAAATTAGGCGTTTTCGAGTGGTGTTTGATTGACTAAAAATATGTCAACCATTTAAAATATAAGGTATAGTTCTTAGCCTAGTGTCTCATACGCTTTTCGTGACATTCCCCACCGATATCTTTTCGTGTTGAAAAGCTTTGGTACTAAACCTTCACAGCTAAGGAACTGTCACTCCCACCTATGTCGAATTTGGAGAGTTTAAATGTCCAATACAACAATGACGATTCATACTTACCCTCCTAGCGATAATGCTCATGGAGAAAAGGGACCTGCTTATGTAGGTAACCTTCGTAAGGGTGAACTTCGTGGCATCATTCATATTAATCAAGATCGATGTGTTGGTTGCGATACCTGCTCAAAGTTCTGCCCGACTAATGCGATTGCGGGTGGCTTGGGCGCGAAGCATCATATCATTGAGGACGCTTGTGTCTATTGTGGCCAGTGCTTGATCGCCTGCCCGTTTGAAGCCATCGAACAGATGAGCTTTGTGAACCAGGTCGAGGAAGTGCTTGCTGACAAGTCTCGTATCTGCATCGCACATCCGTCCCCCGCTGTGCGTGTTTCGCTCTGCGAAGAGTTTGGCGGTGAACCTGGTGAACTGTCGACCGATCAGATGACGAATGCCCTTGAAGCTTTGGGCTTCACGGTTTACGACAGTAATAGTTCCGCTGACCAGACCATTATGGAAGAAGGTACGGAATTCGTGAAGAAGGTTCGTTACTGGTTGTTGAACGACCGTAGCGAAGATGTGAAGGAAATGGCTGAACATCCGTTCCCGCACTTCACGTCCTGCTGCCCGGCCTGGGTCAAGAACATGGAAACGAACCATGCTGACCTTATCCCGCACGTCTCTACGGCGAAGTCGCCTTTGCAGATGGGTGGTGCGATTGCCAAGACCTGGGCTGCCAAGTACCTCTTCAAGTGCGATCCTCGCAAGATTTATTTGGTGACGGTCACGCCGTGTACGTCTAAGATCTTCGAAGCGGCTCGTCCTGAAATGAATAGCGCTTGGAAGTGGGCTAAGGCCAACGGCATGATTCCAGAAGATACGCCGTCCTATCAGGATATTGATGCTTGCTTGACTGCGCGTGACATCGCTGAGTTGATGCGTCGTAAGGGCATCAATCCGCTCAAGATGCCTAAGAAGCGCGAACGTGGCGTTCTTGAAGTCTATTCTGGTGGCGGTACGATCTTCGGTAACTCGGGTGGTGTGATGGAAGCTGCATTGCGTACGGCTTACTTTGCACTCTCTGGTCAGGATCTCAAGAACGCTGATATTGAAGTTGTTCGTGGCTACCACAATGCCATCGTCGAAGCGACGATTCCTGTGCCTGTGAAGGCTAAGGGTGGTGAAGTGGTTGAGATCCGTGTTTGTGTGGTCAACGGTGCCAACCAGGGTCTTGAAGAAGTGATCCATCGTATCCATCAGGACAAGAATCGTTACCACTTCATTGAAGTGATGAACTGCCCTGGTGGCTGTGTGAATGGTGGCGGCCAGCCTGTCCACTCTGTGGGTACCGCTTGGCTCGATCCGACCTTGCCGCTCCCGATTCGTGCTTAATTTTCGACGTAAGGATTTAAATCATGTTCTCTGAAAACTATGATTATGCCGAACGCCCTGCTGCATTGATTTTGGGTCGTCGCGGTTTTCTTAAGGTGGTAGGTCTCTGTGTGGGTGCTGTCGCTGTTTGCGGTTACGCTATCGGTGACTTGATCGCTCGTCGTGGTGTGATCATCAAAGCCCGTCAGTCTGGTCTTTATCAAGACGACAAGCTCTGCCAGGCGATGGGACTCTCGTCTTCGCATCAGAATCCGACTGTCATGCAGATTTACAAGGATTTGCATGCGAAGCCGACCGATCACACCATGCATCAGCTACTCCATACACACTATTATCCGCGTACAACACTCGCGTCCTTAACGGAGGAAAACCATGGCTAATGACCGTATTCTTCGTTTCCACGCCCCCGATAAGGTGTTCCACTCTGTGAACGCCATCACGTGGTTTGCCTTGCTCTTTACGGGCATCTATGCGTATTTCTGTAATCCTGAAGCTAGCGCTGCCGAAGCGACGATGCTCGCCCACCTTATCATTGGTGTGGTGTTCACGTTCAACTTGCTCGGTTTTATCGTGCTCGCTCCCGATCGCTTTGCCCTCATTCTTCGCGCCTGCTTGGAATGGGACCGCAATACGATCATGTGGTTCCGTAACTTCGGTGGCTATCCGCGCCGCTTCTTCAAGATCCCGTTTGGTCCTGTTGAAGTGCCGCCTCAGGGTCGCTACAACGGTGGTCAGAAGGCTTCCTACTTGCTCTTCATGGGCATGATTGCCGCTTTGACGGTGACGGGTTGGATGCTTTGGATCGGTGCGCCGCTCCTTGGTAAGGCTGTGTTCTTGTGGACCTTCTATTTCCATGTTTGGGGTGGCATCATTGTGTCCGTGCTTGTCGTTTGCGCTCATATCCCGCTTGCGCTCCTTTCTATGGAACACTTCAAGGGTATTTGGCGTCTTGGCCCGGGTACGATTTCTGTTGAAGCAGCCAAGCACCACGCTCCGACCTGGTTCGAACGTGATGTGATTCGCACCAACATCGAAAAGTAATCCGCTTTTGATCAATAGATCGTAAGCTTTAAGGAGGTGGTCTTCGGGCTGCCTCCTTTGTTTTAGAAGAGTCCGATGAGGTGTTTGCGGCTCACAAGAGGCGATAAAAACGACTCGTCTGGCGACTTTCCTGTATGCTTGTGGACATGACTCGAAAGAGGTGCCTGGGTTTGGCTTAGGCGCCAACGAAAAGAAAGGAGTGACCCGAAATGGGATTGGATTTATATGCGGGTACGTTGACTCGCTACTATGCGCATAACTGGAAGACGGTCGTTGAAGCTTGGGCTGAAGCCAATGGTGTTGCCTTTCAGCGTTCAACGCCTGACGAACAAGCTGAAGATCAGTTAACGCCCGAACAGATTCAGCAAATTGTCTCTGGTTGGCGTGACGATATGTTATCAGCGGTGACGCCCGAAAATCAGCTCCCAGAAACGTGGGAAGAAAATAACGACAAGCCCTATTACACCGACAAGCCTGACTGGGATGCCTTCGGCGCGATGTTGCTTGTGGCCGCCGCGCACACCTACGAAGAGACCATTCCGGAAACCTTAGAGAAGGATTGGGACTTTACGGAGCATCCTCTCATCAAGCGTTTGAGTGAAGACCATGAACATATGCTTTCGCTTTATCGTAGCGTCATGTTCTTTGTGCCTATCATGAATTCAACCATGGTCTTCCGTGGGCCTTTGCCTGACGGTCGTGAAGTCCAGATTGGTACCGTCGCTGCGCTCGAAAAGGAACTCGAACACATCAATGAAATCTGCTGGTTGGCCAAAGAAGAGCAGATTTTGAGTTGGACCGAAACAGAAGGGTACCCAGCTAAAACTTTAGAAGAAGTGGGGTCAGAAGACTTTAAGCCTGAACCCTATAGCACGGAGTCGCTCGCTAAGTTTGCGTTCTCGATTTTCTGGCGCGCCATGAAGTTCGCGAAAGAAAATCGCGTGCCAGTGGTCTTTGACTACTAAGCTACAATGCCGAAGAGGCGAGACAACAATCGTAAGTTTGAAATTCAACTCGCAATTGAGGCATAATTGTCCCAACACTATGAGGAAGCAGGCAAGCGATGGTGTAAACTGTGGCATCGCAAGTCTCCTCTGTCTTAACGCCTGTTTCCTCTGTTGTGCAACGGCTCCAAATTCCCGTCTGGAGCCGTTTTCTTACACACCTTTCAGTCGGTGAAGACTGAAAGGACCTTAGGCCAGTGGTTTTTCCTTGCTAAGAGGCAATGCCACAAAAATGCCATCGTTCACGAACAAGAGAACGGTGGCATTTTTTTCAATGGTGCTTTGTCGGACCGTCTGGTACGCCTAAGGTGGCTGCGTAAGTTTTTTTGCCTGAGATACTTTGATAGAGATACCGATAGAGGTGGTAGACCATGCTTCAACTTTCGAAGAAAACTCATAGTGATTTGATAAACAAATGGCAAACTAACCGAGCGTTTGTCAAAGCGTATGCTGACTTAGCCAACGAGTTCGATGCATTTGACAAGGCTTTCAAGTGTCGTAAACAACAAAACCTCGTTCAAACTGAAGTGGCTACCAAAAAGGGTAACGTACAAAGTGCGGGTGGTCGGTCTGAGGATGGTTGGAGCGGCCAGATGGCTAAGCGAGATTGAAGTAGTCTGGCTAGTCAGAGAGGATTTTAAGTGTTTGACAGCTATGGCCTTAAGTCTATCAGGCACAAAGAAGACAAATAGAAGCGTGGCACTTCTTTGTCAAGCGATCAGTGTGTGGATTTCACTCGAGAAGCTTGGTCGCCACATCCTCTTGATTCTTTCCTCTGAGTGCGCTTGCAATCACCGAACGGAACCATTGCATCGCAGGATCACGATCCGTGCGTTCATGCCAAATAAGACGAGCTTGCCAAATGCGCTCTGGTGCATTCAAGGCCGGTGGCAGTAATGTGACTGGTAGGTGTTTTGCTAACAATTGTGCCGTAACGTACGGTAACTGCACGTAAAAGTCTGACTCCAACAAGAAGAAGGAACCCGCTAGAAAATGTGCGCAGTCCATCGCGACGTGTTGATCATCGGGTGACGATTGACGTTGTGGCGCTGTATCACCTTCGAGCGACCCGTAGGTGAGCATGATTTCACGGTACGGTTCGAAATCTTCAATCGTCAGTTCCTGACCAGCTTGAAGTCGTGCCGCCAAAGTCCGCAAAATCGGATGATTGTTACGTACCACGGTGATATGATCCGACGCATATAGGGTCATCTCATGAAAGTCGGTTTCTAGTTTCATCGGCGGCGCATAGAACGCCAGATCGATCAGTCCGCTCTCGAGATGTTGGCAGAAGTGTTCTGATAGTGGTACAAATGAGAGGCGCAGTCCCGGTGCTGCCCTATATAGCGCTTTGAGACACGGCAACAAAAAGGCGATCGCAGCATTATCCACGCCGGCCACGCGTATGGTGCCGTTGAGTGAAGTCGGCTCAAAGGTCGGCGGTTGACGCACAACGTCGATCATGCCTTGCTGTAACGCTTGAAGTTGAGGTGCTAGTTGCACCATGCGTGCGGTCGGAACAAGACCTTCGCCACCGCGCAAAAAGAGACGATCTCGAAGGAGCGTGCGAGCTGTTGTCAAGAGTCGAGTGGCTGTCGCTTTGCTGATGTGAATATTTTGCGCAGCAAGCGTAATCGAACGCGTTTCCCAAATGGCCAATAGTAGCCAAACTTGCTCTGAGGTGAGGTGTTCTCGGTTCATATGGCCAAACCTAAAAGATGCGTTCTTAATAAACTCAGTAGACCACAAGGTCATTCGTTGGAGTCTAGCACGATCGAAACACTTCCTTTGAAGAGTCAAAATCTGGTATGGGCGTTGTTCTTAGCGTAGCAACTGTTTTTCGTAGGTAATGAATCTCGTGAAGGTCGTCAGCACTGGCGCGAGTACGACCCATTCGTCTCCTTGACGTAGTTGCGCTTCAGCAAGAGGCCACCATAAGACAATGCTGTTAACCAATTGCCGTAAGTCGTCAGTTTCACCCTGACGAAGCAGCAGGGCGGCAAAAGGAAGCGTGATGCCGATGTGGTCATCAGGTAGGTGATCTTGACAATCGTTCATCATGCCATGACGAGCATAAAGGTCATGCGCCACTCGACAAGCTTCGCCACAATGAAGCGATTGTTCGTTTTCCCAACAGCTTTGGGCAAGCGGAACTGTCGTGGAACCAACGCCATAAAATGCGCGAGCAAAGGCCTGCGCCAAGCTTGTGTCGTCAGGCAGGGTAATGCTTTGCGTTTCATCGGTCAGCGCATTGGTGACCGTGAGGGCATCCTGCCAACGAGTGCGCCATGCATCGTCATGGCACCCTCTAAAGAAGTCACCAAAGAATTCATAAAGAAACGCGCGATAGGGCGTTTCGTCGAGCGTGTTGTTCTGTATGTTGGTCATGACTGTCTTCGTTGTGTCATCAGTGAGACCGCCGATCAGCCGAGTGTGACTGATCGGCGGCGTTTCGATGTTATATCAGGCTTTAAGCCTTAATATCAAGACCGCGAAAGTTCGTATGCGATGATACGAAACGCACCTTAGGATGTGTGCCAGCAGCTTCGTTGATGGGCTGCGCACGTTTGATCAACTCTGCCGCTTCGGGCGTTGGATTGTCGTAGTCGACATAGACGATCGCGCCAGCAGGACAGGCCGCAGCACAAGCTGGCAGAAGACCCTTGGAGGTACGATGAACGCAAAGCGTACAGTGTTCGGCTTTGCCAGGTGTACGCTTATTCTCTGGGCGCGGACCGACTGTTGAGAGCGACGCTTTGTCGCCAAAGTAGGACATCTTGGCTGGATCAGCGAACTTCGGTGCATGATAAGGACAGGCCTTTTCGCACATATGGCAACCGATGCACTTTTGGTCATCGACGAGTACTTCGCCATGAGGACCCTTATAGATCGCCTTCATCGGACAGACTTTCATACAAGCAGGATCGTCGCAGTGCATGCAGGACACACGGAAGTAGTCTATGATGCCAACTTTTTCGTGCTCAATGCGTTCGACGTGGTTCCACTGAACATTAGGTGCCACTTGGTTTTCTTCTTTGCAGACAGTAAAGCAGGTGTGGCATCCCATGCAGCGGTCGGCAACAATGATTAAACCTTTGCTCATAATATGCTCCTCACTCTGACTCAGGCCTTCTTCGCGACGCTAACCGGTACTTCGAAGTAGCACGGATAACCGGTGATTGGGTCACGATGGTCGCGAGGCATCAAGATCTGCGTGTTCATATCACCAAGCCAACCATATTGGCCGCCGATTGTGCCTTCGGGCACAATAATCGAGACTGTTAAGGTGGCGCGCACTGGACCGCCAAACGGCGAACGGATTTCAACTACATCACCTTCCTTGAGGTTACGGGTAGCGGCATCCTTGGGATTCATGTCGATATGTAGACCGTTTTCGATTTCCATTAGGTACGGTTGGTCATTACGCGTCTTCGAGTGCGTAATATGTGGCTTACGTGTCCCGTTAATGAAGCGAAGGTTGAATTCTTCGGTGAGCGGCATCATTGGTTTGTACTCTGGAAGCCCAGAGTGACCATAATGCCGAAGCGTTTCGGAGACGTATTCGATCTTACCTGATTGGGTGTTGAAACCGGGTTTTCCATCTGGTCGAAGAAGTCCTTTTTCGAACTTTTTGAAACCCTTAATGGCGCCTGGTAATGGCAGTGGATTCGGCAAGGCAGCAACCAACTTTTCGTACGAGCGGTCTGGATATTGTTTCAGGATCCAGTCGAGTGCCTTGACTGGGTCACCTTCGAAGAAGCGTTCAGGCTTATCGACGATGCAACCGAGTTCAAGGGCGATGCGCCAGTCTTCCTTTGCTTCACCCAAGGGTTTGACGGGGCGACGAGCGATCAGGCGAGGACCATAGTTACCGAAAGGAGCATAGCGCTCGTAGTTCGTGGCGGCCGGAAGGATCATGTCGAGCATGTCATGGCTGTCTGGTCGATGGAAGTAGTCGACCGCGAATGCGAAGTCGAGTTGACGGAAGGCTTCACGATAGACAGCGGGTTGTGGCCAAATGTTGACGTTAAAGCCCCAACCGCAGAAAACCTTGACCTTGCCAGCCTTCACCCATTCAGGGAAGTTATTCGGGCTCACCTGGTCATGCGTGGCACTCCAAATAGGCACGTCTTCACGGTCGAGACACTGAGCTAATTGTTCAGGCGCAAACCACCAGTTGTAGTCGATAAAGTCTTCGTGCTGACCAAAAGCATGGTGAAGAAGCTTCTTAGGACCAACGTTAAAAGGCAAACCACCTTCAACGTCGATATAGCCCATGGTCGCTGTCAACAACATCGGAGCGCGGGTGTTGGCAATGCCGTTCGAGTTATGAGAGAGGGACTGCGGAGACGATATATAGGTGCCAGGGCCATCAGCCCACATATGAGCAGCGTCAACGATCAGTTTGGCAGGTACGCCTGTGATGCTTTCGGTATATTCGGGCGTGAATTTTTCACAATAGGCGGCGTATTCTTCAAAGCCGTGTGTCCATTGTTCCACGAATGCTTTGTTGTACAGATTTTCCTTGATGAGGACACGGGTCATGCCGGCAGCCAAAGCCGTGTCGGTTCCGACCTTAAGTTGCAGATGGATGTCAGCAATCTGTGCGGCCTTGGTACGACGTGGGTCAATACAAATGATCTTGACACCACGGGCCTTGGCTTTGAGGAGCATATTCCACCAACCAATTGGTCGTGCCCAAGCATTGGTGGCAAGCACGATGAAGACTTTGGTCTTAGGTCCAGGTGCTGAACCAATATTTTCAACACCAAAGTTGAGTGCTTCACCGAAGGCGCAACCAGATCGGCAGGCAACCGACGATTCGGTGCCCCAGGTCGTGGAGCCAAAGTAGCGTGCAAGACGCTGAATCGGTGCACGCGGTTCCTTCGGGTCGCCAGCGTAGAACATCACGCTGTGCGGACCATACTTTTCACGGGCTTCGAGCATTTTGGCCGCAATCGTACGATAAGCCTCATCCCAAGTAATGCGCACCCAACCGGGATCAGCGGCAGACTTTGGATTGGTACGCTTCATCGGATAAAGCAGACGATTCGGGTTATATTGGCGCTGTAACGTTGCCCAGCCTTTGGAGCATAGGAAATGATTGGGGTTTTCTTTCCAGTTTTCGATTCGTTCGATCATGTTGCCGCGAGCTTGGAACTGGATGCCGCAGAAGGGGCCATGGTTACAACTGTCGCAACAGGCATAACCAGTCCAAGTTTTATTGGCATCTTCAGTGGCAACCTTGGCGAAGACAGGTGTTGCCGGCATCGCAGCGGCAAGTGATACGCTCTGGAGAAGGGAGCGTCGAGAGAGATTAACCGTCATACGAAATCTCCTTGTTATTTGAGGGGTCTACTTACAGAGTAGGTCAAAAGTAGTAGATTTTTAAGACGGATCACCCCTAGCTAAAGGCTCAAATTTGAGTCGAAATAATGACAAAACTGCTGTTTTCCGTAAAAAGAATAGCGCTATCTAGGTATGGAATAGGATAAAACGCATCGTGGATGTTCAAATTTGAGTTCTAGAGGGAGTATTGGCGCTCGAGTATCTTAGAGTAAAGAACAGAATGGAAGAAACGAAAAACAACGGCGAACGTTTCATCGGGCGAGGTGTTGTCACCATAAACAGAGCTGTCTCGCCATGAAAAAAGACGCAACCCGTATTGAGCTGCGTCTTTTTTGTAAGGTGTTATCGCTTATACGAACATTTTGTACACGACAAGCACACCCGTGATAATCAAAACACCGAGAATGTTAAGCCAGAAGCCTGCCTTCACCATGTCACCGATGTGAAGTCGACCCGTACCGAACACGATAGCGTTGGGCGGCGTAGCTACAGGCATCATGAAGGCGCAAGAGGCGGCGAGCGCAGTGGCCATCAAGAGGGCGCTAGCTTCAAGATGAAGGGCGTCTGCTACAGCGGCAATCAGCGGCATCATCGTGGCAGCCAGAGCAGTGTTAGAGGTTACTTCCGTGGCGAAGGTGACGAGAGCGGCAATACCAGCAATCATCGAAACTTCACCGAACCCGGCAAGAGCTTTGGCTTGTGCACCAACCAAGGCGGCAGCCCCCGTGCTCTGAAGCGCAGCGGCCATCGTAAGACCACCACCGAACAAGAGAAGCACGTCCCAGGCAACGACATTCTTAGCGCTCGTCCAGTCAAGGGCGTGAATACCGCGCTTGGCATCAACAGGGATGATGAAGAGAAGGAGGCCAGCAAACATGGCGATCGCTTCATCAGTGAGAGGCTTGAAGGGCTTGGCGCCACCGATGTCAAGACCACGAATCAACGGACCGAAGACCCAGAGAAGGGCGGCAATGACGAAGACCGTTAAGACAATCTTTTCGCCGCGGCTCATCTTGCCAAGCTTGACCAGTTCCTTGGAGACCCACTCCTTGCCACCAGGGATGTCAGCAAGCTTACTCGGGAACAATACTTTCGTCAGAAGGAAGTAGGTCGCCGGGAGCATTAAGAGGGCAACGGGAAGACCGATAACAGCCCAATCGGTAAAGCTCACGGTCGTATCATAAGTTTGTTCCATGAAACGAGCGTAGATGCCGTTAGGAGGAGAACCAATTAAGGTCACCATGCCACCGATCGAAGCGGCGTAAGCGATGGAGAGCAAAACGCTGATGCCAAAGTTACGTTCTTCTTTACCAATCACTTCACTCGTTTGCGTCGAGCGAACAACACCAAGAACGGCGATGGCGATAGGTACCATCATGGCTGCCGTAGCCGTGTTGGACACCCAAGCCGATAGGAAAGCCGTTGCAAACATCAAACCAAGCACCATCTGGTTAGGCTTGGTGCCAAAGTATTTAAGGGTTAAGAGTGCGATACGGCGATCGAGATTCCAACGATGAATCCCAGCGGCAATCAGGAAGCCCCCTAAAAAGAGGAAGATCGTGCCAGAGGCATAATTAGCCATCGCCGCTTTAGCGGTCGTGATTTGAAGTAACGGATAGGCGACGATCGGAATCATGGCCGTCGCAGCAATAGGAAGCGCTTCCGTAAACCACCAAATGGCCATCCAAACCGTTACGCCAATGGCGGCACGGCCAGCATGAGCAAAAGCTACTTCTTTGCCAGCTGCGTCAATGTAACTATCAGGTAAAAGGAAGTAGGTCACTAACCCAAGAATCGGCCCAAGAATAAGGGCAATAAGCTTGCCCTTATTGGACATGCCACCGATTTCAAAACTGGATTCACTCATGGAACCCTCCGTAAATATTTAATGTTGGCGTCAATGGGCGAAGGCCGCGTGTCTATATGAAGAAGACATCTAAGGAAAGTGAAACCTAAGCGCGGGACTTCGTAGTATGTCGTCAATGGGTCTCTCGTTTAAATGAGAGTCATTAGCGCCATCATATGGGATTTGAGCGAGTTTTTTTCTAAGTTGTATGTCGTAGAAAGTGCGTTTTTTTGAGTGTGAATGAATAAAAACGTGAAAAAAGTAATAAAAACCTACCTATCCAACGCTTGTTGTTGATAGGAAAAGCCTATTGCGATGGATTTGCTATGTTGGTTGTACAAGATGGCGTGAGATTGGTGTAGATAGGTGTGGTTTTGGCGAAGTTACGGTAATGATGGGGGATGATGTCTAAAAGGATGGTCAAAAAATTGCGTGTTTTTTCTTAACCATTTAGGGCTAGCGGGAGTCAATATTCGTCAAGAATTTAGAGAGTCAAAGGCGCCTCATCGGTTTGATTCGCGATGAGGCTTTAAAACCTAAGTAAAAACCACAGGGTTTTATGCTCGTTTGACTGACGCCGAGGATGTGAATGATTTGACTAAGGATGGCTTGGCGATCGATCTTCGTTGTTACGCGTAACGTAGCTTGGATGTTTCACTAGTATCGCCAAAAAGATGATCGTCTAGGTCCCACCATAATTCGAAGAAAACTTTCGACAAATAGTTCGCATCGCTATAGGCGTCATGGTGATTGGAGGTGCGCTCAAAGCCATACCAACGAATTAACGCATCCAACCCGTTTTTTCGTCGATCTGATGGTAAGGCTTGCGCCAAACGCAAACTATCGACGACCTTACAGGTCGATTCGATCGGTTCTGCTTTAGGATCAAGCAATTGAAACTCTTTGTTGAGCCACTGTAGGTCTAAAGTCTGGTCGTGAATGACGACGAGTTTACCTTTGAGGTAGCTACGCAACGTCTCGGCATAATGACGAAATTCTTTACAATGCTCGAGCTCACAGTCGGCAATGCCATGGACGCGCTTGGCGCCTGCTGTTGATCGACGATGGGGATTACAACGAAAATGTAGTCCGCTAATGAGTTTGCCTTCAGGTGTATATTCGACACAGGCGACTTCAATTAATCGTGCTCTAGCTCCGCCGCTTGTTGACTCTGTATCTAAAAACACCAAACTTTCGGCCTGGTCTAATTGGTCATAAAGAGCTTCAAGGTCTAAGGGCGGTTGTTTAGGTTTCGTTGGACGAAATGGCAGCGCGAGCGGCAGAGTATTGAAATTAAAATAGTCGTCCTCTAAAGGAAAACGGTGCGTTGTAGCAAATGTGGTCAGCAATGTCATGATGGTCTCTCACTCAAAAGAAGTCCATTCAAGCTTAAGTCTCCAAGCGACAGCCGAAGACGCACTTAAAACAATTCGTCTCTAAAGGTATAGAATTTGGCCTTAATTAAAGAAGTCAGGCTACGTTGACCTGACTATCGATCAAAAAAGGAAGCCATGATAAAACCACCACTTTGGCGTTCGGTTGTCGTAACGAGCGTTCTTTTGATGTCTACGTTTTGTGAGGCTGCGGCGATTAAGTTAGGCGTTTTGCCCTCGTCAGACGCCATGCTGATTCATGTCGCCAATGACGAAGGCCTTTTTAAAGCACACGGCCTCGATGTCGAAGTGATCCCGTTTCAATCGGCTTTAGAAGTCAATGCAGCGATGCGTGCTAATCGTTTGGATGCTCAGTACTGTGATGTTATGACGGTACTCATGCAAAACGATCGTGGCATTAAACAACAATTGATTTTGTCGCTCACGTATCCGAAGGTCGCCCAACGTGCTTTTGGTTTAGCCGTCGCGCCGCAATTTGCTGATCGCTACCAATCATTGTCGGATTTGGATGGCGTTAAAACCGCGATGAGTGCCAATTCGATCATCGACTATTTGCTTGGACGCATGATCGAAACGCAGGCTTTGCCGAAGTCTGCCTTGACCCCGGTTGAAATTCGCCAAATCCAAGTTCGCCTTCAAACCGTGTTGTCGGGTCAGATGCCAACCGCCATGTTGCCAGAACCCTTTTTAACGATGGTCGAAGCCAAAGGCGGTCGCGTGATTTGGGATGATCGCCAGTTAGGTGAAGCCAAAAGCTATATTGCTCTACGTAAGGAAGTCGTCACACCCGAAACGGTGCGTGGCTTTAAAAAGGCCATCAGTGAGGCAGCTCACCGTGTGGCACAAAACCCAACCGTCTACCGTGCGGCCATGGTGAAGAAAAAGCTCTTACCTAAAGAAGCGGCGTCGACCTTCGAAATGCTCAATACCGATGCCATCGATACATTAGATGGCTTACCTGAGATGGCAACGCCAGCTGATGTGACGAGAATGGCGGATTGGCTCAAGGTACGTGGCTTGATTCGTCAGCCAGTGCATTATGAAGAAGCGGTCTATTTAGAAGAGTAGGGTCGTAGGCGCTTTTGCCTATATTTATATATAGGCAAGCGCACGCCCACGGTTTGCTTGCGTCACGGACTGACGGTAGGTCGCGGATACTGGTCTCAAGAGGAAAGGCACAGTGCCTAACTGATTAGGAGACCCTATCAATGCGTTATACCGAATACAAGTTTGACCCGAAGTTTGTAGCCAAGCGTCTTGCAACCTATAAAAGCAATTTGCTGAAGTTTACTGGCAAAACAGACCTTGTTGAAAATGGCGTTCGAGTGATGCTCGATCGTTTGCGTGATGATCCGAAACGCTATGTCGATTATGGCCCCTACTGGTGGGCCATTAAAGACGTGATGGCGCGTCACGGCGGGTTGCCAGCGGAGCATTTTGAACGGTCGGTCATGGACGAGTATCGTGGTGCCACTGATGAAGAAACGATTGTGATGGCCGAAGAGTTTCGCTTGGATTACCTCAATCACTTCTATATCTATAGTGACGAGTTTGTCTTGGATGCCGACACGAACGAAGTTTGGCGGTTGCACGACCCGGATATGCTCAAACTTGCGATGCTTGCTGACATGATGGGCGAGCCCGCATTTTAAAAAAGAGCGGGCGCTGAATCGTCGGTTAGATGAAGCTGATTCACGGTGAGCTCAATAGGTGAATGATCGTTCAGAAGGCGTGACGCATAGGAAAGTTGCGCCTTTTTGTGATTAGCGCAACTGGGCTAAGCAGAACACCCCAGAAGAAAACGCCCCTATGCGCTTGAGATCGCATTGCATTATGTAATAATCAATTCATAATGCAAAAAAGACTACCTTTCCCCGAGGGTGGTTGATTTGACGAATGTTCCCAATGACAACATAAGAGGGTTATATCGTGGATTTCATTACCAATCCGATCGTCGTGTCGGTGGTCGTCCTCTGCGCACTTTGTTTGCTTAGAGTGAACGTCCTCCTCGCGTTGATCGCAGCATCGTTGGTGGCCGGGTTGACCGGTGGCATCGGCTTGACGAAGTCGATGGAATTGCTTTCTGGGGGGTTTAGTGCCAATGCAACGACAGCGCTTTCCTACATCTTACTGGGTACCTTTGCCATTGCTATCGCTCATACGGGCTTGATGCAGATGTTGGTCCGTTGGATCGGCGCTCGTGTAGGTGGCAAGCCAATGATTTTCTGCTTTGTGATTGCATTCATTGCCTGTATGTCTCAGAACGTGGTGCCTGTTCACATCGCCTTTATCCCGCTCTTGATTCCGCCACTCTTGAAGCTCATGAACAAGATGCAGCTGGACCGCCGTGCCGTGTCGACTGCTTTGGGCTTTGGTTTGACGGCACCGTACGTCTCTTTGCCGATCGGCTTTGGTTTGATCTTCCAGGGCATCGTCGCTCAGAGTATGACGAGTAACGGTATGGAAGTGACGGTCTCTGACGTTTCGAGCGTTGCCTGGATCGCTGGGGCTTCCATGTTTGTGGGTCTTGCCATTTCGATCTTTATTTATACCCGTCGTCCTCGCAAGTATGAGGATCTTCCGGTTGTGGGTGTTGAAGAAAACCAGACCGAAGTGAAGTTTGGTTATAAGCACTGGATCACCTTGGGCGCCATCGTGGCTGCCGTAGCTGTTCAGATCATGCTCGAAAGCTTGCCGCTTGCTGCGTTGCTCGGTCTTGTGATCATGCTCGCAGGTGGTGCCTTCCAGTTTAAGAAGCTCGATGACCACATCGCTGGCGGTATCTCCATGATGGGTTTCATTGCCTTCGTGATGTTGATCGCTGGTGGCTACGCTGCCATTCTCAAGGAAACGAATGCCGTCTCCGCTTTGATCGAAGGGGTTGTGCCTTTCATGGGTGAAAGCAAGTGGGTTGCCGCAACGATCATCACGTTGATTGGTCTTTTGGTGACGATGGGGATTGGGACGAGTTTCGGTACCGTGCCTATTCTTGCTGTGATCTATGTGCCGCTTTGTTCTGCCGTGGGCTTCTCGGTGCCTGCCACGATTCTCTTGATGACGATCGCTGGCGCTTTGGGTGACGCGGGTTCGCCGGCCTCTGACTCGACTCTTGGGCCAACGAGTGGTTTAAATGCTGACGGTCAGCACAACCACATTTGGGATACGTGTGTGCCGACCTTCTTGGCGTACAACGTGCCGCTTTTGATCGCTGGTATTGTGATTTCTCAGTACATTTAATAGTTCAACGATCTAAACAAAACAACACCCGTAGAAAGTCTAGGCTCTCTACGGGTGTTGGCTTTTTGAGGTTCACTCAACGAAGCGATTAAAGCGGTCGAGCAGACAACACTTCAATGTCAACGCTATTCGTCCAGTCACGGTCAACTTCTGCCGTAATTTCAACGAGGGCGTCCTTCTTCACCATTGACCAGTCCTTATCGTCGTCGAGCTCGGCGCGAATCTTGGTGCCTTTTTCGTCAACGAACACATAGTCGTCACCACGAACGTGTTCTGTAAAGCGACCACGCAACGTCACGATGGCATCGTCGGGCGCATTTTCTAAAACCTGAGCCACGGTTGTGACGCCATTGGGGGCAGTAGCGACATTGTTCGCGGCAGGTGCGTTAAAGCCAGTGGGGCCAGCAGCCAAAGCGGGGAGGACAACCAAAGACGCAGCTAAAAGAAAGAGAGGCTGTTTCATTCAAAACTCCTATAAAATGCGCCCATAGATCTCTAAGCATTCAGGCGCATATGTGATTTAGATGTTATATGAAGTGAGAATTAAAATCGTTAACAAGGTTAATGTAGGTGTAACAAAAGCCGTCAGGTTGGCGATGAAATATTGAAAACGCCTTGAATAGCGGGTGAAGTTTGCTTACAGCCTGGTCGAGATTGGTATTTGTCCATAGTATCGACGTTAGTCAAGAATGACGTCAGCTGGCGGTAAGCGCGATTAAAACAATAAAAAAAGGATGAGTAGTTTGATCGAAGTTTTGAGAAGTCCTGCGCTTTGGGTGCTCGCAGTCACAATGATCGGTCTTTTGGTGTGGCTTATTCGCTATCTTCGTCGGCGACATCCGTTTCCGCTCACCTTTGAAGCGAAGGTCGACTATGTTTGTGATGGTGACTCGATTTGGGTGCGCGGTAAGTACGGTCGCATCAAACTTCGTTTGGCCGGCATGGATGCGCCCGAGTCTCAACAAGTGGGCGGCGAGGCCTCAACTGAGACCTTGCGTCAATTGGTGAATGGTCAACGCGTACGCGTGGTGGCTGTGGCGCGTGATGCGTATGGCCGATGGGTGAGTAAAGTCTATGTGGACGACCTTGATGTAGGTCTAGAGATGATTCGACGTGGTCAAGCCTGGGCGTATCGACGCTACTTTAAGCTCTTAAAACGCAAAGAAGCACAGCTTTATGCCATCGCCGAAAGCCGTGCGAAGGCCAATCAACGCGGTCTCTGGAAAGAAAAGGTGATCGAAACGCCATGGCACTGGCGTCAACGTCATTTGCCGTTGACGACGCGTTTTGTGCGGTGGATTTGGCGTTCTTTGAAGCGCCTTTTGATGCGACTTTTTGGACTCAATCGTCGCTAAGTGGCGTGACCAAAAACCTTAGGCTGGCGTAGGCTAGGCAATCAACCGTAGGTGACTTTTAGGTGAACATCCGTTATGCTGAGTCATATGTCGTCATGTGTTTTGGCGAGACTCACATTCATGGAGGCACGTATGAGTGACATACTTCGTGCGTTAGAAATCTTGAAGAAAGGTCGCATTGTCGACTTGACGCATCTTGTTCACGACGAGATTCCTCGTTTTGGACCGTTTCCTAAGATGACGCAAGAAACGCTCTATACAGTGCCAGAATCAGGCTTTCATGTCGAGCGTGTGAGTTTTGTGACGCAATATGGCACGCACATTGATGCGCCAGAGCATTTTGTTGAAGGACGCCGTCGCTTGGATGCGATTGAACTTGATGAACTAATGCTCCCGCTTTATGTCTTGCATCTCGAAGACGAAGTGGCAAAAAATCCAGACTTTGTTGTTGAACCACATCATATTGAAGCTTGGGAAGCGCGTAACGGCCGCATTCCAGAAGGCTCGTTTGTAGCATTTTCGAGTAACTGGAGCAAACGTTGGTCGTCGGGTGACATGACCAACAAAGACGAAAACGGTGTGGCGCATTCGCCAGGTTGGGGGCTTGATACGCTCAAGCTCCTATTCGAAGATCGCAAGATTACGGCCGTAGGTCATGAAATGCTGGATACGGATGCCGCGAGTGACGTGATTAAGCGTGGATTCTTGGATTGCGAAAAGTACGTCCTCGACAGCAATCACTATCAAGTTGAACTTCTCTGCAATCTAGACTTGCTGCCAGAAACGGGCGGCGTCATCTTTGTGGGTGTTCCGAAATTTAAAGATATGCCTGGCTTCCCTGTTCGTGCTTGGGCGGTTATTCCAACCTGATTGGAAGTCAATAAAGTGTGCAGAAAAGGCCATGATAAGAGGCTGGTGATTTGCCTTATCTAGGTACTAAAGCGTACAATCAATTACCTAGTCTTTGCCGACAGTGTCATCTCAACGATGCTGTCGGCTTAACTTTGTGATTGGAGATCATCATGGCATCAAAGACGTTGCGTCTTGATACGCAGCTCGTCCACGCAGGGCGTCATTTAGATCCCGAATGGGGTTATGTCAATCCGCCTGTAGTGCGTGCATCGACCGTCCTTCATGACTCTTGTGAAGATATGATGGCACGTGTGGTCGCGGAGCATGCGGGTAAGCCAACAAAACCTTGCTACGGTACCTATGGAGGTCCCGCACATAAGGCTTTTTATGATGCTTTAAAGACCCTTGAAGGGCCTAATGCCTATGGAGCTTGGGCTTTTTCGACTGGGTTGGCCGCCACAACGACGCCGCTTTTTGCTTTCATGAAGGCAGGCGCTCATGCGCTATTTGCGGACTCGATTTATGGGCCGACGCGTGACTTTGCTGAATGCATTTTGCGCCCGATGGGGATTGACGTTGAGTTTTTTGATCCGTTAATCGGTGAGGGCATTGAAGCGCTTATTAAGCCTAATACCACAGTTGTCATGATGGAGACCCCGGGGTCACATTCTTTTGAACTCATGGATGTGCCCGCGATTGCGCGCGTCTGCCGTCGTCATGATGTCGTGACGGTGATCGACAACACGTGGGCAACGCCCCTTTACTTTAAGCCATTGGATCATGGGGTAGACCTCGTGATCCATGCTGCCACTAAATATATCGGTGGTCATTCAGACCTCACGATGGGGGTCATCATCGGTAATGAGCGCGTTTGGGAAAAGGTCTATCGTACGGTCGTGCGTTTAGGTCAGGCTGCTTCGCCTGATGACATTTATTTGGCTTATCGTGGATTACACACGATGGGTGTGCGTGTTGAACGTCAGTCTCAATCGACGCAAAAGATTGTGGATTGGTTAAAGACGCGTCCCGAAGTTGAATCAATTCGTTGGCCAGCTTTGCCTGAAGACCCGTCCTACGAAATTTGGAAGCGTGACTTTACAGGTGCCACGAGTCTTTTTGGTGTGGTGTTTAAGCCTGAATATGAAGACAAGTTGTCATCCTTTGTTGATGCCTTAGAACTCTTTGGTCGAGGCTATAGTTGGGGTGGTTTTGAAAGTTTGCTCATCAAGAGTTACGGTACCCGAACGGTAAGAGGAACACCTTTTAAACGTATGGTACGTGTCGCTGTGGGGTTAGAAGATCCTGCTGACTTGATTGATGACTTAGAGCGCGGTTTTGCTGCGCTCGATCGAGCGATGCGTGCATAACGACTAGGGTTAAGCGCGGTCAGTCCGAGCGAATATCGGAGTAAGTAACAGAATGACGATAGGACAACCTCCTGTAGGAGTTCATTCAAGATTACGCCACGCTTAACAATAGTCGAGTACAATCAAAGAGATTAAGAAAAAACCTTCGGACATCATAAAAAGGAAAACATATGACCGAACTTAAGGCCTCTCAAAAGGGGGATGGTGAACCACGTCCAGCTGTACGTCAGGTGCACCGTACCAAACGGATCCATGTATCGAATGTTGCTGAAATCGGCGCATTGGTACGCTTGGCACGTCAACGATTGAACATGTCCCAAACGGACGCAGCGGTGTGTTGTGGTGTGGGACGTCGCTTCTTTGTTGAACTCGAAAATGGCAAGCCTACGGTACAACTCGATAAGGTACTCGCGGTGCTTGATGCTTTAGGTTTGACTTTGGCGGTAGGTGGTCCAGGCGCTGCCTTTACGGCTGAGCAACTAGCCAATGCTTCGCTCAAGAATGACCAGAAGGAGGGTCATACTTGGTCGGCTGAGTTTGTGACTGGTCTTGAAGCACCGTATGAAGAATCGCAACGTCATGCGCGCGGTCGTACGCCAGGCTCCATTGCCTTAAAGTATCGTCGCATGAGTGCAGTTCGAGATGAATCTGGCGACTTGCGTTGGGAAACGCCGATCAAGGTGAATCCTGAGGCGCTGAAGCACCGCCAGGCTGATAAAAAAGCCAAATAATTTGTCGACCCCGACAAAAAACCTCGGTTTCTCAAACGATTCCGAGGTTTTTTCTTAAGTGGATTCGCGTTACAGGTGTTCATCAAAGAACGAGGCCATATAAGCGACGTCGCGCGGATCGGCGCCCACTTCGATGGCGATGTCTTGCCAATCAGAAAAGACACGGCGCATTTGCATGAGGCTTTGTTTAGCTTCAGTCACCGTCAAGCCAAAGTAGGGCGCATATTGAAGCGCATCTTCAGGCATGCCAAGGCGCTTTCGCCCGTCCATCGTGAGACCTGGGCGCGTATCGTTGGGGTTCCATTCAAAGGTATAGGCGGGTGCCAATCGCCATCCTAAGGGGTCACGCACGAATTGCCAACGTTTTAACGAATCGCTACTGCCACCCGTCATCGCAATAAAGGCGATACGGCGCCAGGCTTCTTGCAGATCTTCGGTGGGTGAGGCACCGTCACGATTGAGAATATCAGCAATCGCGAGATACCCAGGTTTCAGAGGCCGAGGGCCATCGGAACGCGTCGCTAAGGTGGCGGCCGTTAAAAGCATTAAAGGTCGACCAGACGAGTCACGGTCGGCGCGGGTGGTAAACCAAACCGATTCTCCCATAGCACGTGAGAGCGTACTCTTCACCGTTCGAAGGCCGCAACGTTCGGCCATTAATAAAGCCACATGTCCCCACAAAGGACGATCAATCGGATCGTTCATCGAACGAAGATGCAACGTTTGAGGAAGGCGATCGAGCTCAATCGAGAAAACGGGACGGTCACCAGGCAACGTCGTAGCACGTTGCAAAAGGGCTAATGGCGCAATGAGCGATTTGCCTCTTTCGATGGTGTGATAAGCGTAAATGAGGTCGGGTAATTCTAACGTACTTCGGACACGCGTGATTGTCTCAATCTTTGGTGCATTTTCACACTCAAACACCAAACTTCCGAGCGCATCTTCGACATTTAAAAGGCGAATTGCAGCATTTTCTAATTTGCTGGCATCCTGAAGGGCTCTTGGATCGGGGTGCGACGAATTAAAGAAGAGGGGCAAATTCAGCGAGCTTAGCGCACGGTCTTCAAGAAAACTGAACGATGATTTGCCGAGCCTAGGGCGATGAATCGCATGCGTCAAGGGGAGGTCAAAGCCCAAAGAGAAGCCTGATTTCAACCACGCCTCATCATACTGAAACTGCAAGGTCGCTCCGGACGAGGGCAAAAAAGCAGGGTTATTTGATCGGGTTCCCGAAAGGGTATCCTCATGACAAGGTACGACCAGACGACCAATCAGACGACGTTCTGGTAAGTGATTGGTATAGACGTGGTACAAACGAGCAGAAGGGCTACTCATTTTTGTTAACCCTCCTTCTTCGGTTGACGGGCTCTTTGAGGGAGGCGTTGGGCTTCTAGGAGGAGGCCTGTTTCGTCATCAGTTGGCGTCGCAAGTTGAGAAAACGGTGTGCCTAAGCCCAAAGCTTGAAGGACAGCAGCGACATTACCAATCGCAATGCCGCAATCTCCTTTTTCCATTTTTGAGAGGGTGTTGAGCGAAATGCCGGCACGCTCAGCTACCACTGCCTGGGGTAGGCGACGGCGTAAACGGGCAGCTTTGAGATTGGCACCCAGGAGACGAATAGACTCTTCAACAGCAAAGGAGGGACGCATAACACGCAATATCCTGTGAACTAAAGCGGTTAATCACCATCTTTATATAAATAAAGAGAATTTTTCTGGACGGATGAGAAATCGTTGAAAACGCGGTGAATTTGGCGTTTTTTGCCTAGTTTTTGCGTAGAAGGCCGATCTCGTAACTCATCGTATAATGTGAATTATACTCGAATAACAACCATAATTGTGTGAATTATGTGCCTTCTAAGGCGTTAAAAAAGGGTTTTGATCTAGCCTTTGAAGCTCATTTCGCGCCTTTTTGGAAAATGGCTTCGTGGATTTGAGGGAGATCGCGGCCAGTCTACGCACATACCTGGGGACGATGTGTTGCAAGCTAGTGGCAGAAGACTCGATGGAAATCTTCTCCTTTTGACCGTCCGATGCATCACATTGCAATTTGTACGGACAAAGCTTCTAGCCTTCTCTACACTACCCTATTCAAAGTAATGTCTAATTTTAAAAGGATTTTACGCTATTTTCGAAGCTTTGAGCGAGCGCCAGAAAATACGCAAAAATCTACAAAAATGTGAAGATCAACCCGCCTAAAAGCTTTTTGGGGGCTCTTTTCGGGTAGAGGGCAACAAAACACTAAAGAGCGCCTTAAAATTCGTCTTGAGTGCGAAAGGCTACTCATTGAGGCGTTTCTTAGCGGTTATTTTGTCGTCCGAGTTTTGTCCAAAATCGAAGCCGGCAAAGGTCTGAAAAGAACTCTGGCTGTGAAAAGCCTATTTAATTTCATTACGGAAACTAAATGTTTTTCACTTCTGTGCGTCTCTTTTTGACGAAAAGCCATATTTTGCCATGTTTCAGGGCAAAAAGGTGACCTCAAAAAAAAGGATTTTGGGGTTGGTCCATGGTGAGCTCCGGGTGTAGCTGCTTGAGCTTGAACTCAAAAGTCAGATCAAAAAATGAGAAGTTTTTGGAAAACGGCGGTATGAATTTTTTGGTAAGGCGTATGAAATCAGCTAGAATAAATGACCCGATAAGGAACCTAATATGTTTGATCGATAAAGCCTCCAAAATGTCGTTCAGTTTTTCTAAACGAGCGTTAACCCTTAAGTATTCGGAGTGGTTTTTAGATTTGGTCACCTTGAATGGCGTAAGTTCGTGGTAAGCTGTCTGATCGGTCTTCTCGTTCGTTCACTCACAAACTTGATGAAGGATGCTTGGCCTTTTGAAGTTCGAGACCTAGCTAAACAGCCTTGATATTTCGAAAAATTAATGCGTTTATTCCGACACAACACTTTGTGCTCAAACACGTCCTTTTTTAATCTCTCATGACTTTTGTGACTCGGCTCTGTTGAATCTGTTTGCATAGCTAATGTTTGGTTAGATCGCCGAAGTCTACATACCTTCGTTCGCAGAGATGCTCTCAGGTGCCTCTAGACGCTCGTTATCAGCGTTGCAGTGGCTCGGTAAGGTGTTGACTTGTCCGATGCGTGATAGGTGGTTTAGCGAGCAAATACGAAGGGGTGTGAGTTTTGGTGGGCGTCTGGAGGTGCATTTGGGCAACGCTCGCTTTTTTTCGACTGATGTTCGTCATGTGAACTTCAATTGGGCATTGTCACGCCTTTGAGGTTTTGGCTTTTGTGGCGTTTTAGTAGCAGCTCTGTGGTGGGCACGTATAGTGATTCAAGCAGCGCAATGCAAAAAGAAAACCGCCAGAAGCGCGTCGGGCGGTTTCTATAATGGGTGATGAAGTCCCTTTAGGGATTAGAATGAGATCTTTGCGCTAAGTAGCTTTGGGTCGGCGCCCGCTAGAACAGCCGAGACGCGCTTCATGCCGATATCGGCACTCCACACTCCACAGAGCACTATCAACGTGCCCATGATGCCAACGAAGGACATGCCTTCGTCAAGGAACCACCAACCCGCAATGATCGTAATGATCGGAATTAAGAAGAGACCATTGCTAATCGCATCGGCACCGGTGGCTTGTGAAGCACGTTGCCATAAGACTGTACACAGAGTTGTGGGACCCGCAGCCAAGAAAACGAGCGTCATAAAGACCGAAGGATCTGATAGAAGCTGAATGTCGGTGGGGTCTTCTGCTAAGAAGAAGGGCATGACGGCAAATAAGCCCCAGCCAAAGGCTTTACGTGCCACAAAGAGCGGGCTATAGCTATGAACACTCTTTAGTAGCGCTGTGTAGACAGCCCAGGCAAAGGCAGCGATCAAAGCCAGGATAAAGCCTTCAGTCGGCAGGTCACTCATGATCAAGTCGTCAAAAGCAACCAAACAGAGACCAGTGACGGCGGTGCAACTTCCGAGCTTTGTCATCCAATGTAAGCGAAAGGCTCGCCAACGCAAAATGACGAGTAAGGCCGTGAGTAAAGGAGCGGATGCCATCACGACCGAAACGGTGCCTGCATGCGCCTCTGTGAGAGCTATGTTTTCAAGACCGTGGTAGATAGGCACACAGAGAATGCCTAATAGCGCAAGGCGAGCTTCGTCAGCGAGCGAATTCGCAAAGAGCTTGTCGTGACAAAGAAGAATGAGTATCCCATAGGCCATCAAGGTTCTGATGGCCAAGACAGCGTAGGGACCCATACCGTGAGCATAGAGATGTTTGGTTGCGATGTTAGAAAAGCCCCAGGCGACGATCACGACGAGGGCTAAAAGAAAATAGGGGAGCGTGCGTTGTGTTTGCATATAAGTGCAAGACGAGTCCATTTGTGGCTATTCTAGCGCGAGCGGTCTAAAATTTTGGCTTACTTCAAGCGGTTTCGCTCAGAGAGAGTAGATCTAGCGCAAATTTCGTTGTTTTGATTGAGTTAATTTTTGAGATTTTTTGATGATGACGCCTGACGAGCTCGATTATGAATTGATGAGTGCAGCGGATCCAGCCTACAAGGTCTTTGGTGACAAGCTTCAACCTGGAATCACGGATCGGTTGGGTGTTCGTATGCCCAAGGTTCGTGCATTAGCTAAAGAAATTCTCAAAGAAAACCCTCAGGGGTTTCTTGATGAGATTTTTAAGCGTGATCATCCTTTTGCGTCTCAAGAAGCTTTGATGGTCGCGACAATTGTAGCGGGCGGATTGAAGCGTGTGCCTGACGACATCTATTGGCAGAACATCGATCGGCTATTCCCGTATATGACAGGTTGGGCGACGTGTGACCTGATGGGGTCTGCTGTGAAGCGAATTGCTCGGGATCCTGCAGGTTATTTGGCATATCTTGAAACCAAACTCGCATCAAAGAATCCTTGGACCGTGCGTGTCGCTCTTGTTTGGTTGCTGACTTTTTATCGTAAGCCAACGACGCTCCCTATGGCTTTGAGTGCTTTAGATCGCGCCAGTGCGCGCGCTTTATCGATGGCTGCGTCAGGCGACTATTACTTATCGATGGCGCTCGCTTGGTGTCTATCAATGTTAGCGACTGTTGAGCCTGAGCCCGTCTATCAACAAATGGACGCGTGGCGTAAGGCAGGGCGTTTGGATGTTGAAACCTGCCGACGGACTGTCCGAAAAATTCGCGAGTCTTTGCAATTTACGCAAGAAGCTAAAGCCGCTGTGAGCCAACGATTCGCTTAAAACGCAAGGCCTTTTAGAGGGTAACTGCGCTTTTCGTGCGCCTAGCCTATATAATCCGAATACATTTGCGCATAGAAATCCATCTGTGCGTTGACCTTTATTTTAAAGAGAACGACCATCATGACCGAAGAATCCGCTATGCAGATTACGCCTATTGAGGCTTCCGTTTTACTGTCCGCCGCCGAGTGGGATCCAGCTTTGTTTGTGAAGACCTTGGCTGAAGATTGGGAAATCACGGTGCCCGAAAAGGATGTGCCAGCTACGCCTGAAGATTCTCTCGTCTTTGAACACGAAGGCGTTGTGATCGCGATCAAGCTCTTTAACGAACCGTTGCCCGCTGAAATGACGCGTATGCATGCCGCGATGAATCCGTTGTGGCCGCAAGCGGGGGCAATCGCTCAATTGCACCGTGCCCATTTGGCCGTCGCTGCTATCCCGAAGACCGCAGGTCTTCTTGATGCCGCTCAGATGCTTGTCAAGGTAGCTTCTGCACTTTGTGTACAACCGTCTGCTTTGGCTATCGATAATGGTTCGACCATCATTGGCACAGATGGCTATCGTGAAGGCGCCGTCGTGATGAAGGGGGGCGAACTGCCGCTCTTTAACCTTGTGACCTTTGCCATTGCTAAGGCTGACGAAACGCATTTCATCGCTTTTACGATGGGTATGAGCTACCTCTTGCAGCGTGAACTCGAAATCTTGCCGACAACGCAAAAGCCGGAAACGATTCAGGAATTCCTCTTTACGGTGGCTTCCTACACGGTCAAGACAGGCCGTGGCGTTGAAGATGGTCAGATCCTTGGCTTGCGTCCTGAAACTGGTAAGCCAGTCAAGTTGGCTGACAGCCAGTTAATCCCCGGTATGCAAACCTTGCAGATCACGTTGGATTAAACCCTGAACGGGAGAAGAATGATATGAAATTAGCTCAAGCACTCAACGAACGTAAAGAGTTGCAGACGCGTTTAGATCGTCTGCACGATCGTCTGACGGCGAATGTACGCGTTCAAGAGGGTGATACGCCGAGCGAAGATCCAGTCATGCTCTTTGGCCTTTTGGACGAAACGGCTGAGGCTTTACAGCGCCTGATCTTTCGCATTGGTCGTACCAATATCGAAACGATTGTTGAAGGTCGTCCTTTAGCGGATTGGGTGGCTGAGCGTGAAGTGGCGCAGCGACGTTTCAACATCCTTCGTGATGTGCTTGATACGGCCGCTCGTCGTACGGAACGTCATAGCGCTACGGATATTCGTATCCTCTCCACGATTGATGTGGCCGCTCATCAAAAGGCTTTAGATCAGTTGGCTGTTCGTATTCGTGAAATTGATGCCACGGTACAGGCCGCAAACTGGACGACCGACTTGCTTTAATTTCAAGCCTATTGCTACTTCAGTGTCGCGGCTCACGAAGGCGGAATTCACCTTTACATATGGCCTGTCATTGTGACCCTTCATTGTGACACGCGTACTGTTACGACTCTTTCACCGTCCATTAACCACGAGTTCGATTCGTGACCGTGCACTGAGGTGGCATCTTCTTAGATTCATGGCGCAGCGATGCGCCATTTTTTGTTGGTTTTCGCAACCTTGCTATGAAGTCAGAGTAGGGCAGTTGTCCTGATTCATCTAGCAGGCTCGATGTCTTACTTTGCTCCTAAACAAATTCTCATCGTCCACTCACAATAAGTCCTCCGCCTGCGGTCTTTTTGCTCTTCAAGATTTGCAACAATTAACCGAAAAAAAATGTGTCCACGGCCTCTTTGAAGTGTGGTTTTTGTGTAAAATCGCCAAACATTTTTCTATCGACCTATCTATAACGATAGTGTTGCTTAACTGTTTCGGACCACAATGGAAACTATTTTCGAAAAACTTTTCTACAGCGCGCGTTGGATTTTAGCGCCGCTCTTTTTAGGCCTTTCGGTTGGCCTCTTGGCTTTGACGCTGAAATTCTTCCAGGAAGCCTGGCACGTCTTGCCACATGTCTTCGAACTTTCTGAAGCTGACCTCGTGTTGTCGCTTTTGTCGATGATCGACATGGGCCTTGTGGGCGGTCTCATCGTGATGGTGATGTATTCGTCCTACGAAAACTTTGTCTCTCGTCTTGATTTGAATGAGCAGGAGTCTGAGCGCTTAGGCTGGCTCGGCAAGATGGACGCTGGCAGCTTGAAGAACAAGGTGGCTGCGAGCATCGTTGCGATTTCGTCGATTCACTTGTTGCGAATCTTCATGAACATCGAAACGATCGGCAACGATAAGCTCATGTGGTACGTCATCATCCACTTGACGTTCGTGCTCTCGGCTTTGGTCATGTGCTGGATTGACCTTTTGACCCGTAAAGCCCACTAAGCGGATCTGAGTCCAAAAATAAATGGCGTCGAAAAGCAGTTTTCGGCGCCATTAGTTTTTTGAGTTGCGAGACGGATTTTCGCTCTTATTCCATTTTTTGCAATAGGTTCGATGCGATGCGACGGACGATATTGCGTGGCAAGAAGCGTGTCATCCATGCGCCAATGCGATTAGTAAAACCGTCAAGTACGACAACTTTTCCAGCCATCATGCCTTCAAAGCCCGTTTTAGCGACGCTCTCAGGGTCGGCCGAGAGTCGCTCAAAAGGACTATCGGCTTTGAGGCCAGCGGTCACGCCAAATTGGGTACGTGTGGGACCTGGGCAAAACGCCGTGGCAGTCACCCCAGTTCCGCGAAGTTCTTCAGCCAAAGACTCGGTAAAAGAAAGCACATAAGCCTTGGTGGCCCCATAGACGCCTAAATAAGGGCAGGGCTGAAAGGCTGCCGTGGAAGCAACATTAAGAATACGACCATGGCCTTCACGTTTCGTACGGCGAGCCATACGTAAAGAAAGTGACGTGAGCGCCATGACGTTGAGGCGGATCATCTTCTTAAGCATGGCTTCGTCCATGTCAGACGAGGCACCAAAGGCCCCAAAGCCCGCATTATTGATGAAGATCTCAGGCGTGATACGACGGTCAGATAACCAACTCGAAATTTGGTCGACGGCGCCAGCAGCCGTAAGGTCGAGCGCAAGCAAATGCGTTTCAGTACGAAGGTCGCGGCTCAGTACCTCAAGGGCGTGCATATTGCGCGCAATCAGTAGGACTCGATAGCCTTTTGCAGCCGCCAGTTTGGTGAACTCGCGTCCGATACCGCTAGAAGCCCCCGTGATGACGGCGAGCGGTTGTATGTGGTCCGAAGACATAGGCGGATGTTGCTCCTTTTGAGTTGACTTCTGAAGTGTACAACAGGGTAGCCGAAAAGCGTCTAAACTTCGGGAATCTCCTCTCAAACAAACTACTTAGATAGGTATGCAAATCCGTCAACCGCTCTCTATTCGTCTCTTCTGGCTCGTGCTAGGTATGGCTATTCATACTTGTGGCATTGCTCTGATTACGCACGCTGCTTTAGGCACGATGCCAGTTACGACCTTGCCGCTCGCGCTTTCTAAGGTTGTTGGTTCGACGCTAGGCACTTTGACCTTTGCTCTTAACATCATTTTTTTCTTAATCGAAGTGCTGTTGTTGCGTGATCGACTTCGTCCGATTTTTTTGTTGCAGCTACCCTCCGTTTTTGTCTTCAGCGCCATGATTGATGTTTGGGTGCTGACCTTAAGCGCATTGCCAGTGCCTAACGTTTGGATTGCGTTTAGTTATTCGCTCATTGCTAACGTCTTGGCGGCCATCGGGATACTCTTGCAGATTAAGTCCGACACTTTGATGCAACCAGTGGAGGGCGCAATTTTGGCGATGTCGATGGTGACCAACCGTTCGTTTGCAAGTTTAAAAGTCGCCAATGATGTTGCCTGCGTGATGCTCGCGTTCATCGTCAGTTGGCTTTTCTTAAACCATTTCGGTGTCATTGGCATAGGCACACTCGTCTCTGCTTTTATGGTCGGATATGTCGTGAAGTGGCTTAAGCCCATTCTCCTAACTAGTGATGCTAATGCGTCATGAATAGCGTTTTCGGTACAATCTATCGATTCGTATTTTGGAGACGTCAATGACGCAAAAGGGGACACGCCCGATCTTTGGATTTTTGCTCGCTTTTATGGCGGGCTTTGGATGGGGTTCGATGGGGGTTGCTGCCCAGGTCATGATGGCCGACGGTGGTTTTACGGCTGGTGACTTGGTGTCATTGCGCGTTTTTGGCGCAGGTGTCTTATTGGCAGCTTTTTCAGCTTTAACGTCACGCGCTGCGATTAAGAGCCTCTTTAGTAATCGTCAGCTTTTTGTTGATGTGCTCATTTATGGGCTTGGCGTCCTGGCCACGCAGCTCACGTTCTTTTTGGCGATTCGTGATGCCGGGGCGGCGACGGCTGCCATTATGGTCTTAACAGGCCCCTTATTTATTATCGGGTGGTTAGCCTTACGTCACGGTGTGCCGGTTTCAGGCTTAGAACTTTTAGCCTTCGTGTGTGCCGTCATGGGGGTAGGCTTGATCGTCACGAAGGGCGACTTGTCGGTTGTGAATCTCTCGGTGTCGGGCGTGCTTTGGGGTTTGGCGTCCGCCGCTTGCGGTGCCTTTTGTACCTTGCAGCCTCGTCGTGCCATTGCCTCCTTAGGGGTGGGCACCGTGGTTGGTTGGGGTATGTTGCTTGCAGGCTTGATTGCCTTATTCGTTCATCCGCCATTCTCTATGAGTGGTACTTGGAGTTGGATGACGGTCTTGGGGTACCTCTACATTGTTGTGGTCGGGACGGCTTTGGCCTTTTTCTGCTACTTAAAGAGCCTTGACTATGTGCCGCCTTCGGTGACGGCCATCTTGGGTGCCTTTGAACCTTTAACCGCTGTGGTGATGTCGGTCACGCTCTTGGGCACGGCCTTTACGATGCCAGAAGCTATCGGTATCGTCTTTGTTTTTGCTACTGTCTTTATTTTGGCCATGCGTGAAAAAGGACGTAAATAAAGAGCACCAAAGCGTGAGCTGTTGAAATACGTCATAACCCGTTATTGAAAGGTTGAAAGAAAAGCAAAAAAGCACCGAGAGGGGTGCTTTTTTGCTTTTGGTTAGTGTGACGTAAGGCTTGTTGCTTAGTCTTTGTTCTGACGATTACGGAAGTAGATCTGATCCTGAATGTCAGACGTACGCTTCGTGAAGCAGTCGTCAAGGAGTCGTTCAGCGAGTTCTTCGGCTTCAGCCAAGATACGTAGGTTGAAGTCATTCAAGAGGGCTTGTGCCTGATCGGCATCCGTCTTCAAAAGTTCAACGTAATCGTCTTCCATGGCGGTCTGACGGGTCGCCGTCAAGGCTTCAAAGTCGGCAAAGGCCTTCTTGACCATCGGGGCTAGACCCGCATAGTCTGTCATGACCAAGGTTTGAAGCTTACGGAACTTCCAGTACACCGAGCGACGGTCCGCGTGAGCAGAACCAACGCCATAATGTTCAGGTACACGTTCAAGACCTTGATAGAAGGGCACGTAGCAAGAAAGGTCAGCCATCCCCCAGGCCAAATAAATCGTGCAACCAATGGCCATGGGCAACCACGGGCGAACCTGCATCACGTGGCTTTCGTAGGTACGGAAAACACTTACTGGACGCCAGGGTTCGTCACCATTGAGGCCAAACTGATAGGGATCGTGCTCAGAACCATCAAAGTGGTTACGCATGATGGCTTTGAGGTCATTCACCGTAATCGGCTTTTCAGGCGTGAGGTAGACGTCAAAGTTGCGACCGTCATCCACAGGCTGTTCGAGCGACGGATTGAGCATCTTTTGCATTACCCAAACACGTGGGTCGTTATAGACACGATCACGGCTGTCGTCACGGGTATAAGCCTTGGCAAAATCAAAGGCACCGTCTTCAGGCTTCCAGAAGCCATTGGCCTTGGCAAAGTCCATGACCGTTGGCGAGCCCATCATGTCAGCGCGTGCCGGATCGTATTCACGTAAACGACCCTGGTTGCCAGTGGCCATATACTTATCAGCCGGCGTACGGTGGGCAATCCACTGATGACCCGTCCCCGTTTCCAGGTACCAAACGTCCGTAGCATCGACAAAGCCCACACCAAAGCCTTCGCCAGCGCCTTGCTCTTCGATGATGCGACCTAAAAGCGCACAAGCTTCTTTGGCGGTACGGCAGCGTGGCAAGAGCACATCCAAAATGTCGTCTTCAGTAATGCCCGTTGTTTTGTTATACGGATCAATGGCTAAGGCATCATCACGCGCAAAGATTGATTCGGTTCCCGTAATGCCTAAACCCGCTTCATTAAAGCCCACGGCACCATGGAGCTGTGTTTGCCAGTTGGGCGCTGTCGTATAACGCATGGCATGTGCCGGCATGGGATATTCAAAGGCTGTCGCACCCTGATGATCTTTCGTGCGATACATTGCGCCTTCAGGATAGTCTTGAGCAGGATGAATCACGAAATGTTGGGCTTTGAGTGCACTGCTGTCAGCACTACGGGCAACAAGAAACGACCCGTCGGCCGTGGCCTTTTCACCAACGATTACGGAAGTACACATAGGTTGAAATCCTTTTTTGTTGACGTGCAACTCTGAGGCGAGTTGCAAGAAGTAATCTTTAAATTGTAGAGCCGACATCTTCCAAGATGCCATGCAGGTTTTCGTGACTAGGGTAAACGCTCCGCTTAAATAACCCGTTTTTGATGGTTTTTTGACGAATAAGATGGGAGACTGAAAACGATTGCCAACGAATCAAAGAAACAGTGTTATCACGAATGCGCCACCATTTTTTAGGCGTTTTTTCACGAAATTGCACGTTTTCAAATGGCGTTTTTTCACGGTTGCGCCATTATTTTGGATGGTTTCGCTCTCGCACAGTCAATGGTAAGGTGTAAAACCGTCTGTTTGTGGCCTCAACTCGTAGGCGAGGTTCTTCAAAAGGACGCATGTTGAGGCAGTTCAGGTTAAGCTAGAAGTATGAATGATTCCCTGATGGTTGAACAATCGTGCCGCTTTTATCTTCGTCCTTCAATCCTTTTGATAGTGTGATGTCGTCTGATGTGACGTCGTCGCAGGACGAAGTTGTGCCTGAAGATTTCGTCGATGGCGTTCATGAGAAACTAGACTCGGCTGATTCGTATCGCCCAGACTATGTCAAAGAGGTTCGACTGGCTGATGCTTTTCGAAATGTCGAATTGACCGATGGACAACGGACATTGATTCCAAAACTCGAAGCCTTTTTAAAGACCGAACCCATTGGCGTTTTTCTTTTAAAAGGCTATGTCGGTACGGGTAAGACCTTCATGACGAAGGGCGTTGTGGACTACCTCACGCGTCAACATCGAGATGTGGTGCTTTTAGCGCCGACAGGGCGCGCAGCCAAAGTCTTGGGAACCCGTGTTAAGCGCCGTGCCTCGACCATGCATAGCCATCTTTATGGCAAAACCGAAGCGGTGAATCCTGACGATTCTGAAGACTTCTGCTTGGTGAGCGAACTCACGATCAATACCGATGCAAACGATGTGGTCTATATCGTTGACGAAGCCTCGATGGTGAGTGATCGAGCGGTCGAAGGTGGGATTTTGCGTTTTGGTAGTGGTCAGTTGCTCTCTGACTTCTTCCATTTTGTGAGTGAAGGGGATCGAAATCTCACACGTAAGGTCATTTTTGTAGGTGACGTGGCACAGTTGCCACCTGTACATATGACGGAGTCGCCTGCACTCAGTGCGAAATATCTCTATGACAACTTTGGCATCAAAGCCTACGAACATGTGCTCTCCGACATTGTGCGTCAAGAGGCTGATAGCGGCATCATGCGCACGTCGTTAGATCTTCGAGAAGCGATCAAGCGTCATGATTATCGTGGACCAAAGGTTCCTTTTAGTGAGTTTGACGACCTGACACCGATCACACCTCGAGAGATGGCTGATCTTTGTTTTGAAGTGATGGGTCGCAAAATCACTCGCCATGCGGTCATGATTGCTCATAGTAATAAGCGCGTTCAAGAACTGAACTTCGCTTTGCGTGCGCATCTTTTTCCGGGTCGAAGAGGTGACCGTGGGCGACAAGCTCATGATCATCATGAATACGCGTATCAACGAAAATTTTGTCTGTAATGGTGACTTTGCCCAAGTGGTGCGTGTGGGCGGCGTCGTCACGCGTACCGTGCCGTTACCGAAAGAGCGATTGAAATACGGTGGCTTTCGAGAGCGCGAACCTTTGGCGTTGCGGTTTCGTGAGGTGACCTTGAAATTAAGAAACGAGGAGGGTGAGCTTTTTACGACCGACGGGCTCATTATCGAAAACGAACTCGAAATGATGGCTGCGCCCAATTTGTCCCTCATCATACAAGGGATTTTGATTGACTTTGCGAAGCGTCACTCTCATCTCAAGAAAAAGTCATCTCAGTACCAAGAAGCCTTGGCGAAGGATCCTTATGTCAACGCTTGGCATGTGCGCTATGGTTATGCCGTGACCTGTCATAAGTCTCAAGGTGGTGAATGGGAGCACGTTTTTGTTGACTGCGGCTGGCATAAGCCAGACCTTGATCAGAGTTACTTTAGATGGCTCTATACTGCGGTAACGCGCGCCAAAAAGCATCTCTACTTGGCGCGCATTCCTAAAGGAATCAATGTCATACCAGACGACTGCCCAGATTGGTTTTGAGCTTTAGACCTTAAGGGCGAATAAAGCGTAAGAATTTGCTGTTTTGCTCAAGGAGCAGGGTGTTGAGCGTCAATTCGCGTAAGTTATACGTGGTTTTAAAGCGCTGACGAACACCATTTTTGAGGTAAGTCCCCGAGAGCGTAATTGTATCCATTGTGAGGGACCACGATTCAATGGCCCAGGGAGCGCCCTTGGTCGTTGTGGCGCTGCCGTCAGGCAAGAAATCAAACACGATGGTTTGTTCGGGTGGTAAAGGCTTGGCGTCAATCCATTGACCGACCACCGTAGGACCACGGTAGGGTTCTTCGGTGGAGCAACCATTAACCATCGCAAATACGGGCAAGGTGAGGGCGGCGCTAACGAATTGGCGTCGATTCATAGAAATCCTTGATAGGTCTGGAGGGTAGACCGTTACGTGGTCTTGATATGTCGAAATTGAATGCTGTCGCCCAAATAAAACGACGTGGATGGGCTTTAGATCCCGAAGTAGGCAAACATGTCTTCAATCGTGCGATAGGTGCGGCCTTCGTACGAAATACCGCCCGTCTTGTCCTTGAGGTAGCGACGACAAGCGGTATAAAGGCGAAATCGATGACGACCTTCCCAAGCAAGATATTTTTTCGCTCGAATGATTTTTCTCATGTTGCACTCCTTTTTCGGCTCAACCATTTTTTGAGGGCATCCTTATATTGTAGTCGACCATAGACTAGGTTGGCTATAAGGCAAAACGCCACGCTCTCACAGCGCAAAAAAGCTTGTTTTTTCTCTAAAAGAGGCGTATCTTAACTATAAGACAACGGCTTTCGCGGCAGTCCGGCCAATGCCGGCGCTTCCATCTAGATTGAAGTTTATCGTTACTGAGAAGCACTATTTGTCCGCGTACACCTTGTCACTCAGGAGGTCGGTAAAGCCTCCGTAGCCAAAGTTGGCCCGACAGCTCAAGATGCCGTTGGGCCACTTTGTTTTTAGGCTTTGGCTCAGTTTTTTGTTGAACGATTCACCAAAGCAAAGCGGCCCCGAAATTGTGATCGATTTTGTGGAACTATGAAAAGCTCCCCCTGGATCTTTACCTGAGGCCAGGGGGTCTTGTTTTAGAGATCTGTGATGGCTATTTCTGCCGT